>NZ_CP162136.1 GCF_040833955.1 Leptospira sp. WS60.C2 | reverse complement strand
TCGCAAAGAATGGGATGAATGGGCGGAGATGCAACTCAACCGAGAGATGCCAAAGGATACATCTCCTTCTGCCAAAAAAAGATTCCAAAAGTACCAAGAGAATTTCCAAAAAGATTTTGAATCCACTGTCTATGGTTACATAGATTTAGATGAAGCATTAAAAAATTCTTGGAATGAATCCTATGAAGACTTTCGCAAAGGTGGATTCTGGAGTCGAACTTCCGAAATCGATGAGATTCGCTCGGCTGTTTCTGAAAGTATCTTTGGAAGTTGGAAAGAAACCATTTTTCAATATGGAAAGGATACAAAGGAAGAGTTAGGGAAAGCCAAGGGAGAAATTGAAGCCATTGCAGACAAAGACGAAGGGATCCCGACTGCATTACTCAAATCTTTTTCCAGAGCCACCAAAGCAATTTTGTATGACAGTATCATCAAACCGATTAGTAAGTTTGCTTTACTATCCGTTGGGTATGTGACTTGGAATGGACTCATATATCCTGTTGCCCTAGGTACGAATGCAGCTGGAACCACCATGTATGGGTTAGTCGAGACAATCACGTTAACAGGGAAAGGTGTTGTGTACTTGACCGCACCTAGCATTGAACTCGTTCTTGGTTCCATCATCAATAGTACAGAAGTTGTGGTACATGAATCTGTCCAGTCGCTCGATAAGGGCGCTAAAGTCACATCCGCTATGTCTAGAAAATCATCTGCATACTCCGTAAAGTCTGCTGCCTTTGTCACTGAGTCGTCTGGAAAGTACATCCTTGCTCCTATGAGTTATGTGGGTGTGACAGCAGGCCAAACTGTCTTAGGAGGAGGGATTGCTGTGACGGGAACAGTCGCAGGAGGGGCTGTTGCAGGGGCTTCTGGCACCACTGAGGTCGTCACCTATGCTTCCACCAAAGCTACGTCCGCCACAGTGGGTGTTGTTGGCTCTGCTGCTTCCTTTGGAGTGGGTACGAGTTATGGAGTCTACCAAGTAGGTAAAGCCTTTGGTGTGCCTTCGGGAGTCGTCGTTGGAACAGGAATCGTTCTCAGTTATGAATTCATGGCACAGATCTCTGCGCATTCGATTTTAGCAGCAGCCGATTGTACGTATTTAGTGTTATCCCTTGAGGGAGGCAAATGGGTTGTGTATGGCGTGAAGGATAATTCTAAAAAAGCAGCACGATTGTTGTCGGGTGCTGTTGTTGATTTAGACCAAGTGAGAAAAGAAGGTGGAACGATTGTAAAAGTTCCAATGGAACCGGGCGAAATAGAAAAAATACTAGGTAAAAAAAAGAAAAAGTAAACGATAGGTGAATGTCAGAAGGACAGAAAAAAATCCTAATCATTGAAGATTCTGACCTACAGCGGAAACTTCTCAGTCGGTGGGTTTCCAAAAATGGTTATACTGCCATCGAAGCAGAAACCATTTCTGTAGCACGAGAAAAAATACGAAGTGAAGCAATCGATGTTGTTTTACTCGATTGGGAATTGCCAGATGGCAACGGCATCGATTTAATTTCGGACATTCTCTCTACATCTCCTGTCAGTTGGCTTCCGATCATTATGGTCACAGGACATACGGAACCAGAATATTTTAAAATAGCAATAGAAGCAGGGGCAACAGATTATATCACGAAACCTGCCAAAGAAATTGAATTACTAGCAAGAATTTTTAGTGCCTTACGAATCAAAGCTTTGCATGACCAATTGCGTGAGACTGCGATTCGAGATGTGATGACCAATCTATATAATAGACGTTATATGGAAGAAAGGATCGAACAGGAATTCCAACGTTGCAAAAGGCATAATAGCCTATTATCATTGGCTATGATCGATATCGATAAATTTAAGAATATCAACGACACATATGGGCATGAAATTGGAGACCAAGTGATCAAACAATTAGCTCATGCATTAAAAACAAGTTTTCGAAAATCCGATATCATCTCTCGGTTTGGAGGGGAAGAGTTTGTCATCCTCTTCCCGGAAACGGGCGTTGCCGATGCGACAAGAATTTTAGACCGTGTCAGAGACAATGTTTCCAAACTGGAAATGAAATCGGATACAGATCAGATTTTCCATTTTACGTTTAGTGGAGGTGTTGCTGGAGGAGAACTAAATGAGGTTAATTCCAATCATGATTTGTTAAAATTAGCTGATAAAAATTTATATGAAGCAAAGACTTCTGGCCGCAATAAAATCGTCAGCTAATCGTATCAGATAATCCACTTGAACATCCATCATTCTTTTTACCAATTAACCCCCGATACGATTTTAAATGCGATCGAATCCCTTGGGTATGAAACAACCGGAAGGTATTTTGTATTAAATAGTGTTGAGAATCGTGTTTACGATATCGAAACGGCAAAAGCTGGAAGGATTGTTGTTAAATTCTATCGACCTGGGAAATGGAACCAAAAACAAATCCTAGAAGAACATGCATTTTTACAAGAGTTAGCGGGGGAAGAGATTCCAGTTCTTGCACCAATCGTTATTGATGGAAAAACACTCTTTGAATGGGAAGGAATTTATTTTGCCATTTGGCCCTTACGTAATGGAAGGATTGTCGAAGAAATCCAATCAAACGATTTGGAACGAGTAGGGGCCTTACTCGGAAGGATCCATTCCGTTGGGAAACGAAGTCAGATCAAAAGTAGACCAACACTCGACATACCAAGTTATGGACTCACTGCGCTGCAATACATACTAGATAAAAAATTGATAACGAATTCTGCTTTGGCCGAACGATATGAAAAGAATGCACGTAATGCCTTTGCCATCTTTGAATCACTGACAAACGAATACCAAATCCCTTCCCAAAGGATTCACGGTGATTGTCACAAAGGAAATTTATTAATCTCACCTGATGGGTTTAGCATTTTAGATTTTGATGATTTTTTACATGGACCCATTGTTCAAGATTTTTGGATGTTACTTCCGTTTGGGGAAGCAGATCGTAAACATGAGTTCTTTGATTTTTTTGCTGGTTATTGTATGTTTGCAGACTTTGATGAAAATTGGCTCAAATTAATCGAACCATTACGAATCATTCGATTCATCCATTATGCAGCTTGGATTGGAAAACGATGGGAAGATCCATCGTTTCCCTCTCTTTTCCCTCATTTCGGAACAGAAGAATATTGGTTAAAAGAAACATTAGATTTAGAAAATGCAAATCGTGATTTAGATGATGCTAATCCTGCTCCTACTGCACCGAAAGAAAACGCAGAACCAGAAATGACGAATAAAGATTTTTTTTGGGATTGGGATCAATAAGATTTAGAGAAGGTGTGAAAGTGCTACAGCCAAGGCATGAGATACGTTCAATGAATCGATTTTGTTTTTCATTGGAATGTAACCAATCACATCAGACGCATCTAAAACACTTTCCTCAATCCCATTTGCTTCATTGCCAATGATAAGGACTAAGTTCTCTTGTTTTCCAATCTCTTGGATGGTTTTTGTTTTAGAAACGTGAACTGCATTTTCCTTGGGAAGGGCGAGTGCGGTTACATTCGCAGACCTCTCCTTCATTCGGTGAATCGACTCGGGTAGGTTTGTCGATTTGGCTATCTTCAATTGGAAGATGGCACCCATGGAGACTCTGACAGAACGCCTAAGATACGGTGAGGCTGACTTGGTATCAAATAGAATTGATTGGATGCCAAAGGCTGCTGCACAACGAAGGATTGAACCTATATTTTCACTATCAACGATTGCATTCAGGATAAGGATGGGAAAAGAAAGTTCTTCTTCTTTTGCCCATTTTTGTTTCCCAACTGCCATAAACCCTTGGTGTACATGGAAACCAATGGTTTCTTCAAAGATAGATTTATCGGCGACAAAACACTTCTCCTCATCTTGCAATTTGGATGTGATGAGGCCTTTGTGTTTTTGCCAATATTTATCTGTGCAAAAAACCGATTGGACTTCAAAATCAGATAAAAGTAATCTAACAGCAGTTTTTTCATGATCTGCAACGAATGTATCAGAAGGGGATTCCTTCGATTTCAGAAGGAAATAATCGGTGAGTCTTTCGTCGAGTGGGGTCAGGATTTTTTGCATGAGTAGAGTTTTGATCTTTTATGAACTTTCCGAAATGCTGTTATGTGCTTGGTCGGATTTAAGATTTAAAAAGGTTTTGTAAAAATTTCCCTTTTAAGTTTTTGTAAATCGAAAAGTCTGAATCAATGCTAACGATTCGTTCGATTCCCATTTTTTCCGAAATACACATTAAGGAAGCATCAGCTAAATCCATAGGTAGATCTGAATACTTTCTCATTCGATTTTTAATATATTTAAGATCCTCGATATTTAAATCAAATATTTTGATACTTCCTCTTTCAATCCATTCAAGAAAGTCTGATTGTGCTTCCACTGAGAAAGAAAGCAGATATATAACTTCGGTAATCACTGGCCACGAAGAAACTAATTCACCATGATAAGATTTAAGAAATTTTAGAGTCTGTTTGTGGAACTTATCTTTCGAATTGAATAACGCAATGATAGGACCAGAATCAATGAGAGCTACGTTTTTCATTCTTCTTTCCGATTGCTTTCTCTAGGTAAGCTTTTCGATTCTGAGCTAAATCCGAATTCGCAGAATTATATTTTCCAAACAAATCTAAACCTAATTCATAGGGAGTTTTGTTATCCCCACGACTTTTGATATATTGGAGAATAGATTCCTTCACTATTTCTGTGCGACTTTTCCCTTCAGATTTTGCAAATGAATCTAATTTTCTTTCTAGTTCTGGAGGCAGGCGTAGGCTGATCATAATTTAAAATGTAATACGGAATTGTATTACAGTCAAGGCCTATTTTTTTGTCAGACTTAAGTTTTTGCGTCATTGCGCATAAAATCCTCATTTCACAATCTCATATTCAATTTGGACAAATCCATTGGGGAAGGTTTGTGTGTTTCTATGTTTAAGATCGATCTCTCTCTCAATACCACCAAAGAGTGGGATTCCACTTCCAAGTAGAATGGGAATTTGAGTGATTGTGATTTCATCCAATAGGGATTCTTTCAGAAACGATTGAATGAGTTTCCCACCGTCCACATAGACATTTTGGTATTGGTTCGATTCGAGAAAAGGTATGAGTTCTCGTAACGGGCGAGTGAAAATCGTAATCTGATGTTTCGATTCAATTTGGTAGTTTGGATTGTTTGATACTACAATGACTGGTACGTTTTCGAATGGATAGGGTTCAAACTGTAAAACAGTTTCAAACGTAATTCTACCCATCACGATACAATCGATGGATTCCATAAACTTCTCATATCCGAAGTCTTCCTTTTCTAGTTGGTATTTTTCCGCGTGAAGCCAGTCGACAGAGCCATCTTTTTTTGCAATAAATCCGTCTAGGCTACTTGCAATATATGCTTTTAATGTTATCATATTTCTACACTGTAGAAATTATTTGAAAATGAAAGAAAAAATCACAAATCAGGCCTTACGTTTGCTAAAAAAAGAAGGATTAAAATCCTTCAGTATGCGAAAACTTGCTGAAAAATTATCGATCGATCCGATGACAATTTACTATTACTTCAAAAATAAAGACCAACTCCTGGCGGAGCTTGTGGATGTAGTCTTTCGCAAATTTTATGAAGGATTACAATTGGGGGAAAGAAGAGGGAAAGAGAAGGAAAAACTGGAATCAGTTCTTGTCGAGTATCGATCCTTTTTTATCCAATACATAGATTTGTCTTTGTATCTGATCCAAAGTCCAAACGAGAAATATCCGGCAGTGAAACTGTTAAATGATTTGATTTTGGATTTGATCCAAGCCTCAAGTCCATATGAAAATCCAGAACTCACTCGTGACATTTTGATTGATTTCATTCATGGGAATGCTCTCTCCGTTTCTAATCAACCGCGTAAAGGATCGAATGTTAGAACCAAACCAAACCAAACAGATCCATTTAGAGAATCGCTCACGATACTCTTCCATCGTTTGTTTTATAACACTCGTTTGACCTAATTTGAGTAGGTTCTATAACTTTCTGGTGGAACTACTAGAATAGAATCATTCTGAGTTGAATGATTCTAATCGTTACAAACTTAAAATGAGTTGCGTTTCGCATCTTGTCATTTTTCCATACAAATACTCCTTATCCTTTCTGACTCAATGAATTTAGATCCAAGAACAGTTGTTTTTATCAATATTGTCGGATGTCTTTTGATGTCTTCTGGCCTATGGTTTGCCTCTGGTTATTATTTTAAGAAACTCAGGATGGTGAAGGCATGGTCCCTTGCGACGTTGTTGCAAGGCCTTGGTTGGATTGTGATGGGGGCTCTTCGCGGTCAAATCCCTGATTGGATCTCCATTAGTTTTGGAAATACTTTCATCTTCTTGTCAATTGTATCTTACCATGCGATCATTGTGAATTTATTTGGGAAAAAACCAAATTGGAAAGTAAGTGTTTTTTTTGCAGTGGTGTTCTTTGTCACGATAGCCCTCTACCAGTTTTCAACCTTCCCGCAACAATACCGAATCTCGATTCTTTCCATATTTCCGAGTGTTTATTTCCTTCTCACAGCAAAAACGATCTTTGTAGAAAATAGGAAACAACAGCTAACAGGAAACTTTCTGTTTTATTTTTTTCTCTTCAGTGGTTTATTTCTGTTAGGTCGATCCCTCGTTTATGCATTTACAGAAGTCTCAGTCACTCAAATTGCGTTTGGGAAAGGTCCGATCCAAGACGTTACTTATTTATTTTTTTATATTATTTCTGTGCTAATGACATTCGGTTTTTTGTTACTATGCATTGATATTTTTATCAAAGGCCAAATCCAAGACGAAGAGAAATATAAATCACTCGCCGAAAATTCTACCGATATCATTTGGGTTTGGAATTTTGATTTAGAAAAGTTTACCTATGTGAGTCCTTCCATTACGCAAGTGACTGGGTATACCATTCAGGAAGCATCGGAAAAGCATATTTCGAATACATTTACTCAAGATTCTTATTTGCAATTTAAGGAAATGCTTCTCCCTCGTATGAAGGAGTTTCGGTATTCCAGTATGAAAATCCCTTATTCCTATGAACTGGAACAAGTGCGAAAAAATGGATCTACGATTTGGATCGAAGCAAATACAGTCTTTCAAAAGAACCAAAACTCAGAAATTGAATTGTTAGGTGTCTCTCGCGATATTGATGGAAGAAAAAAATCAGAAGCGGAGATGAATCGTTATTTTAAGGAACTACAATTATTAAACCAAACAAAAGATAAATTTTTCTCAATCATATCACATGACTTAAAGGGTCCTATTGGTGGCATGAATACGTTTATTGGTATGTTAATGGAAGATATGGAGACAAGGTCTCCGAAACGAATGCGAAATGATCTGAATATTTTATACCAATCTTCTGGTGAAGTGTATGCGTTACTTGAAAATTTATTAACTTGGGCCAGGTCTCAAACGAATGAGATTTCATTTTTACCAGAAAATGTATCTGTGAAATCATTGGTGGATACTGTTATCTCTTACTTTACGTTTATGACAGAAAACAAAGGGATTCGCATTCAGAACTTAGTTGAGAAAGACACGGTTGTTTTTGCTGATGAGAATATGTTGGAAACGATTTTAAGAAACTTAGTTTCCAATGCGATCAAGTATTCTCATGTCGGCGGACAGGTGATTGTTACAGCGAATTCAATTGATGGGAATGTCTCCATCCAAGTTGAAGATTTTGGAACAGGAATTTCAGATGAAATTCGAAGTACGTTCTTTCAAATCGATGCCAAACAAAAGAGTATGCCAGGAACCTTAGGGGAAAGAGGCACAACTCTTGGTTTGATCTTATGTAAGGAATTTATCGAAAAAAACCACGGGAAAATTTTTGTGGAGAGTGAAGTAGGGAAGGGATCTAAATTTTACTTCACACTTCCCAAAGGCAAATAAGCGTTATTCCGCGATCACTTTTGTTCCATTTGTGATCCCATCACCTGGATACAAAATAATAGATTCTCCTTCTTTCAAACCTTCTTTGATAAGACTAATCCCTTCACTTTGGTGTTCTACAGTCACAAAGCGTAATGTTGCTTTTTTCTTCTCAACAGTATACACTGCCCATTTGTCATCTTGGCGGAAGAGCGCAGAACTTGGTATGAGGATCGAGTTTGGTTTTTCAAAGAGAATGATCTTACATTCTAATTCATAACCATCACCCATTCCATTTGGTGGCTCAAATGCAATTGAAATAGGAACTCTTTGTTCTTCCACTCCAAGCGAAGATATCTTCGTAATGGCTGCGGGTTCTATGTTTGCGATTTTCCCTATTAACATTTGATCCCCAAATCCAGAAAGATTCACAGTGTCACCAAGTGTGAGCTCTGGCATGTCTTCGGTTAAAACATAGGCGATGATTTCCAGTTTCGAAAGATCACCGTAATCCATAATCCGCTCGCCCATAGCCACGGGTCCTGCACTCTCGCGGTATACTTTTAAAATTTGGCCATTCGTATTGGCTTTTACTGTTTTGACAATGTCCCAATCCACCGTGAGTAGGTTCATGCCCTTCTTTACTTGGTCACCCGCATGGAGTTCCACTCTTCGCATCACTCCATTCACGGGTGAATACACAGTATATAATTCTTTCACTTTTGATTTTCCTTGGACGGAAAGGATTTGTTGGTAAGTTCCTTTTGTTACAGGAGAAATCTCAACGGGTTTAGGTTTCTTTCGTAAAATGAAAAAGGAGAAAATGATGAGTAATAAAACTCCAATCCCAATCTTTGCATTCTTAGATTTTAAAATTTCTACAAAATCCATTTTGAACATTTTATTCCCTTACCTTCAACACACTTAATAAATCCATGGTTTTTAATTTCCTAAATACAATCAAATAGCTAATGCCTGCTGTAAATAATGCAAGGAGGATGGAATAATAATATGTAGAAGGGTAGATTGTTGCGGGAATTCTGAAACCTTCTGTTTCATTACTATTTAAGATTACATTTGCCAATTGGTATCCAAAGATACATCCAATGGGAATGGCACATAGAATTTGCCATGACAATTCCCAAGCAATGATGGCAAATACCTCTTTTAACGTGAATCCTAAAATCCGCAAACTCCCCAATTCATATATCCTTTCGGAAAGGGTGATCAATGCCGTATTGTAGATCACTCCAATGGATATGATGACAGTAAAAATGAGGATGATGACAGAGGTAGATTGTAACGATCTCTGCATCACTTCCTGGAATCCTTTGAGGATCGCTGTTTTGGAAAAAAGTCCAATCACCAATGGATCATCTTTAAATTCTTTGATTAACTCTAAGTCTTTGTTTGGATCTGTTTTTAACAAAGCAGTATTGATGAGATTCCCTTCCTCTAGAATACGGTTTAAATTCTCTTTGTTTGTGAAAACACCTTGTCCTAAGATTTCATTTGCTAGTGCGGTCACCTGAACAGAAAATTTCTTTTTTTCTCCATCAAGAGTTTCGATTTGAATTGTTTCCCCAATTCGAATATTCATTCTTTTTGCTAAGTCTTGGTTTACCATAATTCCAGAAATCGGAATTTGTAAGGGTTTTAAATCCTGTCCAAGGATTTTTCTTAATTCGGAATTGTTGGGAAGACCTGTGAGGACAATGTCTTTACTCTTCCTATCTTTTGTCATCTTAATCGGAATCGACCTTTGTCCTTCTGCTACGAAAACTCCATCCATCTCTTTCAGTTCGAATAAAACAGACTCCGAGATGGGATTACGAAATGTTAAGGTCAATGTTTCCCGTTGGATGGTATTAAATTGCAAATCCAAGAGAGAGCCAACTGTATCCTGGATAAAATTTCCAATGATCATAATCATGATGGATGTAGATAATCCAAGGATTGTTAAGAGTGTCCGCATGGGTCGTTTGAATAAGTTTCGGAGTACCATCCTTTGGATGGTTTGCATATTGGTGATCCATGATTCCCAAAATGCGATGGAATATTTCCCGGGTGGAGCAGGGCGCATGGCTTGTGCTGGGTCTAGTTTGATGATGCTATATAAAGAAAAAAGTGTTCCGATCCCTCCAATCAAAATTCCAAAGAAAAAACTAAATAACATGAGAAGAGGTGGGAATACAGGAACCAGATTTGGGAATTTATAAAATTCTCCATATAGGTTTGTCATGGCAGTCCCAAGCAGATAGCCAATGAAAATTCCGAGCATACTGCTAATTGCTGTGATGAATGAAATGAGTTTTAGGTAATGAAAAACAATTTGTAAGGCAGTGTATCCTAATGCCCGTAAGGTTGCAATTTGTTCTCTTTCTTTTGTGATGAGTCGGTTCGAGATGATGTGTAATAAAAAGGCCGCGATGGCAAGGAAGATTCCAGGTAGGAAGACAGCCGTTGTCCTCAGTTGTCTAAATTCATCGTTTAAAAAGGATTCCGAAGGTATAAACTTTCGTTCTTTGGCGCCAAGGCCACCGTATTCCTCGAGGATTAAATCTAAGTCGTGTAATGTTTTTTTTCGATCCAATGGATCTTTCGTGAGTTGGAATACCACCTGATTGAAGGAGGATTCAAAATTAAAATTAGCTTCGATCGCCTCTCGTTTCATCCAAAAAATTCCATAGTGTTTGTCATCGGGGAGAGGGTTCCCTGGGCGAAAGACATAGACAAATTCTGGAGAGAGTCCAATCCCTGTGACTGTAAGAAGGACACGTTTCCCTCCAATGATGGTCGATAATTCTGCTCCTGGTTCTAAATCATTTGCTTTGGCAAAACTTTCGCTGATCACCACTTCTTGGTTTTGTTTTGGAAGTGTTCCTTTGGTCAAATAGATGGTATTGATATGATCAGTTAATGACAAAAGTTGCGCGGCAGAGGGATACACTTCACTTTGGAAATCTAGAACTATTTCTTTTGAAATCCTAGTTTCGAAGTTGGTGATCCCAGGAAGGTCTGCAATTTTTCGTTCCAAAAAATTGGGAGCACGATTCAAATTCACAAACCCATCACATAAACTTTGTTTGCTGTAAAATTGTTCCTTTGCTTGTAATAAAGAAAAGTAGGAGGACCAAGAAGCGGAGAAATAACTGAGACCTGCGGCGATGACAAGTCCAACGGTTAAACCCTGTAAGGAGATTGTTTTTAGGTCTCGTAACAGTTTTAAATTGAGAGTGGAGCCGATCACCAACTCACCTCGGATACTGATTTTTTATGATGATTTTTTGTATCAGAAACAATGGTTCCGTCTTTCACGAGAATGATGCGGTCTGCAATTTGAGCGATTGATTCATTATGGGTGATCACAACCGTTGTGGTTCCTAGATCTTTATTGATCCCAGTGATTGCTTCTAAAACAATTCTACCTGTCTTAAAATCCAAAGCTCCCGTTGGTTCATCACATAACAAAAGTTCGGGTCTTTTGGCAATGGCTCTTGCGATTGCCACCCGTTGTTGTTCTCCACCAGAAAGTTGGGCAGGGAAGTGGTCTTTTCGATCTTGTAACTTTACTAACGTGAGAGCTTCCAAAGGTGACATGGATTTCTCAGATAAATCGGTAACCAAACGTACATTTTCTTCAGAGGTAAGACTGGGAATCAAATTATAAAATTGAAATACAAATCCAACATAATTTCTACGATACAAAGTAAGGCCTGCATCAGATTCTAATGCGAGAGTTTTGCCATGAAATATAACCTCGCCTGTTGTGGCTGTGTCAAGCCCACCAAGTATATTCAGTAATGTCGATTTTCCTGAACCCGAAGCACCTAACATAACCGTTAATTCACCCTCATAAAAATCTAAATTGACCGAATGAAGAGCTACCAAAGGTACTTCACCAACTTGGTAGGTTTTGCCAAGATTTCTAGTCTGTAAGAGGGGGTTAGAATGTTTCATCTTATGTTTCCGGCAGTTGTTGGAGAATCAATATTAACAAAATACAAGAAAGTATGTATTCTGAGAACTGAAAAATAGGGGAAGTAAGTCAAGGAATCAATCTGTCAACGGAATTTCGATCCATTTTATCTTTGAATGTTCTCCGGAAACAATTTTGATTTCTTTTTTCGGAATTTTAAAGTGTTCAGAAAAAAGGGAGATTAATTCTTGATTGGCCTTTCCTTCGATTGGCAACGATTTTAACCTTACAATGCATTCTTGATTCGATACAAATTTGAGTTCTTGGGTTTTTTGATTCGTTTTTACCTTAACGCTAAATTTCATTGTGTTCGCTTTTCGTTAAATGAATGCTATGCGATTCAATTGAAGTGTCAAAACGTAAATAGACCAGAATGCCTCAGTTTTTCCACGAAAAAAATTACCGGAAAGCTTTTGAATGATTCTAATAAAATCCACTTTTCAAGTAGGAAATGACAAAGCGACAAATAAGATTGACTTTCTTTTCTGAGTCGTATACTACAAGGTCACAGTAAGGAAATGCCATCTGCGAGCATTTCAAGGATATACATCCATTGATTGAGTCAGCAATGAAGCTTGAAAACCGAATTCTATTGGTAGAAGATGAGGTACTCATCGCAAAACTAGAAAGCCGTCAGTTGACAAGTTATGGATATACGGTAACACATGCTTTAAGTGGCGAAGAGGCACTCGACCTAGTCCAATCACAAGAATCAAATTTTGATTTAGTTCTGATGGATATTGATTTAGGTCACGGCATGGATGGCATCCAAACCGCGATTCAAATTTTGCAATTGAAAGAGTTACCAGTCGTATTTTTATCCAGTCACACAGAAGTAGAAATCGTTGAGAAGACACAACAGGTGACTTCTTATGGATATGTTGTGAAAGGATCAGGGATCACAGTCCTAGATGCATCCATAAAAATGGCCTACCGACTCTTCCAAGAAAAATGGAAAGTGCAACAACACCAAAAGTCATTAGAAGAAGCTGAAAGAAATTTTTCAGAGATCTTACAATATTCTACTGAAGGCATTTTATCGATCAATTCTGATTTTAAAGTCATTACGATCAATGAAGCTGCTAAAAAAGAATATTATCAATGTTTCTCTGCTAATATTGAAATTGGAGACAGTTTTTTAGAGGCAATCCCTTATCATTACCAATCGGATTGGCGAAGGAGAATCAACTTAGCTTTCAAAGGGGAACCATACCAAACTGATTTAGAAATAGAAAACAATGGAAACACATTTTGGTCGGATGTGCGTATTTATCCAATCTTTAGAGATGGTAAAATAGCAAGAGTAGGAGTCTTTAGTAGAGATATCACGGAGAAACAGGAAGTAGAAGCAGCTGCCCGGATCCAAGAGGAAAAGTACAAAAATTTATTTCTCAATATAGCAGAAGAAATTCATCTTTGGAAAGTCATTAGAAATCAAACAGGCCGGATAATCTCGTGGAAATTGGAAGATGTGAATCCAGCAGGTTTGAATGCATGGAACAAAACGCGAGAGGAAACAATTGGCAAAGAAACAGGTGAAATATGGCCAGAAACAAATCCCGTGGAACAATTTTTGCCAATCGTGAATCAAATTTTTAGGGATAGACTTCCTTACTCTTGGGAATCCTATTTCCCTGGAACAGACCAAACTCTTCGTATGACAAGCACTTCCTTTGGTGAATATTTTTTTTCCATCGGACAAGACGTTACAGAATATCGTCAAACAGAAGCAAGGCTAAAAAAAGAGATTCAAGAAAAAGAAACTTTATTAAGAGAAATTCATCACCGAGTCAAAAACAATGTCACGAGTATTGAAGGATTTTTAGATTTACAGCTTCAAGCATCGAATCAAGCAGAAGTGCAAGAGGCATTACGATGTGCCATTTCATACGTAACAGCTGTTCGCGTTCTATATGATAGAATGTTAATGAATCAAAACTTCAATCAAATATCTCTAAAAAATTATCTCACAAGTTTGATTGATGCATTTTTAGATTTATACAATAAAAATAATCAAGTGCATGTTTCACTTTCTATACAAGATATTTTGGTAAAAGCAAATTTGGCAATCCCTCTGGGCATCATTGCAAACGAACTTTTGACAAATTCTTTTAAATATGCCTTTTCTGGTAAAAACGAAACACCTGCTCAAATCACTGTGACCCTTCGTGAGGAAAAGCAAGATGGCAATCTTATCTTTGTGGTGCAAGACAATGGAATCGGTTTTGATCGAAGTCTAACAACATTCCATCCTGGCTTTGGAATTTCTATGGTGGAGATGTTAGCAGAAAGTTTGAAAGGCAAATTAAAGATCACAAATGAAAATGGGACAAAGTGTTTCTTGAAGTTTCCACTTGTTTGAAATTTTTTTTGGGTTTGAGATACTATCAATTATGATCAATATGCAACGTGCGATAATGTATATTATGTCGCATTACATCTGCTAGTTGGTATGAATGTACTCGTACATCCTTTACAGTTTTGTCTCAATACATACTTTACAAAAAGGATCACAGAAATCCTGATTCAGACGCTATTGAGGATGGCATTGGGTTTTTAAATTGCAACAACTTTCCCGTATACAAGTCGATCACACCAATGCTTACCCCATAAAAATGAATCTTTACATGTCTGTCTGAGATTTCCTCTAAACCAACTTCCTCATCCGCTAATGCGGAAGATAGAAAGATCCGATGGCCTTCGAAATGAAGATTCCCTATGTCATTGACTTCTCCAATCATGATGTTTGTTGGATAAGACGCTTTTAGAATCCGTTTTGTGAACCTATAAGCTCTAACATCATTTAGTCAAGGAAATGTGGCAGGGGCTTAACTCACCCCCACCCCCTTCTTCGCTTCTTTCTTCAAATATTCCACCGCTTCCATAGCAAGATATCCTGCTTTAACGATCACACGTGGATTGTTTTCCAAGATACTCAACCAAGACCCAATGTATTCTTTATGTTGCAACTCTCCGCTAAAACCAAATTCACCAGCAAAGATAGCCGAGCAAAGTTCAGCGACTAATTCTTCAAAAGCATAATTCCGAAAACCATCAGATAAATCTCGATTCAATCTGTGAAATGCCCCAGTCCAATGGCCTAACTCGTGTAAGTAAACCGCCCAATAGTCAGCTTCAGTTTTGAAATACTCCTTTTTTGGCATCCAAATTGTATCTGATTGGACAACATACGCTGCTCGATCATTCCCGACCTCTTCCATCTTGTGTTTGATCGAATGCACAAACTCAGAAACGCTTTCCGGAGCATTTTGTACTGTCTTCTTGACAAACATTTCACATTCACAATCAGGAATTTTGACTTGAGAGATGTTTAAGACAGGATATACCCTATGAACCAAACACGACTTATATTCAATTTCTATTTCACCTTGATCATCTTCTTCACCATCAACCGCAGTTTTCTTTTGGGGAATGATAGGAATTTGAACACGGCAAGGGTATACAACTTCTGTTTTTGGAGATTCCCCTGCTTTCAAAGAATAACCAAGTTTTTTCCATTGGTTCTCTGTTGCCCAAATGGGATAAATAAACCCAAACTTCACTAAGACATTGGTGAGCCATAAGGCATTCAGAAAACCATATTCTTTGCATGTAAATGCATTCCATGGAAAGCCAAAACTCTGCCAAGGTTTGACCCACTCCTGAAGACTGCCCGACTGGATTGCCTCCATCACATCTTTTGTAATACTCTGAATTATTTTCTTTGAATTGTTCTGTTTCATACAAATGGGTGTAAGGCCAACGGAGAAAGTGTCACAATTTTTGGAAAAAAGTAACTATTGGTTTCATTGGCAGACAGAACAGAATATAAGTGTTACCTGGGACAAATGGGAGATTTGGGTCTAAAAAATTTTATTTCGCAAAGTTTTTTAAGTTCTTCGATATCTATAATTTGTTAATCTGTTGGTAGATTTATTTTTCTGTCTTTTCAAGAATTCAGTGTTCCATTATCGTAAGAAAATAGTCTTCACCTTTAAAGTCCCAACAATAACAATTGCGGATGAATTATTTCTCAAAATAGAGCTAATAAATTTCACAGTTTGTCTCAAAGAATTCTATGAGACTGATCACATTCATAATTCCTAATATTCTCTATGCGAATTTTAAGACGAAACACCTTTTCTTGTAGTGATATTCATGGTGTTTGAATCTAAAATCACTTAAATAAAAAATAAATTGCCTAAACAGGTATGGTTCTCAATTTGCATTAAAAGTTTTTAAGAAACAAAATGCAAGAGATCAAAATCAACGTAACTAAAAACCTACATAAAGATTCTATCATTACGGGATTCG
Organism: Leptospira sp. WS60.C2; assembly: GCF_040833955.1. Taxonomy (NCBI): domain Bacteria; kingdom Pseudomonadati; phylum Spirochaetota; class Leptospiria; order Leptospirales; family Leptospiraceae; genus Leptospira; species Leptospira milleri. The sequence continues at coordinate 39,010 of NZ_CP162136.1, read as the reverse complement.
AAAGAATTTTGTTCGAACGAGATTGTTTGGGTAATCTCTGGATTGGTTCCTGGAATCAAAGTCCAATACTTTATAAAAATGATGGTGTAGAAATTACTCGTTATGAATTCCCCATTGGAATATATTTAGCAAGCGATAATCCTTTCCACTCCAATCCGGATATCGTTTCATTCGGGACTTCCAATTCGGTGATTTATTTCAATGATGATCAATTTTTTAACCTGCCTTCTCCTAAATTAACAAATCCTGCACCTTATCAAATATTAAATATTGGTATAGACACTTATGTAATATTTGCCAACACGAGTGGAAGAAAACAAATCCATAAATGGAATGGAACAGATTGGGAAATATTAAACTCAAAACTAGAATTTCAAAACCTGAGGAACCTAAAGCAAATCAGTAACAACAGAATTTTAGTTACTGAAAATAATCTAGATATAGCTTACATTCTAAATTTAGAAGGAAACTTTATATCGGAATTTTCAACTAGTGGAGCTCCGATGAATGTAAAGATCAACTCAGACAAATTTTTTCTATATTCCGATTCAAAGTTAGAAGTAAGAAACAAAGATGGCGAATTAAAACATATATTAAATTTATATGATGATACAATGAAATCTTATTTTGGATCTTATTTAGAATTTCTAGATATTTCCATTGATGACCATTCAAACCTTACTTTACTTCTCAAAGAACGAAACAAAACCCCATCTAAAAAACACTTATTAAATTTTAATTTAGATACACTAACCTTAACACAACACTCCTTATACCATAAAATCACCCCCGATTTAAATGTCCTAAGATTTGAAAAAGACAATTCGGGAGATCTCTGGTTTAAAATTTTCGGAAATCACTATTCGGAATCATTTTTTATTATCAATCAAGAATTAGCGTCATGAAACAAAACACAAAACTAAACTTACAAAAAGCAGATTTTTACTCTGGAAAACTAAAAGAAATCATCATGGATCGGATGTTGGTTTTCCAATCCTTAAAAGATAAATTTTTAAATGTGGCCAAACAAAAAAACAAATTCGATCAAAGTTTTTTAAAAGACTTCGAATCTATGTATGGTTTCAAACCTGGAAAAGAAATTTTAGAATGGGAAAATTTAAAAAAAGCTTATAAATCCATTATGTATGAAGTAGCGGATGTTTGGAATATGATTGATCATCACTCTGTCGAAGAGGACGAATTGGAAGAAGATGAAGACGGCGGTTTTGATTATGCAATCTCTTCTATTGAAAAATTGGTTAAATTCAAAGATCCGGAAGAAGTATTAAATTGGTTAGTCGGAACTTATAGTGGTTTGATGTTTTTATTCAATGGTTCGTATCCTTTTGCTTCTGATGGTGGTGGTGATACATGTTGGATTAATCTACTACCAAATGAAAAAGAGTCCATAGAAGTAAACTATTACAACCATGAGATCGGAGTTTTAGAAAATTTACCTTATTTTTCGATTAGCCATTTTATTGCAGAGAATTGGAAAAACGATACTTACGAAAGTTATGATGACGAAGAGGATGAGGAATTTGAAGAAATAAATTCAGACAAAAAAGAAAAAGAACCAATTTTAGTATCCAATATTAAAGATAGTTTGATTCGATCCTTTGAAAAGGAAGCTAATAAAATTTATGAGAACAAACCTATCTACCATAATTCATTGGATATGTTTGAAAGATCAGCGTGGTTACTCGGGCATAGTTATGGTGACCCAGCCTATGCATTTACCGAAAAATTAGCAGATGCGCCCTCTTATACTACTTGGGAAGAGGAAAAACCAGATATCAAAAAATATCCAAACTTGGCTGCTTATTGGATCATCCACCACTTCTATCTCAAAAATGACAATGCATGTAGAGAGACCATCAAACTTGCAAATAAATCGAAAGGGAAAATTATCCCAACACTTTGCAAACATATACTCGGGTATTTGGATGGAAACATAAAAACTCTATTTAATGTTCCATCTGAAAAAGTAGAAAAAATCAGAACCCAAACATTCAATAATGCCGATCCAAAACAAATTGAACCAAAAAACGTCCAGTTATACAACGATAGTTTAGGATTATCAAACCTCAAAACCATATCTAAAAAAGAGTTAGAATCTAGAATGAAAACAGATTCAGACCTTTTTCAATTGATAGATGATTATCCAGAGGATGTTGCAGCACATGATATCATTCTAAAAGAAATATCCAAAAAAGATCCTAATCTAAAAAGAGTCATAGAAGACTATTTTAGAGAACGAACGGATAGTGCTTATAATACTTGGCCATACAATCCAGAAAAATTAGAAAAACGACTTTCTACTGTGATCAATGCTGCCTTCAGACAAGGGCTGAAGTATGATGCAGACAATAAAAAAGCATTCTGTGGCATCACAAAAACGATCGGAATGTTGGATGATGACAAAGCTATGATCTCTCTAAGGGAAGCAGTGCATAAACTCAAACAAGATGACCCGAGAATGGAATACGTTGTAGAGGCTTTAATCAATAGTGATCATGAAGAATCTAAATCCATATTAGCTGATGCTGCATGGCGTACTTTCGAGACCCTTGACAATGTAAAAGAAATCAATCAAAAGGTTCAAAAAGAAGGCCCTACATTAAACAACATGTTCACCGCCTACACTCATTTAAACGAAGCTTTGCAAGAAAGAATTTTAACTTTAGATGAAGTCTCCGTTGAATTAATTAAAAAACTTTTTACTTATCGCGACCATTTTAAATACTTCGGAATGAGTGTTGGGAATGCTTTTGCTGTATGTGCTCATTTAGGTTTAAATGAACATATTCCAATCATCGAGGATTATTTAAAAAAGAGTTTTCTAATCAAAGGGAGAGATAGGGGCTCCTATCTGGAATTACGTCTAATCATTAATATCTCCGAAGCTGCCATTGCTTGGGCAACGATGGAGCCAGAAAAAGCAAAACTAGAACTCTACAAATTTTTCATAGGAGTTGATGAATCCAATGATCCTGGAATAGCGATCGACCTAAAGGCATGTTATGTTGCAGGTTTATTGTTTTTGGAACCAGATAACAAAGAATATTTAAACTTCGCGGAAAGGATTCTTGGGAACAAAGGAGATCAGATCCGAGTTTATGGAATCATCCGTAGTATAAAAAAGAAAAAAATTGTCAAACTTAAAGATTATCTTTGGTATCATATCTATGCTGATCCAAATCCTATGGTTGATTATTCGTGGAGTTATATAGAAGTTGAGGCTAGGAGTGCTTGGGAAACACTCACTGGAGCTGAGGCACCTAAATTTGATGATTCCGATGAGTATGCATCATCACTCGCAAAAAACAAATCAAAGTTACCAGAGGCAATCCTCCATCCAGAAAAGTATAGCATCCAACATGTATTCGAAAAGATTCGAGAAAACAAATGTATACATGAAGATGTAGTGCGTTACGGAGGCCCATGGCTTGTTGAATCTCTAAGATATTCCTTGGATGAATATAAATATTCGGGTTCTTACGATCGATGGGAAGCCATCAAAGCCCTATTCATTCAGGGTCGAGCTGTGTATCCATATTTTATAGAAATTTTAAATCTACCTTACGTAGCTCCTTCTTGGAAAACTTACCTATTACAGTTCATGAGAGTTATGGAACCTGAGTCGATCAAATGGAATCAGGTTTTAAAAATGGATTCAATTACAATCAAAACACAATTGGAAAATCCAAGTCCGGAATGGTATGTGTGGAAGGATTTACTAGCCGCTCGTCTTTATTTGTTAGATGGAGAATCTTCTTTTGAAATTATTTCGCAAGTGATCAAAAATCGATTAGATATGACAAACCATGAATCATACGATTCCAGTATTTATGAAGAAAGTTTAGGGCTACGATTACCACTTCTCCTGCGATGGTTTGGGAAAAAAGGAGATGATTTGATCCAAAAACATTGGAAAGAAACAAAGCCAAATTCAGAGACACGTACGATGTTGGATATGGCAGCCAGACGTAAATTAGAAAGTCAAATTCCAACAATGCCGAAAATAGAAGAACCGGGCATTTTACTCACCTTTTATCCAGAACACAGAGAATATGGTTGGCATACATGGATTCATATGACTCCCGATGTGGTTCGGTTTGGAACCAATGAGTTTCATTTACAGGCTGTATTACCCGATTCCAAAACAGAATCTAGCATTACAAACGCAGGAGAATATTTAGAGATGATCTGGAAAATGGCATTTACGTTAGGTTACACGGTTTCTAAGAAAAAACCTAAAGGAAAGAAGTAAAATCGAAATCTAATCCCATCACCTTTTATGTTACGTTTTGGGGAACGGGAAAACTCATCAGCCATGGAACAGAAACATTTAAACACAGCACAAGCTCTGCATCCACACTTACGTGTGAAAGTGAATGAAATACGAATCACTTAGTATTCGCTAGGTGAAGATTTGGGAGAGACCTTCTCTCCCATTTTTTTAAGTTCAATTTCTACATTGGAGCGCCCCGGATAGCAGCGGAAATCCTTTGCCTTTGGCAAAGATTGGAGCGTATAGCCGGAAATGGCGCCCTAATTTTTTCTTTTTCAATACGAAACAACAGATAATGATTGCATCCCAAGTTCTACGAGGTGAAACTATGTTTGATTTTTGAAATAAGGGATTTTTTTTGCCAATACATTATTTTGCAGGACTCCATCTGCACGAAATCACTTCGGAACTAACCAAACAAATCAAGAAGGAACAAATTGAAAATCCACTCCGTATGCCACTTGTGGTTGTGCCGAATACCAATTTAATTCCTTGGTTAAAACTCAACATCCCGAAATACAATGACTCACAACTTTCGATCAACATTGAATTTACATTCTTAGAAAAAGCGATTTTAAAAACGATATTTGCTTCCTTACAAATTCCTCCTTGGGCAGAAGAGGAAGAATTTTATGATTACAATTCATTTAAAAAAGATTGTTTTCGTTTCCTCTATGAAAACCAAAGCACCTTATTCCAAAAACATCCGGAGATCAAAACATACATATCCGATTTACCAAAGTTATACTATTTATCTGATCTTTTGACAAAGTATTTCAAAGACTATGAATTGAATAGGTCAGATTGGATTCACAACTGGCTAAGGGGTACGAAGAGTCAAATCCCAAACCATCTCACAAAGGATCCTTACTGGGAATTGGAAAAAGAAATTTATCTTGGGATTAATAAAGACGACAAGAAAAACTTATTCTATTACCTGGAGAAAGGGAAAGAGTTATCTCTCCAAGGGAGTTTGCACTTTTTTTGTTTGTCCAATTTGTCAGGGACTTATATTGATTTTTTGAAAACGGTTTCGAAGAATCCAAATTTCAAAATCTATATCTACCAATTTCATAATGGTAAAGTCATCGGACAAAATCCAGAGAAAACCAAAAACTACTTATCCATATTTGCAAAACCACAATCTTATATAGCAAAAGAATTTTCAAACGCTACGAAACAAAAAGAAAAATCCAAATATGCAAGTGGTGGCATGCTTGCAAAGCTAAAGTCCATCTTACTTGAGGAACAGGTGAAGGATGAGAACTACTTAAACGACCAAACGGTTCGGGTATGGAATGCACCTTCTGAATACCGCGAGATGGAATCCATTGCACATGATATCCTTCATAAAATCAGCACAAGCAAAGGCAACTTAAGCTTGTTAGACTTTGCAATCCTTGTTCCCAATACCAATGATTACAAAGCAGCGATTGAATGGGTTTTTCATGGTGGGATTTATACAACACAAAGGATAGAAGAGACCCCTACTCTCCACCGATTGAATTATTCTCTTTCTGATTTAGTAGCAAAAGATTCTTCTTTGTTATACAAAGTATTTTCAATTCTCTTCCCATCGTTTTTAAACCAACGCATTGAAAAAGACGATTTCATTCAATTGCTCGAGAATCCACTCATCACTGGCAAAAACAAAACAGAATCCTCTGACCAAACAAATTCCGTAAGCCAACTACTCAATTCTCTTGGTTCTCTTTATGATGAAAACAAAGAGGAGAATCCTTATACCATTTCCTTCGGAGTGAAACGCGCAGTCCTATCTGTCATCAGTGATGAAAAAACCACTTGGGACAAGATGGGTATGATCACAGATCCTTTGGCAGAAGAAGATTCTGTTTTGCATTTGAATTTGGTTTGGGAACAAATCAAATCCTTACAATCGTTTTTTACATCAGAATTTTTACAGTTACCTACAAGTGAACGATTTAAGTCATTCGAATTCAAATGGAATCAGTTCTTCAAGTTTAGTGAGGAAACAGAAAACGAAAGGATCTATTTGACAACTTGGTTAGATACGATTGCGAAATGGTGTGATACCGAATGGAACAATGTAAACGACTTCTTACAATTCCTAACCTTACAAACAGATGAAATCTTTTCGAACATTGCGACTCAAAAAGGAAATTACCTAACAGAAGGGATTACGATTTCTCTTTTACAACCCATGCGACCCATTCCCTTTTCCCATATCTATATCGTAGGGTTAGGCGAAGGAAAATTTCCTGGATCCAAAGATCTATCTAGGTTTAATCTTAGAAAAAATGATGCAAAACCTTGGGATTTGAATCGAGTTGAAATCCAAGAATCGTTACTCTGGGAAACCATTTTATCAGCGGAAGATAGCATCACTTTTTCCTTTGTTGGAAAGAATACATTAGAAGATAAGGAATTTGAGCCTTGTTCTAGTTTATTTGAGATTATGAATTCACTTGGAATCGATAGAGCAACAGAAATCCCACTAACATCCTATAGTCGATTTTATGAGAAGGAAATTTTACATTCCTATGATTTTGCAAGGAACTTAAAACAATACAGAGGTTTAGCGACAGAATTGCCGAAACCAAGTTTTACTTCCTTAGAAGATTGGCCTTTGCCTAGTTCTGAATTCAAATCCAAAAAAGAAATCTCAATTACTTCCATTGCTTCTGCCTTTAAAAATCCGATTCTCCCTTACATCAAAGAGAACTTAGGTTATATAGATGATGAAGAGGAAACGTCTGCGGAAGAACCATTTTATTTCAATGCATTGGAAACATACCTATTCAAATCAAAATTTGTGCCTCTCTTTACGGAATCATTGGCAAACGAAGAAGTTTGGCCTTGGGACAAAGATTCGATTCAGCGAAAAATCAATGAGTTCAGTCAAATCGCAGAGAAAAAAGCTGAGTTTCCCTATGGTGCTTTCCATTTAGTCACAACAGAAACCTTATTTGAGGAACTCACTGCAATTGCAGAAGTGTATAAGACATTAAAGGCAGAGCTCTTTTCGAATGCGAATGGAATGGTTTTTTTAAGTTCCCTCTCGATGGGTGATACTGGCTTACGTGACGGCATTCAATTACCATCCTTTCCTTTGGATGAAAACCAATCCATCACCGGTGAGTGGGAAAATCTCATTGCGATCGGTGATACTTACTATTGGTTTTATCCAAGAAGTTTTATTCCAAAACCAGAAAAAGGAAATGAATTCGTAAAAGATTATTTTGGAAAGATGATCCTTCTTTTCCTCAGTGCCTGTCTCTTCCGAACGATTGGAAAAAAATTAGTCATCATTCCCATCTTATCAAAACAAAAAGAAAAGGATATGATCCTTCCCTTGGATCATTTACCAGAAGTGGAATCTGCCAATTACATTCGAAGCGTTGTCAACCTCATCAATGAATCACCACCTATGTACATACCAAATCCTGGACTCAATTTGTTTTTTGCCGAGCTAGGAATGGAAGACTTGGAAAAGGGTGATGATGCATTAGAAACTGCATGGAAGGAATTTTTAGAAGAAGAGTCGGACCAAATCTTAGAATTTGAATCAGAGCATATGAAACTATCACCTTATGGGAAGGATTTATTAAACCAATTTTCGTTCAAGAAGGTCTATCCCCTACTCTTACCCCTTCTGAGAAAAGGATTTTAAACATGGATCATCCTTTACGTAACCATCCTAATTTTATCGAAGCTTCTGCTGGAACTGGGAAAACACACCTCATCATGCAAATGTTAGGTGAAGTGATGACTCATGATGTAACCAATCATATCAAAGAGAATCGACTGCTCCAATTTTTGGTGCTCACCTTTACAGAAAAAGCAGCTGGAGAATTGAAGACCCGATTAAAATTAAAAATCCTAGAGCTCTATGACAACGGCAAACACCCAGAATACTACCAGTATCTCCGAGATTTAGACCAAGTTACGATCTCCACCATCCATGGTTTCTGTAATATGGTATTAACAGAATACCCAGTCGAAACCCAAAACAATCCCAATGTCAAACTGACATCGAATGAAGAATTGATTCGAAAGACGTTTTACGAGCTCAAAAGGAGCCAATGGGAAGGCAGAGACAAAGAGTCACTCGCAAATGAGATTCTCATATCTAATTTAAAAACGAAGGAAGACCTCGTTATTAACTCAACTTCTAAACTCCTTGCTGACACGAAGGACTATGTATTTCCTAAATTTGTATCCTTAGACGAGTGCATTCACAATGCAAAGAAAAGCAATGTCTTGGATGTCATCCTCACAATCTGTGAAGCGTTAAAAGGACCAATTGGCGAAGCAATTACTGCGCAAGGAGCGAAAGGTACCATCCCTAAGTGGATGGGAAACTGGAACTCACTCGAGTTATCAATCAATGCGATTAGAAACGAAGATACAAAGTATCTATCCAATGAATTAAAACGAATTGCGGGTTTAGAACGTTCTATTGGTAACGGAATCAACGCTACGGGATTCGATTTTTTCCTTTTGGAAGGGAGTACAATTGCCAAAAAATTAGACCTAGCATCCATTGCGTTACAAGGGAAAATAAAATCGGTAGTCGATTCTCTGAAGGAAATCTTCCCTCTTGATTCATTGGATTATGAAGGATCCATCTTCTTACAAAATACAGTGAATGAACTCACTTCTAAAACAAAAGCCATCATTGATAAAGGCGAATACTTAACATATGATCAAATGATCTTAAAGGTTTATGATGTGATTGTTCGTAACCCAAACCAAACCTTGGTCCAATCCTTACAAGAGAGATTCCAAGTTTGTATCCTAGATGAATTCCAAGACACAGACAAAAACCAATACCAAATTTTTAAAACTTTGTTTTTAGACAAAGATACAAAGTCGAGAATGCTCTTTTGTATTGGAGACCCGAAACAAAGTATCTATGGATTTCGCGGAGCCGATATTGGAATTTATCTTGATGCATCTCGCGACTTCGAATCCAAATCTACCTTAGAAACCAATTATCGATCCACAAAAGAATTAATCCATGGACTCAATACCATTTTCCATGATGAAACAAAAGAATATGGGACAACACATTTTTTCCCTATCGAAGAACCAGGCTCCAGTAAAGAAAACTACTTATATAAGAAAGTATCCTCCCCTGACCCTGATACCATCAAGTACCAATATGTGAATCCAAATGAGTCAGCGATTCATATTTTTGATTTCAAAGAACGGTTTCCTAACATTAACAAAGTAAGAAATACTTGGGCAGAAACAATTCGAAGTGAAATCAAACGAATCCAAACCAAAGAAACAACTCTCTCGTATAACAAAAAAGGGGAACGAGAAATCCAAGAGGTCAAGTTAAAGGACATAGCGATTCTTTGTGGGAATCAAAAAGAATCAGCTCTTGTTGAATTTTATTTATCAAAAGCAGGAATCCCATGTTCCATCTACAAACAAAGAGGGATTTACCAATCCAGAGAAGCCGATCAAATTCAAAATCTCTTAGAATGTTTACTAAGTTCCAACTCTTCCCAAAGTTATAAAAAAATTCTATTCTCTGATATATTCTATATCCACCCACATGAAATCCAAAAGTTTGATGAACACTCCATTGACTCGTATGAGAAATCACTCATCGACAAATGGCAAAGACTCGTCAAAGAAAATCGGTATGCAAGTTTCTTTCGTTCTGTGATGGACGAAACCAAACTCTTTTGGTTGGAAGGTAAAAACACACTCGAATGGGAACGTAAACGCACCAACTTCCGGCAAATCTTTCAAAAACTTTTAGAAATACAATTAAAGTCAAATTGTAGTTTGCAAGAGTTACTCTCCCATTTACGTGAGCTCAAACAAAAAAAACAATCTCCCGAAGAAGAGCCGTTATTTGATCGTGAAACAGAAGAAGATTCTGTGCAAATTTTAACCATCCATGCATCAAAAGGATTGGAGTGGCCAGTCGTATTCTTATTTTACTTTGGGAACAGGGGAAACCGTATAACCAATAAAGAATACCCGATCGAAATCGAATCACCGGAAGGCAAAAAAAGAAAATGGATTCTTGACTTATGGGATCTAAATCCAGATAAAGAAGACGAACAAAATCATTTCCTAAATGAACAAAAACGTCTGTTATATGTAGCACTTACGAGACCTAATCTCAGGCTTTACCTTCCCAAACTCAATTGGGGAAGATCCAAAAAAGAAGATACACTCCCGAATTCTGGGTATAGCCAAATCCTGTACAAAGAATTAAATAGAATCCAAACCTTAAGAAACCAGAATCCTTCTCTTGCATCGAGTTTTGTATTCCGAGATCCAAACGAAATTTCAGAAGTGACAAATACAAATCCTAGTCCTGCAACTGACACCCAATCAAAGAAACCAACCTCCCCGATTTTATACCCTTCTGAAATCAAAATTGGTAGAGTGCTCTTGCAACATAGTTATACAAGTTTACAAGCCAATGAAAAAAACTTAAACGTAAACCAAGAAGAAAAGAAAAAAGAATTAGAAGAAACTCCTGATGTGGAAGTGAGCTCGACTTTTGAATTGCCTTCCAGTGCCAAGATCGGAAACTTTTTACATAACATTCTTGAATTATGTGATTTCTCTATTTTCCAATTGGATTTGGAAACAATCCTACAAAGTTCCGTCTGGAAGTGGGCTTACCAAAAATCGTTCGCAAGGTATCCCGTTGAAGTCGAAGGGAAGGAACTTAAAATAGAAGAGACTGTTGCTTCCCTATTGAAACATGCAATGACTGCAAAGATCAACCTTGCGACAGGCAATTCCATATCCTTAAGTGAATTAAAGGAAGAAGAAAAGTCTGCAGAATTAAAATTCCATTTATTCTTACAAAACTTACTGAAAGAAAGTGGTGCTTCCTTAACCGACGGATTCGAACACTACTTAAAAGGAGCCATCGATTTGGTGTTTGTGAAGGATCAGAAATTCTATATTGTCGATTATAAATCCAATTTACTACCAAACAACGATTATAGCAGTGAAGCGGTTGCCAATGCCGTCCGTGACAAAGGGTATCTTTTCCAAAAGTCAGTGTATTCCTTTATTTTATTTGAATACCTAAAGTCCCTCTTTGGACCCGATTTAGCCTTAAACAAGTTTGGCGGAGTCTATTATTTGTTTTTAAGAGGGATGTCTGGTGACAAACAAACCGGAATCTACTCTGATTTAAAACATTCCGATTCCGAATGGACACTCGAGCAGTTTGAAGGAATCAAAAAAGAAGTGATGGCCTATATCCGCAGTGCCTCTGACCAATTAGAGAAGGTATATTCATGAAAGTAATCGATGAAAAAATCCAATCCTTTGTGAATTCTTTATACAATCTTTTCCCCGATTGGGACTCGTCACTCAAGGATACAATTGCAAATTTACTTGTACAATCCCAAAGCGGAGATTTGTACATTCCTATTAAGGATGAGAACACAATCGACAAACTGAAAACCTACTTCCCGTTTGTGATCGAGAATGCAGGAACAGAATCTAGGTTGTATCTGCAAAAAAGCCATTCCGAAAAAATCAAATTCGAATCCTTACTTAAGGCATTCTTAACCCATAAAGCAAACCAAAAAAAGAATACAACGATCTCTCCTGACCAAATCACAAAGATTGTGAGCAGTTTAGAAAGAGAAGCAAACATCACACTTGCAAAAGAACAAAGGGATACGATCAGAGACGTGATTACTTCGAACTTCCGAGTGATCTCTGGTGGCCCAGGAACGGGAAAAACAACGGTTGTTTCCTTTCTCTTAATGGCATTATACCGATTGGAATTACTCACCAATGTGGAACGGATTGCACTTGTGGCACCAACCGGAAGAGCATCACAAAGATTAACAGAATCCATCCAAAGGAATTTAGAAAGATTTACAGAAAATCCTTCAGAGTCTTCTAGTTTCCGCGGACAAACCATTCACAATTTATTAAAAATCAATCCAACAACAAACCAAGCCAAATTTGGTGAAAAGCGGACGTTACCTTATGACTTAATCATCATGGATGAAACATCCATGGTAGATTTAAAATTGATGAATTTATTTTTTTCAGCGATCCATTTTGATACGCATATCATTTTGCTAGGGGATCCAAACCAACTGCCTTCGGTGGGCCAAGGTGAGGTGTTAACCGATCTCATCACGACGTTAAAAAATAAAAAAGAATTTTTATCAGAACTTACCAGTAATCATCGTTTCTCGGACACTTCCGAATTCAGTGTTTTTGCTGAAGTCGTCAAACAATCCTTCGGTGTAAATAGCAAACCAAAACCATTCCCAAAACCAAACATCATCACTAAATCAGAACTCCAATCAGAAAAGGATTTTGTTTGGATCCAAGGTGATAAAAAAACAAAGTCACCTAATGGGAATCATCTTGAGATTCTCGATTGGAACTTAGAAAGTTTGGTTCCATTTTTATGGGATACATTGTATCTGCAAACAGCCAATGCGACATCCAAACTCCATTGGGAACCAAACTCGCTGAAAGACCCAACTAACAAATCGATATTTGAGTCCATCGTAAATGAATACAGATGTCTTACGATCCTACGAAATGGATACTTTGGAATCGAAGCCATCCAAAACCAAATTTTAAGCCATGCCAAAAAACAAATATCAAATCCTAAAAACCAAACGAATCTTAGTTACCGACAATTATCCAAGTCCTTTTACTTTGAAGGGATGCCCATCATCATCCAATCAAATGACCAAATGAGAAAATTATTCAATGGAGACATTGGCCTCGTGGTTTCTATCAATTCTGAGTTAAGGGCAGTCTTCCCCATTGAAGATCGTTTGTATTCCTTTGCTTTAGATACACTACCTGACCACGAACCCGCTTTTTTTCTCACGATTCACAAAAGCCAAGGTTCTGAATACAAATCAATTTACCTTTACCTTCCTCCCAAAACAGCATTGGATGTAGATACAGAAAACAATCTTTCCATTCTCAACCGAAGGATCTTATACACAGCGATCACTCGTGCGAAAGAAAAAGTAATCCTACTTGGAGATTTCCAAACATGGGAATTTGGATTACAATCATTCCGCAAGAGGCATACAGGAATTCAGATTTCGTAAGATAACTTTTTTTAGATTCAAGAATCTCCATTCTTTAATTTCACTTCACTAAAAGCAAATTTCCCATCCAAACCAAAGTAATAGAATTTTGGTCGTTGCGGATTGTATTGTAAATCCCAAGCATCTAATGCATTATCAACTCCAACGAACCATTGGAAATGCCCAAAAAACCTTTGCGACAATCTAAGATTCAAATTCGTATAGGGATTCACCATACGGTATCCATACGTTGGACTTGTGGTGCAATAGGAAAGATTCTTCTCCGCGCAGTAATCAGAAAGAACCGTAGGCAATGTTCCCAAAAGATTTTGAATTGAGTTTTGCGACTCTTGGTTTAAGGCAGTTTCCAAAGAATCAAAGTTAGATGGTAAATCAGGATTACACCAAAACGGATTTTTAATGCAGTAATATGGTTGTTTGCCAAATACAACGGCAAAAACCGATAAGGAAATCCCACTAGATTTTTCATCAACCCTTACGCTAAAATTCCAACGATGCAGACCCCTACCCTCCAGAGGTAACTTTGTCAATTCGTCGCGACTATCCGTATAAGTATACCCAACACTTGTTGTAACAATATCAGAGACTCTTACATTGACGGAAGTTTCAATCCCTTGCGTCATTGCTTTCTGATAATTGGATGTTTGAAACACCATTAGTCCAGAGGAATCTCTGATAGGATTCGTCCTAAATCCAATGAGATTGTCTACATTATTATAAAATAGATTGGAACTGTACCAAATTCGTTTGGTGATATCCCACTCCCAACCAAAATTGTAACTTCTAGAAAGTTCTGGTTTCAAATCTGAATTCCCTACCACACGATACCCAACACCAGGATTTAGAAAATTAAAGTAAAGGTCTTGAAAACTAGGTGCTCTGTATCCCAAACCATTCGCGGCTCGAATTCGAAACTGGTCGGTTACATCGTATCGTATGGCAAGTTTCGGTAACCATTCTCCCCCATAGATCGAATCATGATCATATCGAACCCCAGGAACAATTTGGATTCTAGGTTTATCTGAAATCCTCCATTCATCTTGTAGATAAAATGCATTTCGAAATCGATACGCATTTCCATTAATGGTTTGCCCTTTTGTTAACAATGGATTAAAATCTTCAAAACAAAGATTCGGGTATGTCCGTCTACAATCAGGTGCAATTCTTGCAGAAGAAATCTGATCTTGCAAATTCTCCGCTCCGATAGACGTTATGTGGTTCTCCGAAACTTTATAATCAATTCTCGTTCTAAACTCTGTAACTGAATTGTCAGTTCTCTGCTGTGAATCCAAATCATCTGCTTTTCTTTGGTCCGTCGTAAACAAATCTTGGAATCTAGAATAGTTTGCATTCAAATTTAAATTGATTTTTTGTGAAGCAATCCAATCAACATTGAATGCACCCATAAAATCATGTGTTTTATTTCTCCTGTCATAAACTGTTCTTGGTGGGCTTGCATCGACTGCGGATTGATCTAGATGCCTGTAATAAAATTGTCCAGTCAAAGTCAATTGATCCGTCGCTTGATAAACAGTTTTATTGGATAAATTCATATCATGAAAGGCACTCCCAGAAGTTGATTCCAGAGGTGGCGAGTATCCAGAAAAACGTGTTGTCAATAGATACTGATTGATAATGGGCATTCCGACTGGGTATGGATTATATCCGGGAGCAAGTGACGCATAACGTCCATTCCTTGGTCCAGGCGTTGCATCTGGTGTCAAATCATAACCTTCTCCTTTATGCCATCCTACGGTAAACAATGTAGAGAGTTTGTCCGCCTTAGCCCCGACGGTCGCATAATTCCGAAATTCCATGTAGGGACCAAAATACGTTTTGCTACCCGACCCACCTAAAGATCTAAATTCAGCATAAAGGGGATCTTTTGCTTCTTTCGTGATGATATTGATAACACCTGCAATTGCATCCGAACCATAAATGGCAGAGGAGGCACCCTTCACAATCTCGATCCGCTCAATATCTTCTGCTTTAAATCGAGTCAGGTCAATTGATCCACTAAAACGTCCCGTTGTCCTTTGCCCATCCACAAGAATTAGTACATTCTGTGCAGATAAACCTTGTAATCGTACCGTCTGTCCCCGTTCGCCTGATTGTGCAGGACGAACTTCTATTCCTGGAACATTGCCTAATGTTTGGGATAAGTCTCTTGCTCCCATATCATCAATATCCTTTCTTGAAATCACCTCTGTTGAAATCGTGGCATCCTTTAATAAACCTCTCCTCCTTGTGCCAGTCACAGTAATCATGTTTGTTTTATTTGAATCATCATGATTTGGCTGAGTACCCGAATGACCATGCTTTTGTTTTTCGCTTTGTTCAGATTTGGAATCTTTTGCTTCTTTTATTTCTTTGAGTTCTTCCAATGATTGCGGATACAACTGAGTGAAACAAAGAAATAAAATTGATAACAGATATAATCTTTTGCATTGGAACTTACTTTCTTGAAAAGTTTTGTTCATTACAATTTTTTCCATTGGAATTTTGGATAACCAGAAGTTCCGGCAGAATTATAATAATCTAAAAACTGTAATGCATACTTACTTCCATCACTTCCCGTAATGATATATACCTTTGATTTTGCTGTCAAAATTCCATTGGAATAAGTGTACCATGCTCCATAACCCGATGGCATTGGAGACAAATCTAACGGTGCAGCCATAACTGGACTTATACTTTCAGAGGAAGCAGAGACGGGACCTCCACCAGAGCTCGATAACCGAACATCCACTAACGCAGAACACTCAGAACCATTAAAACTATTTGAGAAATTAGTTTGTCCAGAATCGCAAGCTCCACCACTACCGGACCCACTCGTCCCACTATTTGTCGCCACGTTATATCGTTTGAATGCAACATCCCATTGGCGAGTCACATCTGATAAAATTCCATTAGACTTTAGGCTTACATACACCCAAGCACATGCTGATGAAGCATTCACTTCCGTTGTAAAAGCACCCATTGTATTAACAGCATTTGCTGGTACATTTGTGCAAGGAAGGGTACTTGGATTTTCACCAGAGAGCAGAAATAATAAAACCGCAGAATTATCTTCAGTTTTCGGTTTGGTAGAACAATTAAACGAGCTTATGACTAGTAAGATGGAAATAAAAAAAGCTGTAAAACGTGTTTCAATTTGATTCAATAATAACATAGATATCTCTCTATTTGAAAATACATGCCGGTGACATGCAAAGATACCGGCAAATTCAGTGCTAAAGAACACTTTCGGAAGAAACGAAAATTTTCGTCGCAGTTAACAATGATAAATTGCTAAATCGAAAGTAAGTTCCACCAGATGTGGAAAGAACATTCCCTGAGTTAGGCCAAGCGGAATGATTGACAATTGCATTTTCTCTTTGAAGGGTACTTGAGATTTTACAATTGGCACCATTTACGCCTGTTACCCATAAATTCGTTGTGGGTGCTTGTTCGTTCCCAGAAAAATTTACACATATCTCCTGTTCGGTTGTGAAACTAAATGAAGTCGGGTTTGCACCACTGTCTGTTTGTCCTCCTTGGTAATTTCCGTATTCTAAATTCCGAAACCAAACCAGTGGGTTTGCACTTGAAACAGATTTTCCAGCGGCAAATGTATATTGCCCTACTGCATTAGGAGCCGAAGAAGTGGGCGCTTGTGAGTATCCTAAAAACAAAAAGAAATATCCATTGTCACCAAGTGCTTTCATACCTTCGATACGGAAAAAACGACCGGGACCTGCTTGCGGTTTACACAAACTCGAGTAGGTTCCCGAAACGTAAGATGAATCTATCTTGAGTTCACACCGTTTATTGGCATCAGCTACAGCTAACAAACCTAAGAAGATGGTATTTTGGTTTTCTTCGTTATCATCACACTGAAAGAGTAATAGTGAGGCACAGACAATCAGTCCGAGTTTGTAAAATGGATGGAGCGGGTTCATATAGCCCTCCTTATTTATTTGATTCTTAGTCTCAATTAGAACTCCCCCACCAGACGTCAATATTTATTTTGAGTCTCATTCTCATTATTATTGACACGAATCAGCCCAGCTAGATTCTTGCCGCATGATCGCTACTCGAACTCTCGCCCAAACATTCCATCGCCTGGAATTTTCCATTTATGTGACCCTTCTCTTATTTTGTTTCACATTGCCTATGTTTTCAGAGAAACAAGAACGCATTGTTTCCGTGAATGGTTCCATCACGGAAATTTTATATGCTCTGCAATTACAAGAATCCATCGTCGCTGTCGATTCCACGTCCACGTATCCCAAAATGGCCAGTACATTGCCAAACGTTGGATACCAAAGGACTCTAACAACGGAAGGAATTTTAAACTTTAAACCCTCCATGGTCATCGGTTTGGAAACAGCAGGTCCCAAACAAACAATTCAAAACCTAAAAGACGCACGCATACCCGTTTATCTTCTCGAAGATGACTATAACGTAACAACTCCCATAAAACGAGTATTAGAGGTTGGTAAATTACTCCAAAAACAAAAAGAAGCCACTATTCTTGCAAAACAAATTGAGAAAGAAATTCAAGCTTTGCAAATAAAGAAAACAAATGTAAAAGTTTTGTTTCTCTATTCTCGAAACCCAAGTTCTATCTTTATTTCAGGACGAGACACTGCAGCACATGCGATGATTGAATTATCTGGTGCAAAGAATGCTGTTACAGAATTTTCTGATTATAAACCTCTCACCAATGAAGCATTAGTAAAAGCAAATCCAGATATCATTTTGATGCCAGAAAAATCAGCAGAAGGATTTGGAGGCGTCAATGCAATCTGGCAAATGAATGGAATCGAATTCACCCGCGCAGGGAAAGAAAAAAACATCGTCCTAGTGGACGACTTACTTCTATTAGGCTTCGGTCCTAGATTACCACAAGTTTTAAAGACATTAAATGAAAAGTGGAAACAAATCGAATGACCAAACGAAATTTTGTTTTTCTTTCTATACTTTTTGCGATTCTATCGGCATTGCTCTCTTCCAGTTTAGGAGCAATGCATATCCAATGGGAAGAACTCTTAACATTGGAATCTATCGAATCAAAAGTATTCTTTGAAATTCGGATTCCGCGAATCTTACTAGGAATCTTTGTGGGTGGTTCTCTTGCATGGTCTGGCGCTCTGGCACAGGGACTCTTTCGCAATCCCATTGTTGACCCAGGCCTTATTGGAATCACTGCCGGTTGCTCCTTATTTGCCTCCGTGGCAATCGTTCTTGGAAACTCGATCCCATTTTTGCACTCGATATGGAGTGTCGTGATTTTCTCCTTTGTTGGAGGAATTCTTTCCTGTCTTATCATCTTCTTTATTTCAAAAGCTAAAGGAAGAACTGAAATTGAATCGATTTTACTTTCAGGAATCGCCGTAAATGCAATTTGTTTTTCTGCCATTGGAATCTTGAGTTACATGGCAAGCGAAGCACAACTTAGAAATCTTTCACTTTGGAATATGGGAAGTTTAGGCGGATCCTCTTGGAATGTAATTCAATCGTTTTCTATTTTCTATATTCTTCCGCTGATCTTTAGTCCATTACTAAGCCGTCAATTGAATGTACTGATCCTTGGGGAAAAGGAAGCTTCTCATCTTGGGATCTCCACAGAAGTCCTTAAAACTATATTAATCATCTTAATTGGAATAAGTGTAGGCTCCTGTATCTCCATTGTAGGAAACATGGGTTTTGTAGGACTAGCTGTTCCCCATATCGTAAGACTTGTCATTGGACAAGATTACCGTTATCTACTATATGCCTGTTATTTTTTAGGAGGTGGGTTACTCTGTATTGCTGACGGGATTTGTAGAATCATCATCGCACCATCAGAAATCCCAGTAGGAATTGTGACCGCCCTACTCGGCTCACCTTTTTTCTTAAGTTTAATTCGAAAAAGGAAACAGATAGTATGAGCATTATCGCATCCAATCTCAACTACAGCATCGGTAACAAACAAATCCTTTCCGATGTTTCCATCAAAATACATCCTGGCGAGTTACATGTTTTACTCGGTCGAAACGGCGCAGGGAAATCTACTCTCTTTCATATACTTTGTGGTGATACAATAATCCAAACAGGCAATGTCAGATTGAATCAGAAGGACATAAATTCTTTCTCCAAAATGGAACTGGCAAAAACTCGAGCTGTTCTTACTCAAGAGACGATGATTCAATTTCCAATTTTATCAAAGGACGTAGTAAGACTGGGACGTTATCCCCATGGAACCAATCAAAGCATCAACAATAAAATTGTTGAAACATGCATTGCGATCACAAGCTCAACAAATCAGAAAGAACAAAACTTTTCAACATTATCGGGTGGAGAAAAACAAAAGATTAATTTTGCTAGAATTCTCACACAAATATGGGAAACGCCTCCGCGATATATCTTTTTAGATGAGCCCGTCTCTGCATTAGACATACCGAATCAATACAAAACTTTAAACATCTGTAGACATATGGCAGACAAAGGATATGCAGTTTTTTTAATATTACACGATTTAAACTTAGCATTTCAATATGCAGATCAAATCACTCTGCTTGAAGAAGGAAAAATCCTTCGATCAGGGAAACCCAATGAAGTCATGACTTCACAAAATCTTGAATCTGCGTTTGGCATCAAAACAAAAATCGTAAAAGCCGAAAATACAAACTTTATCATACCAGAAAAAATTGGAGAGACAATATGAAAAAAACACTGAAAGACCAATGGGAAAATTTACAATTAGAAATGCCTAAACTCAGAATTCGAGACGCGGCAAAAAATCTAAATGTAAAGGAAGTAGAACTACTTGCGACAAAAATAGGCGAAAATGTAAAATTGCTGAAACCACTATTTGCAGATTTCTTAAAAGAAACACCAAATCTAGGTTATGTAATGGCATTGACGAGAAATGAATCATGTGTTCACGAACGAAAAGGAGTTTATCAAAATATTTCTGTGAATGGACAAAAGGCACTAGCTGTTGGAGATGACATAGATTTAAGAATCTTTTTAAAAGATTGGAAATTTGGTTTTTATGTAGAGGGAAAAAAACAAGACGGAACTACAGAAAGTTTCCAATTCTTCGACAAAACTGGCGAGGCTGTTCACAAAATTTACAAAACCGAAACCTCTTCAAAAGAAGGATGGGAACTTGTTAAAAAGAAGTTCATTGATGACATCCAAGATTTCCATTGTGAATTAGAAGAGCGCATACAAAAAAAAGATTCCAATGATCCAAAAAATATTCCCAGTTTTTTAGAAGAATGGAGTGTTTTGGAAGATACACACGATTTTTTTTCCCTTCTTCGTAAGTATGATTTCTCTAGAGAGTTCTCGTTACAAGCGGCTATAGACAAATTTGCTTTCCCCATTCCAAAAGAAGATTTTTTAGAAATTCTTCAAAAAGTAAGCCATTCAAAAGAGCAAATCATGATCTTTGTTGGAAATCCTGGTATGATTCAAATTCATACAGGGTTAATCCAAAGATTAGAAACCATGGGGCCATGGTTTAATGTATTGGATCCAAACTTCAATTTACATCTGAGAACTGACCAGATTCATTCTTGTTGGATTGTAAACAAACCAACAAGAGACGGAGTTTTGTCTTCGCTTGAAATATTTGACCAAGACGGAAACCTAATTTTGCAAATGTTCGGAAAAAGAAAACCTGGGATTCCGCAATCGAAAACATGGTTTGGACTGATCAACCAATATATAAAAAAGATGGAAAACTAAACTCTTCTTTTGTATAAATTATTCGGAAATTCGAATTTCACATAAAAACCTTGAGTGCCATCAATACTCAAGGTCCCACCCATCTGTTTCTCCGCGATAATCTTAGACAAACTCAATCCAAGTTTTTTGTGCTCATTGATATCAAACGATTTTGGAAGGCCAACACCATCATCACGATATTCGAAGTAAGAACGATTTTCTTTGATTTCAAATTTAATTGTGATGATACCATGATCCGTATTAGGAAACGCATATTTAAGGCTATTCGATAATAACTCAGTAAATATCAGACCAAGTGGCACTGCCGTGTCTAACAATAACACTCCTTGGTTTACATCTAAGTGAATCTCAATATTCTTTCCAAATTGTGGGAAGGTTATCTTCACCAAATCAGATAGAGAGGATAAATAATCCGAAACTTGAATCTCGCTGAGGTCTTTATTTTGATAAAGATGATCATGAACAAGAGACATGGTCTGGATTTTTATCGAAGTATCTTCTACAATCGACTGTATATTTTTATCATTGGGAAATCCTGAAGCCTGAATCATGAGCAGAGAACGCACAAGCTCAATGGAATTTTTGGTTCGATGGAATATTTCACCGATCAAATTCTCTTTTTCTTTTAAAGACTTCTGGATTACTTTCGCATATTCCTCATTCTCTTCGATTTCTTTTGATAACAAAGTATTGGAGTGAATCAATTTTTCATATGGTTCATTGATAGCCGAAACAAACACTGCTTTATAAATCAATTGAAAGGCTACGACTTTGTAAATATGCCCCAATACATTAAAAACATCGAAGACACTTGTATATACGGCAAACACAAGTTCACTGAAAAAACAAAGAATAAATGCACCTAAATAGTACTTTCTTTGTTTTTGCGAATGGATCGATTTAGAATTTGAATATAAAATAATGGCCAACAGAATCATTCCCATTATGAATAGTTCTGCTTTTTTCTTAAATGGAGTTAATCCAACACCGTGTATATACGTATCAGGAATCAGATGACTCTGAAAGATCACAAAGTAATAGATAAAGCCAACAAGAACCAATGAAAAGATAATGCATAAGTTCTCTTTAACTATACTATACTTTTTAATTGGGTTTAGAAAGATCGCTAAGATAAACGTGAGAGCCGTAAAAAATCGAGCAATGAGCCAGAACTGAGTCGATTTATTTCCAGAATTAGGTGTTACAAAATCTGGCATACCCTTATAACCCAGAGTGTGCATAAAATCCACAAGCCCAATCACCAAAAACCCAATACTCAAAAAGAATGTTTGCACATTACGACTTTGCGAGTAGGAATAATAACCCAATCCAAAAATAGAAAATGAAACGATGATACTAAAAATTTCTGAGATGTTATGAAATACGATAAACGATTCAATCGGATATTCTTTATAAAAAATATCAGGGAAGAGACCTATACTAATCAGTGGGATCACTGAAAATGCCAAAATTGCTAAAAAAAAACGGATTTCTTTGGGGTCCTTTAGGATTTGGTAGACTGGCATCGTTCAAACTAGAATTTTAAAAGAAAATGGAAAATCGAAAAGTCAGGCAATCAAAAAAGCATTTTTTCTTAGAAAATCTCTTGGACTGAGTCCCTACAGAATATCAAGAGAAATCAGTGTGATATCATCCTTTACATTCATTCTAAGTTGCGACAAACGTTCTAATAGTTTTTTGTGAAATTGATCCTGATCCATCCCAATCATTGGCTCAATTTCAGGAAACAGTATGGAGTATGGCTCTTCATTTGGCTTAAGATTTTCATACAATCCATCTGTAAAAATGAGGAAACGATCCCCCTTTTCCAATTGTAATTCATTTTGTTCATATAAATAGTCAGGTCTTACACCTAACAATAATCCTGGACATTCGTAACTCACGATTTTTTGATTTCGGATCAATATCAAGGGAGGGTTCCCTGCCGAACTGAATTTTAATTTCATGTTGTGAAAATCAAAATAGAAGTACCCTGCGCTCACAAAACGAGCGTTTAAGCTTGTGCACAAAAAATGATTCATCGACGTTATGAGCTCGTTTGGAGAACTTAGATATTCCTTTGCGTTACGAAATGCGATTTTAACAGTAGAGGAATCAAGAGCTGCACTCACACCATGACCCGTCACATCAGCAATGACAATTCCTAATTCGTTCCCATTTGTTTCGAAGTAATCATAAAAATCACCTCCGATATCATAGAGAGGTAGGTAAGAAACAATGGCGGATATATGCTCCGACTTTGGTACTTCCGCAGGCAAAATCCTCATTTGGATTCGGCGAGCAACTTCTAAATCTTTTCGAATGGCAGATAACTGGTTTTGAGATGCTAAATTTTCCTCTAATAAAAATCGTAGTCTTCTTCCAAGAGCCAAAGAAAACAAAACAACTTCAAATGCGGTCCCAATTTGAACACCATACCGTCCAAACGTAGTGGTTGGTAGGATGGAAGCCTTTGTTAAAGAATCCACTATGACTCCCACAAATAATGTCACCCAAGCCGAAACAAAAAAGAGTGAAGACTTCACTCCCTTCCAATAGGAGTAAATTCCGGCAGAGACTAACAAGAGAATGAAATAAGGGAACGTATAGATAAAAGAAATTTCCATCCAATGGTAAGGAATCAGAAAAGAAAAAACAGAATACACTCCGATTGCCACAGCACTTCCCAAAATCAATCGATCCAATTTAGGATGTAAAGTTTTCAAATTGAGAAATGTTAATGAAAAGAGGCCAACAAACAAAAGAGATGCATTGACTGAGGTATACAAATAAGGTTTCACATTCAGAGTTGATTCAGGTATTAACAATTGTTTAAAGAATCCACCAAGCAGTGCATAGTTGACGAGAAGTGTTGTTAGATACAGACAATAGAAAAGATACGCCTTCTCTTTTACACTGATAAAAATGAGAAGGTTATAGAGTAATAAGGCAGAAATGATTCCAAAATAAATTCCATTGGCAATGTAATCTCTTTCCACTCGGTCAAGGAAGGAATTCCGTGTCCAGATTCTGAGAGGTGCCGACAGGATCCCAACATTTGCTATTTTTAAGTAAACAGTCCTTTTTTCATTCGGTGACAAATCGAGGGAAAAGACTGGGTTTCGGTGTGGGATTTCTTTCAGTGCATGAGAATCCGTTCCCCGAAAGACAGTTGTTTCCACTTTACCGAGAAACTTCCATGCCAATACCACTTCATCGACCCATGGTGATTCGATATCTAAAATATAATGAGAAGGAGATTCGGAAGGATTGATCAGTTCGAACTTAACCCAAACAAATCGTTTCCAATATCCAAAATTGTATCTCAATTCCTCTGGTTTGGACCATTCCACTTCGTCGTTTAGCACTTGCTCTAAGGTTAAATTCTGAAAACTATATTGGATGATAGGCCTTTCTGGTAATTTTGATGTGCAACTAATGATGGAAAAAAATGCAATTAGTAGCCATAGAATCTGTTTCAAAACCTTTCGGATCATTTGATGGCCTTTTCACGTTCCTGTTTCATTGGATGAAAAAAATTAATTGGAGATGATTCAAAATTAGAAATAAAACTTCATTGCCAGAATATTTGATTTTGGGATAGAATTGCTTTTCCAAGGAGATATGTAAATGTCAGCAAAATTTGAAATGTATAAAGACAAAGCAGGGGAATTCCGTTTTCGACTCAAAGCAGCAAATGGTGAGGTCATTGCTTCCAGTGAAGGTTACTCTTCTAAACAAGCTTGCCAAAACGGCATCAATTCAGTAAAAACCAATGCCGCTTCTGCTGAAATTGACGATCAAACGTAAGAACAGCAATAATCTGTCACAGTTTCAATTTTTAATTTGAACTTGGATCCAGCAGGGACTTCAAACACGGCTTGACCGTTGATTTGAAGCCATGATTCGGATCCAGGCAAGAGCACCGATAGAATTCCCGACTGAATTTCCATAATTTCTTTTTGGTCTGTACCAAATTCATATTCCCCAGGCATCATGATTCCCAATGTTTTCTTCTCTCCGTTTGGGAAAAGAACGGTTCGGCTTGTCACCTTACCATCAAAGTAAATGTTCGCTGGTTTTAGTACTGTTACGGAAGTAAATGAACTCATAGTGACCAGAATTCGGATGAGCGTAAGGCTTCCAAGTGATTTCTAGACGTTTTTGTCTTAGAATTCCGTCCAAAAAGTGTTTGCGAAAATCCAAAGAACAGGAACGGTGATGCCAGTGCCACAAAAGATTCCCAATAAATCCGATAACAAAAAGCAACAGGCAAGAGAGAGGTCCATTGAGAGAATTTTAGCCTCTGCTATCGTACTTTTTTCGAAACACGGATTTGCACAAACGACAATGGAAATGATTGCCAATCATGCTAAAATCTCTAAAGGTTTGGCATATAATTACTTCAAAAGTAAAAATCAAATCTTTGAACACATCATAGATTCCCACTTAGCAAAACAGGAACGTTTTTATAACAACATCCCACCTAACTTATCAGCAAAGGAATACGTAAGAGAGTTTTTCTTTCGGTCGATTCAATTTGCGAAGGAAGAGAAAAAAACTATGGTTTTAATCACAGTTTGCCTCTTCCAACCTAGTGCCGTTTCCCTTTCCAAAAAAATGATCGAGAATGTTGAGAGGCGTTTCGCACCTTTTAAGGAAACGATGCGAGAGCGCTTCAAAGCATATGGGATCAAAGACCCTGATAAAGAGATGATTTTTATCAAAACATTTTTACATGGTCTCATCATGAGCCAACATTTTAACGATACTACCACTTGCACTCCGACCATCATTGAAATGATGTTAGATCGCTACGAAACCAAATAGTTTTCGTTACTCCCCTACTCCGCCCGGAATTTTTAAAATCAACAAATTGGTCGTCGCAGTGGCTAACAATTTATCTTTTTCTGTTCTCATTTCACCGATCATGTGAATTGTTGAAAATCCTTTTGCTTCGATGGTTGCTTTTACGATCACCTTCTGGCCTACTGCAACTCCTCGGATGTATTGGATATTCATATCGATTGTCGTTGTTGGGCGTTTTGCAACCAAATAACTGAGAGGCCCAAACGCATTATCAAATGCCGCAGCAATCACTCCGCCTTGCATCATACCCATTGGATTGGTTTGGTCTTCCGTAACGGGAAACGAAACAGTGATACTTTTCCCTTTTGTGTAGGATATGATCTCAGCATTCATCGCTACAAAAATAGGAGGTGGAACTGTGATTTTTCTACCACCGTGATTAAAATTTTCGGTCATTTCTTGTAAAATGGCCTGGGTTTCCTCTGTGCTTAGTGTTTGCATAAATTCCCTACCTATGTTACCAGGAGTAACATTCCTCGATCCAAAAGCAAGAAAAAATGTTGCCAATGGTAACTTATTTTCTATAATATCTTTGTGAGAAAAAATACCTACCACCATGGAGATTTAAAAAATTCCATCATTAAATCCTGCCATAAACTCCTTCAGAAAAAGGGGATGGCCGATTTTACGCTGCGGGAGGTTGCCAATTTATCTGGAGTTTCTCATGCCGCTGTTTACAGGCATTTCCAGCATAAAGACGAAGTGTTAGAGATTTTGTCTGCGATTGGTTTTGATCGATTGGCTTCTTTACAAAAAAAAGTCGCAAAAGACAAAAAGAATCCTGACGAATATTTTGTGAAATTAGGACTCGTCTATATCCAATTCGCTCTGAAAAATCCCAATTATTATAAACTGATGTTCCAAACCAAACGAGAAAAAGAATCCAAACAATTGAAACAATCAAAACTGAGATCGTATGCAGTACTCGTACATGGTTGTCGTTTTTACCTTAAGGCCAAAAAGAGAAAAGAAAACCACCGGAGTTTTGCACTCATGTCTTGGTCACTCGTTCATGGATTTAGCAATTTAAGTTTAGAAACCAATTTTCCACTTTCCGAAGGCAAACGATTGAACCAAAGCCAAATCGAGTTAGCAGAAACGATGCTTCGTTATGCAACTTAAAACTTTCACTTAGGAACGATCCAATTTAAGAGAGTTTCACTTCCTCAAATTTCTCCAAAAATTCCGAGATTTCTCTTACAAACTTCATTGGATTTTCTTTCCCATATTCCGTGTAGAAGAACATTTATTGTCCATCATTTGCATTGGTACAATTTTTCACTTCATCGAGTTGTAAATACAGATTCCCCGTTTTTTTATGCCGGTAGAGTTTCATACAATTCCTACCTGAAACTGATTTGACGTAGGTTTTGATTTTTCCATCCACTGCTTCCAAATCCTTTGTAAACTTTCTTCCATACAGTCGGGTGAAGTTAGGTGTGAAATTTTTGAAAATGTAGAATGGGACAAACTTCTTTCGCTCCAAATTTTAAATTCTTCAAACGAAGTTTTTGTATGTACTTTCTTCTTTAATTGTACTGTACTACTAGGGACGTAACAAGAATCCAATGCTGGTTTGGAATCCTTTGCGGTGTTGGTTTGGATTTTTATGCCCTTTGTTTCTGGTGTAAGACTTGGATTTTTTTCCGGGCCTTGTGGTTGGAATTGAAGGATTGGTTTTAAAAATCGTCTCCTTCCATCAAAACCAGTTTGTTCTAAGATCCCTAGTTTTTTGAGGGATGTGATGAGTCTTGAAATGGTATCTGCTTTGAGACCTAGGATTTCACTGAAGTAACGATTCGATGCGAAACAACCACCGTTGTCATGCAAGGAAACAATTTCGGCAAACAGTTTTGTTTGGCTATGGGATAAGTTCAGGTTTTCAATCCAAACGGGGATCCATATTCCTTTTCGGTTTGTTTTCATTTTAGGTTCCTTTTCCAAACCCACACAACTCCGGCTACGAGTGTTTGGTTGTATTTAGCCGATACATCGCAAGGATGTATTGTCCCCTACTCTCTTTGATCAAAAGTTTTGCATGAAAGCAAACAAACCTTCGGTCATAGAAAGAAGAAACGTTTTGGAAGTTCTTACGAACGTCCATCGGAACTTTTGGTAAAATTCCGGGTTGAACTAAAACGGCATAAGTGGTAGAGCCGTGTCCGGTTGTGTGCCCCGAACGTTCCCTACATGTACAGATCTCTCCATTTTGTCAATGGAAAAAATGAGACATAATTCGATCAAAGTCTCATTAGGACGTTGGGGGGAGTGGAAGATGGTTCTGACTAAGCTTGTAATCTTTAAAAACGTTTGGATGGGAGGATTTGTTCTGTTGGAAAAGTCCCTGGGTTGCTACCACACTTCCCAGGGTTTTTGTTCAACCCAGTTAAGGATTGAGTACAAGATAACTGATCTTGGAAAACAGTACAAGTTTTTTTCTAAGAAAAGCTTAAAAAAAAGTTACTTATCTGAATTCGTTTTTGAACCATCTTTACTTCTTATACTTTCGTATTGTTTCTTCTAAGATTGCCTTTTCATTTTGCAAAACAGAAATCTTTTCTTTGATTTTCGCTAATTTGGATTTTAAATCTTTGAGATCTAGTTGTTTCAGTTTCGGTTTCGTTTTGGATTGTTTCGTTGGCTTTAAAGGTCGTACGTATTCCCGAAGGTCATTTCTAGAAGGGAAGTCTCCTTTTTTCTCAAGACCTTTGATGAGGTAATCAATGGCTTTTTTACGATTTGATACATCGAGTGGTGCAATTTCGGTGAATAGGCTTGTTGGGATTTGGTAAATGGGATGAGATTTATCTACATTTGAGTTAAGGCTCGTTTCCTTTAAAATCTCAGCGTGTGCTATTTTAGTTTTTACCCATTGTGCCGATTTATGAATTCTTTTTGCTAATTGTTCGTTGGTTTCCTTGTGTCTATTTTTTAGCTCTTGGAGGGATAAGGCAAGGTCAGATTCTGATAAGTCTTCCCTTTGGAGATTTTCAACCAGTTTGATCTCAGGTAATTTTGTGATGTCAATTTGTTCTACGTTTTTAACTACTGCGGGAATTGTTTTGGATTTTAGTAGTTTGTGAGCGCGGTATCGTCTTTCTCCGTTGATGAGTTCATATTTACCTGCTTTTTTTCTAACTACGATTGGTTGTAATAACCCATACTGGGAAATGGAGTCGGCAAGTTCTCGGATACTGGCATCATTAAAGGTTTTTCTTGGATTGTTTTCTGTAAAGATTTGATCCATTGGGATATCAATGGTCTGGTGTTGGTTTGCGTTTTCAGAACTTAAAAATGGATTGAGTGAGGATGTTCTGTTTGAGGCTTTTGATAAAATATCTGCAGGGTTAAAGTTTGTTTTAGTTTTCATAATATTTGTCTCAGGTACGCTGGCGTACCTTATTTCAGAATCTCCGCTAAATTTTCGAAAGCTTTCCAAGGAGCACTTCCTTCTTGAAGAGGTTTGCCAGTTTCAGTTCGGTCCCGAATACTGTCGTTTTTTGGGATCGGTTCTAGAATTTTTAACGATTTTATGTTTCGTAGCTTATCCAGTAGATCCATTTGTTTTTGAGATGTTCCCCACTGAGAGGGTAGGATCATCACAGACTTTTTTTTCGATTGTTCGTCGAATCTTTCTGCTTCGCTTACTTTTTTTAAGACTTGGGCAACAGTTCTGACAGCCCATTTGGAGGGAGTGACCGGTACAAGGATTACGGATGCTGGTAAATAGGATGTGATATTTTCAGAAGAACCAGATCCAGGTGTGTCGATCACAACGTAGTCATATTTTGTTTTTGAGAGAACATTTTTTAATCTTGGGATGATGGAAAAATCTTTGGAGGCAAGGTAACTCAAATCGGAGAGCTCGATGATGGAAGGGAGCACATCTACATTATTTGATTTTTTGATCGATTCGGCGAGAGTGGTTTCTGCATTTAAGACGGACAATGTATTCCCAGAGTCAAAAAACTCAACTGGTTCTTCTGGGAAAAAGAAGTCGGAAAGGTCCGCTTGGGGGTCCATATCAATGGCAAGAGTGGAGCCTTTTTTGGAGAGAGCGAGTGCGAGGTGAATAGCGGTGGTGGATTTGGAAGTTCCACCTTTGATATTGGCAACCGTAATGATTTTCATTGCAGATTTATTTTTTGGTTCCTACTTTCTGATGCAATGAAAATTAAATTTTTAGATCTAATTTTTGAAAAGTACGCCGGCGTACCTTGGGATTGAATCATCAATATAGAATGTTTTGTAGAGTAGGTTGCCCCCGCGCAAAGGATCGTAGCGGAAATCCTTTTGCGAATGCGAAAGATTGGAGCGAAGAGCCTGGTCGTTACTTAAATTTAAGTTTTGAGATGGTTGGATTCGATGCGCCCAAAGAAAGAGAAAAAACTAAGTTAAGGACAGAAAAATTCTTGTACTATTTTGGATCAGTTTTAAGATTATCTCAACCCTTTCACTTGGGTGATGTAAACTTTCTGGATTGTGTGGAAGCAGTCCAGAAAGACTCTCTTCCCTCCCCTATTCAAAATCAAGTTTGCAATCACAGAGTCTGTAATTTGAGAGATTTGGCATATAGATATTATGTCACATTAGGCTTGACAAAAAAATCCATTCTGGTGATTAGAAGTAAGAGAGTAGGGGAGGTGTCCTCACACTCTTGTGCGGTCTTCCACATATATACCGCAACATACATCACCTGGGATTCCTAAGAATTCCAAACAAGGACGTTTGTAAAAAACTTCCGAATGAATTTACCGTTGCGATAGCTTTGCCTTCTTCGTAACGGAAAAAACCAAAGAATATTTTGTTTTTTGGGCACCGAAGGTCTCTGTTGGAAAAGAGAGGAAGGATGAAAGGGAAAGAAAGGACAGGAGTTTGGGTGGCACAATGGATGTATGATTTGGATCTAAATCCGAATCAGATTCGTTTGTATGCAGAGATTGTATCTTTGGATGCAAAGGATGGGTGTTACGCATCCAATGAGTATTTTGCAAAGATCTTACATTTGAAACAAGATACAATTTCAAGGTTGGTCTCGCAGTTGAAAGCGAAAGGTCTCCTTGTGCAAACACGCTTTGATGGTAGGAAACGATTTTTGAAACCTGTGTTACTAGAAAAGAAAGGTTCGGAGGATGTTCCAAAGCATGGTCCTTCTAAGCAGAGTTCGAAAGTAGTAGGGGAGAGTGTTGGAAGCGAATCCAAGGCAGATTTGACTAGGGGTGCGACTTCTTATCTTACAGTACAAAAACAAAACCAAATACATAAGAAAAGAGAATCATCCGTTGAAGAAAAGTGGAAGGAATTCCTTAGATGGATGGGTGAGACGATGTCTGAGTCAACAAGGTTGACCCTTGCCAAACTGAAAGGGCCGGAAGAATTAACGGGGTTACAACAACGCTATTGGGAACGTTGGCTTGTCACCCCGAAATCGTAGTGTTTATTTGACTTGGGTGATGTCTTGGCGGAATTGGGATCTGCCACCTGGGTATTCAATGAGGTACAAACATTGGCAGTTTTCCCAAGCTGGGCTTGTGAGAAAAAAACCACCTTCTTCCGATTGGCAAGAATCTTGTTTGGGTTTGATTTTGTGTGCGGCTATCAGGCGCCCCAAGTCTTTGATTTCTGTTTCTGAGAGCTCTACGGATTCATTTTCTAACAAAATGCTTGTTAGTTTAGGCGAAGTGGAGAGTAGATTCGTTGCGTTTACACAAGTTGTCCTTCGCATTGCTAAACTACCAGATTCAATCGCTTGGGCACTCGCTTTGGCCGATACTGCTGCATAAAATACTTCGGAACCGTCCTTTTGTTTCCATTCGGATTTCCAAGGGGTATGAGTTTGGCAAGAGAAGAAAAAAACAAGAAGTGGGATTGATAAGTATCTCATGTGGGAATTGTAACTAGTAAGGAGCCTTTGTCAATGGAAAGAGTTATCCATGAGGATGGGGTTTGGTTAATTTATTGAAAAATTACAGTTTCGTTTCAGATTAGGAACTAACCAAAATGAGTTCATTCAAACCAATCCCTCTTTTTTCAGGCCCCATGGTACAGTCCTTTATGGCTTCGTTTAAGTCAAAGGCAGACAAATCGTATGGGAAACATCTCGAGGGTGAGTGGAGATCGGTAAGGACAAAGAAAGGTGTTACACTCCTTGCCAGGATTCATGAGGTTCCAAGTCCCAAAGGCATTGTGATTTTGGTGCATGGTTGGGAAGGGAGTATCCATTCGAGTTACATCATAAGGACCACCAAACATTTTTTAGCAAAAGATTACTCTGTTTACCGATTGAATCTTCGAGACCATGGAGACACCCACCATTTAAACGAAGGGATCTTTAATGGAAGTTTACTCGAAGAAACATACGATGCGGTACTCACATTAGCAAAGTCAGTGACGTCCAAACTTCCGGTGTATTTGGCTGGGTTTTCGCTTGGTGGAAATTTTGTATTAAGAATGGCGGGCAAACATAGCACGTCAAAAGCGGATGAGAAAATTCCAGGGCTCAAACATTGTTTTGCCTTTAGCCCAGCGCTTGATCCAAAACGAGCCACCATCAAAATGGATGAGCATCCATTCCTGCGAAAATATTTTTTAAATTCATGGAAATCATCCCTTGTGAAAAAAGGACAACTGTTTCCCCATTTGTATTCCTTTCATGATTTGGACAAATACCAATCCGTGATGGACTTAACAGAAAAAATGGTGAAGGAATTCTCTCAGTTTCGTTCGGTAGATGAATATTTTTTATCGTATACTCTCTCTGATCTTTTTTTTAAAACCATCAAAGTTCCAACCACCATTTTGACATCGATGGATGATCCAGTCATCCCTTGGAAAGAGTTCACGGAAATTCCATCATCAGCTTATATTGACGTGATCATTGAAGCAAAAGGTGGTCACTGTGGTTTTATAGAAGATTGGAAACGATCTTCTTATTATTGGCGGATTATGGAAAAGAAGATGGGTTGATCTCTTCCCATATCTCTTTCCAATACTTGCCCCATTTGGATTTTTCTGAGGTCCAAAATTTTTGAAAAAATAGATCTAATAATTCACGATTGGAAAGGATGTTGAGTAATTTTTTTCGATCCAATTGTTTTGGTCCTTGTCCCAGTAAAGTTTCGAAATCATTTGCAATGGAGTCCGAAACTTTTGACCGATAGGATTTGTTCCCTTGTAATTGTTTGTGTTTCTTGTGGAAAATGGGATGCACAAGTGCATAAAAAATTTCTTTTCCTGCCATTCGTTTGTGGTCATTGCGATGGAGTTCTTCTTTCAAATTGTTTGTGAGTCCGCGATTGGGTTTCCAGTACGAGAGATCAAATAACGAATGGAGCGATTTTTGTTCGCGACTTGTGAACATCACAAGAGGGATGGAGAGAGTCCAACCAATCCAAATGGGCATCGTTAAGAAAAATAACATCAGTGAATAAGAGTAACTGATATAAGCAGAAACAAGTCCCAGGATAGTGATTCCAAAAAAGGAAGAAACCACATAGGAGAATGGATAACTTGATTCCGCATCCCGATTCTGCGGTCCCCAAGAAATCTTTTTGTTTAGGAAGATGGACACCACAAAAACGCTATGATAGATCATGTAGATGGGTGCGATGAGAATGGAAAACAAAGTCTCTAAAAAGAAGGCCGGAAACTTTAGGAAAATTTGTTTTAACGGTAATCTGAAGTAACTAAGCACCCTTGGTAAAAAGAGTAAAAGTAAAGAAAGATACAAAAGTTTTAAATACAAGGGATCATAAATCTGAGCTTTGAAGTATTCAAACTCTTCCGGCAGCATGGAGTAGTTGAGGAACTTACTTTCTTCAATATAATTCCACAAACTCAGTAGGATATAACAGAGCCAAATGGGTGAATTGAGGTAAGACAAAATTCCATTTAAGATATGGATACGATTGATAAAGGGAATCTTCTTTCCAAATAAAAACCAAAAATGTTGTAAATTCCCTTGGCACCATCTTTGGTCTCGCTTCAAAACATCGATGATATTTGGTGGATTCTCTTCGTAACTTCCTTCGAGTTCGTAGGCACATAAGACTTCGTATCCAGCCTTTCGCATAAGGCTTGCTTCTACTGTATCATGACTTAAAATCTTTCCACCGAGACCACCATATTCGGGAAGGTGGGGGAGAGCACAGTATTCCATAAAAGGTTTGATGCGTAAGATGGCATTATGCCCCCAATAACTGTTGGCATTGATCTGCCAAAAACTAGCACCTTTTAGGAAATAAGAACTAAAGAGGTAAGAGGAAAATTCAGTTAGCTTTTGGAAGAGAGTAGTGGCGCGGAATAATTTAGAATTGGTTTGGATGATCCCTGCCTTTGGGTTTTTTTCCATCATCGCAATGAGTTGAACGATGATTTCTCCACTCATCAAACTATCAGCATCTAGTATGATCATGTGCTCATATCGATTGCCCCAACGACGACAAAAATCAGCGATGTTTCCACTCTTTCCGTTTAAGTTACTTTTCCTTCTTCTGTAATGGAATTTTTGATAGTTCCCAGTGGATTCACATAACTCAAGATAGGCAGCTTCTTCTTTGATCCATTTTTCAGGAGTTCTAGTATCACTTAAGATAAAAAAATCTAGTTTGGGAAGGGAGTGGTATTTTTCGAGTGATTCATAAATGACTTTGATCCTAGAAAAAATCGAAACTTCGTTTTCTTCATACACAGGCATGACTAGGGCAACCGGGACACGATCGATACTTGGAAAATCCAATTCCTTCTCTGGGATTTTTTTTGCTTTGAGTAATGGATCACCCTCTTTCAAAAGAGAGATCAAAAATCCAAAGAGAGAAGTGGTTGCCCCATAGGATAACATAGGCAAAAGAAACAGTAAGGTGATGAATTGGTAGTATTCGGTTAACTCAACTCCACCAAAGGAGATGATTTGGGCAAAGGTAGTGAGCCCTATGATGATGGGTACAATGAATACGCTGAAAAAAAGAATACGATGTAATTGGATCATAACAACCTAAAGATAATGAGGTAATAGAGTGCACTCCAAATGAAAATGGAAACTAAAACGAAGATGGGTTTGAACGAACTGATAATCGATTCTTTTGATTGGATTGGATCCGTTTTCCATTCGGAATCTTTGGGGACCATCGAACCAAATTGCCAAGCTCTGTCAGGAAAAGGAAGTGGAGATTCAGTACTGATTTTCTTTGTGTTTACATCATCCATCCAAAGAGACCAATCCTTCTCCCACTCGTAAGATAGGTTTGTATTTTGGAAAAAATGGGAAAGAGTATTGGAAATCTCATATTCGCTTTGAATCCCCGATAACAAAAGAAACGTTCGCAAACGTTCACTAAACTCAGCTTCGTACAAAGGTTTATTTGGAGATGCCATCTCTATAGATCCATGTTTCTGTGATTTTTTGATTCTCTTTTTCTAGATGAACTTTCCAATTAGAAACTTCAATTGGTGACGAGTGCCAAATTTGTAATCTCCATTGGTCAAGTTCACGAATCTTTTCGATTTGATAACGAATTTGTTCCGGTGGGATCATATCATTTGCGATGATGGCTTTTAGTTCTGTTTTTGGATCTAATGCTTTTAGATTATCCCCAGTAAAATACAGTGTTAACATCTTTTCTTTAGGAAATAGGGGATCAATTCCTTTGTAATAGGATGTGGTTTTTCCGAGGCTGTGTGAGTCAGGTGATTTTTCGATATAACTCAGTCTATATTGGTATTCGAACCCTTCATTCAAATTGGGAGGAATGTTTGGTTCCCAAAAAATAGTCACGTTGTCATCTGAATCCAGATTGGTTGTGAATTCCAAAAGGTATAAGTCCCCTTTGCCCCAATCACCCTTCGGTTCTACCCAAAGGCTAGGCCTACGGTGGTATAACAATTTTTCATCTTGGTAACTTTTGAACTTTCGATCTCGTTGGATGAGCCCAAAACCCTTTGGATGGTTGAGTTCAATATTCGTCAGTTTGGTTTTTTTGGGATTGATGAGTGGTCTCCATTCCCAGTTGTCTTCTCCAAGATAAGTGAGAAGTCCATCAGAGTCATGGATCTCTGGGTGGATGTTGCCAAGGATTGGGATATTGGATTCTCCATAGAGAAACATGGATGTGATGGGAGCAAGTCCCAGTCGTTTGATTTTCTTTCGTAAGTAAATTTTCGCCCGCACATCAATGGTTGTGATCTCACCAGGTGTGACAAAAAATTCATACGCACCCACAACGGATTCACTATTCATAATGGCATAGATCAAAATGGAGGAATCTTTTTTCTCAGGGCGTTTGATATAAAAACTTTCAAAGATAGGGAACTCTTCTTTTCCATCAGGGCCTGTGTTGATGGCAAGTCCTCTTCCT
Organism: Leptospira sp. WS60.C2; assembly: GCF_040833955.1. Classification (NCBI taxonomy): domain Bacteria; kingdom Pseudomonadati; phylum Spirochaetota; class Leptospiria; order Leptospirales; family Leptospiraceae; genus Leptospira; species Leptospira milleri. Next base: position 2,702 of record NZ_CP162136.1, on the reverse strand, counting down.
GATAAACCATACACTTGGTTTTTGGATAAGGCACGGAAATAGGAAGAACCTTGGAAGACTAAAAATTCCTCTAATGCTTCCTTTTGATTGATTGGATAATGAACGCGAAAACCCGTGTATTGGAGTTTTTTACTTAACTCAAAAAAATCGTCGGTGAGGGGAAGGTTTCCAAAATGAAACCGAGACGAATCATAAGGAATCTCAACTGGTTTTCCTTCGATCACTTCATATATTTTGATTCCATTGCTATAGATATGCCCTGGGTGGAAAAAATGCAATTGGTAGGGGAGTGCTAAATTTTTCCAAATCGCAACATCGGGTTTGTATTCAATTTGCCTGTAATCCTCAAAGCTGATTCCATCAAGCCCTGGAATCTTATACACAGGGGTCGGAACAAATTTTGATTTTAGTTTTTGTTTTGCAATTTCGTCTGCAGCGTTGAAATCAAACACTTCAGAATTGGGGGAGATCGCTAAGAGAGAGATGAGACCGTGAATTGTTAGATCATGTTTCTTAAAGATAACGAAAACACATAACAAGATGGCAATGAAGGCAAAGTATATGTTTAATTTCTTCATATATTTAATTCTTTGAAATGATCTCGAAAGGTCATTCAAATTCTTGTATGTAGTAAAATACTTTCACTAAACATGGATTAAGCAATAGGAATATATTTTTTCTGTTGCATGATTCAATTCCTTGTATAACGTTCTCCCAACTTATGAAGTACCATTTGAAATTGTATTCTTTCGTTCTTTTACTTTTTGTCGTAAATTTTGTGAGTTGTTTGAGTAAACAAAAATTAGAGAAAGTTTTTGGCGAATCTGTTGTTTCCTCTGATAAACCACAATCGTTTAAAAAAATTGCACCTTTAACTGCCAATTCACTTGGTTCTAGGAAAAATCTATATGAACATGGATGGGCTGTGATCCCTTCCGGCAAAAAGGCAATTGACCTATCGAAAGAAAATTTGATGAGTGCGAACGTTGCCAAAGCCATGGTACTGGTTAAGTTAAAAAAACGAAGTGAAGATTTCCCAGGAAAACTCGGTAGTACGATGAATGCTGTGAAGAACTGGACCAAGGAAGGTTATTCTGAGGGAACCAAAAGAACAGAAGATATTTATGATGCCGGTCTCGAGTTATCGAAAGAAGAGTGGAAGGTATCCAAATCCAGTTTCAGTGAAGCGGGAGACCGTTTTATTTTGGGTTACGTTTATTTGGTTCCAAGAGTTAAATCTGATATCGATGTATTGGATCAAGAACTAAGTCGGAATGCAGTTGTGCGTGATCAAAAATCAAGCCAACTGAATCAATTATTTACATCCACATTAAAAACCAATTCGAAGAATGTAATGAACTCTTGGAGTGATTCCTTTAAAAAAGCATCTGATGAATTCACTCGCAATTATGAAGAATCAGGAGAGAGAGACAATGCACTCCTTGCTCTCGTGGATATCTTCCAAGGATATACCGTTGCTTTGAAAGAAGTTGTGATTTCTCCTGTTGCCAAGACAACAGCGAATACTGGTGAACTCTTACTTGTAAATGGAGTTTATGTTCCCCTTTCGCAAGGGATGAATTTTTCTTCGAATGCACTCGTTTCAACTGGTTTGGTTTTTTATTATGGAACAAAATCTGGATACCGTGTCTTCTCTCCCACATTAGAAGCAGGTCTCTTTAGTTCGATTGGGATTCTATCGGCAGCGTCAACAGTTCCTACCTACACAACAGGAACATCCGTTGCTCTCTTCAATCAGGTGACCTCAGTGGCAGCAACCACAGCTGGTGGTGCCATTGGAACGACAGGTGGGGTAGGGATTGAATCGGCAGCGTATGCAACGGGACTTACCTATGATCTCACAACGGGAGTTGCAGAAGCGGGAATGTATACGATGAGTTCTGGTATGGTATTAGGTTACACGGCACTCACTGCCTTACCACCACAGATTTTACTGACAGCAGTGGATGGGCCCATTTTCATTACCTATGATGGCCCAAGGGTTGTCATAGCTGTTGTGAAAGGGAATTTTGCAGGTTATGATGATATCCCTACGGGAACAGTCATCAACTTAGAAGAAGCAAAAAAACAAGGTCGTGTGAAAGTATTAACAGATGATCCTAAAGTGATCAAAAAAGTTTTAGATGCCGAGATTTCAGAGCAATTGAAACGTTCCAAAAAGTTAGAGGCGCAAGCGAAATGAATTTCAATCAAGTTAAAAAAGCAATCCTTGGACTCATTTTATGTTTTTCCATTTCGTATTGTGCAAGCTCGGATAAGAAAGCAGAAGATCCATTAAAGAATACCAAAAAACTTGTGATCGAAGGCCATAGCTCTTTGTATTACCAAGGCGCATTGCCAGTGAAAGGTACAAGCATTAAGTTTATCCCTCCGATGGAAGAAGCATCCATTACGGTTCTCAGAATGCGGTATGATTTTGCTGCCGAACAATTTTCCAAATCCATACTCAAAGCATCCGAATCGGTTGTGATTGTCAAAGACGGAACGAAGATGAGTTGGAAAGCAGCAGGCAATCTCAATGATAAGGGAGAACAGGTTCGTGAATACTTAAATGAAAACGCAACGAAACCTGGGCTCTTCATCATGTATGCGTCGGTTGCAGAATCCTATGGCCTCATAGGAACTTCGTTTGATCGAGGGAAACAAAGTCACGAAGCAGTGATTGCCAAATCAGCGGAGAT
>NZ_CP162135.1 GCF_040833955.1 Leptospira sp. WS60.C2 | reverse complement strand
GAAATGTCTTGTGACAGAATCGCAATAGGATCATTGTATATTACAGTCAAAAATAGGAAGACTCCGCTTCAAATCAAATGTGATGATACTTTGATTGCTTTGGAATTTCTTCGAAAGATGAAATCCTGGTCGGAAAGATAAATCACAGTGGCAGACAACCATGTGGTTGTTTGCCAGGCAATTCTTACCAAAGTAGGGAATGCCACCTCAAATCTCATCCAAAATCTAACAAGAAATAGGTTTACCGAAATTAAATAAATCATAAAAATTGTGCTATAAGATATATATTTTCTTTTCTTATTTTGAGTTTTTCTTTCGCATGTGTTGCGCTCGCTCCAAAAACGGATAGAGAGGTTATCATTGTTATTGAAACCAATGTATCTAATGATGATGCTTTTTATAGAGCATTGATTTGGTTTGCAAAAACCTTGAATGACTCCAATTGGGCAGTGCAAGTAAAAGACAAGCCAAATGGCCGTATTGTATCTAATATAAAATTGCTATGTCCAAGTATTATTACATTCCTAACATCAATTAGAAATAAAAACTATATTGATTTTAGGGTGGATCTCACTTTGAAGGATAAAAAAGTATGAATCATTTTTGAGAATTTGGTCTAAAGTGATAGGAATTATCAATCAGATGAAACTGTTTATGATACAACTTCTGTAGAAGATGTAAAAAAGAAAGAGACAAGTTGTTTGGCAAGTATTCGCACAGATTTGATCGATGCGATAAATGGCACGTCAGGTAATACAAGATCTGATGATTTTTAGAAATTGGTTTTTGCTTGAGATTATAAAAGTATGGATTATAAACGGGCCGAGATGGATAACTTACCCTGATTAAATTCTAATTTGAAAGTATAGGTTTAGTTTTTTTAAGTTAGCTCTAAAGACTTTTTAATAATATGAAGATATAGAATATTTTTGTCTGAATGTTCTGAATTTATAGCATTTATATTAGTAGAAACTTGCTGCCTTTAGAAAATTTGTTTTAAATCTATATATCAAGAATGTAGAAAAATAAATTAAATTGAGTAACTACTTTCTTATTAACAGTATCAAATTAATAACAACTTGAATTAGAAAGAGGGTGGCAATTGATCCAAGCAGAGCATATATCAATTTTGTTTGCTCTTCAATTTCATTTATACGGAAACTATTTATCACAAAATACGAATCAGCGTTTGAATTTATATAGATAACTTCCTTTTCTTTTTCCTGTATTTTCCGTGGAATTATTGCTGGGGTAGGCGCTTTTTGTTCTTCCTCATCATGAAGTATTTTCCCAGACAATTCACTGTACCTTTCTTTTATCAATGGATTTGTTCTCCATCGCGAATAAGCTTTATTGTAAAATTCATATGAAGATTTATATTTTTTCTGTTGGTATAAGTCTTCTCCCTTAGAAATCCAAAATTCAGTTTCCAAAAGTTCATATTTTGCTTGGTCAATTTTTGCAATTTGGAACTTGCTTAGAAGATCAGTTGCTTCTTCAAATTTCTTATTTTTTAAGGAGTATCTAAATAAGAATATGTCTTCCTCAGAAATAGAGTCTGCACTTAAAGATAAGCAAAGTAAAAATAATAGTGTATAAGTTATTTTCTTCATGTTATAGAACTTATCTACTTAGTATTACTGCTTTATGTCCAAAACGACTTCTTGGCATAGTGAGTGAATCTAACACCCATGGATTTCCACCAGGATTAGCTAAATCTAATGTATATACCTGATCTACAGGTAAATTAAACTCTGAGGCGCCTCCAAAGAGATAGAGTTTCCTTTTTTCATAAGAGATTTCCATTGCAGGGTAATAAAGTGCTACTGGTATATTTGAACCAGTAATGAATGAGTTAGCTGCTGTTCCTAAAAATGAATATTCAAATCTGTTGGAATTTGTTACTGAAGTAACTGGTTGAGATATGTTTGTCCCTGTCGAACCGCCAGCGATAAAAATGGCAGGAGTATCCGTAGGAAATGGGTCACTTGAAATTGGTTGATAACAAGCATAGCCTGCACCATGTCGGGCAAGTGAAATAGACGCTTCTATTTTTCCCGAGGTAGAATTTAAAGAAGGTGAATACGCGTCAGTTGTAGCATAAGCTAAACCGTCAGAGTAAAATCTACCGCCTGTAAAGATTAAACTTCCATTGTACGTGCATCCTGCCATATCTATCCTTGGAAAGATATTGGTGCTCGATAATAAGCTTATCCATGTGCCACTGTTTCCTAAATTTGGATAAAACTTATAAATAGTATTAAATATTGTCCCAGTTGTCATATCGGTGGTAGTTGTTCCTCCGAGAATCACTATTTCTTCATTAAAAGCACCTGCGACACCGCCTTGAAGTGTTGACGGCATATCAGTTAAATTCCTATTCCAGGTATTAGTTATTGGATCATATGCTTCAACAAGTCTACTCATTGAATAAGAGGAACCATTTTTGATGATTCCCCCTATAACATAAATTTTATTCTTAAACGAAACAATTTGAGCGTTAAGTCTTGGAGTTGGAACATTTGTAATTCCTGGATACCAAATATTATCAACTGGGTCGAAGAAATCTATTTCACTGACAGCATTTTTATCTGAACCTATGCCACCTACTATCCATATACCTCTTCGATATCTAGTAGCATTGTCTGATATGGTTCTAAATGTAGCAGGGATTCCTAATCCACCTTCTTTTGAGCCACAAGAAGGAACGTATCGATACTCTGTGTCTGTTACCAAATTTGAAAGTGCAACAGCGTGTATTTCATTTTCTAGAAACGAAGTATCCAAATTGCTGTAATTTGGTCCAGAAGTGATAAGAAAGCCTGGGAGTTTACCAGAACATTTCCAGCTAACGATAGCCGAGTTGGTTGTAATATTTGAAACGACTTGCCATTCAATTTTCGCGTTATTAGCATTTCCACCATCTGTTAGCGTGTTTGAACAGTTTGATATAAAGAAGATTGTAGAAATTAAATAGATAAAAATTTTCATTAGAAATTCATCCCGCCAGTAATTTCAAGACCAGAGCCACAGTGAGTTTTTTCTATCTCGAAGAAACATTGGTTCTTCCATCCAAAACGATAAAAAGAGGAGCCATATCTTAGCCCTTGCCAGCCTAGCTCAATATAAGCAGAAGGATTTGATCCAACTTTAGAATTGTTCTGATCATATTTATAATTTAGTGCGGAAATTCCAAGACCAACGATTCCGTAAAAATCTAGGAGTGGATTCGAATTGAAAACCTTAGATTGGTAAAGGTAAGTATATCCTGAATGGATACTTATTTCCTTCACTGGTCCCACGGACTGTTGATATTCATATTTGAAACCCAATTGATACGTATTTTTAAATCTTAAGAAGGCAGGTTCTGTAAATAAACTAATACCATAGAGAGGTGGAGTTTGAGTGCCCAGAGGCGGAAATAAAGGTAAAAAAGAAAAACTACCCCCAACTTTTGTTAAGTTATCTAACTTGTCATTCGCTAGATAGACAACAGGGAATTCTGGATGTTCGTCAGTTTCTAAATTAGTGTTTTTGATTTCATCTCTACTTATTGTTAAAAACCCTAACTCAGATTTGATTATAATTTCATCTTTTTTTCGTTCTGCAATTGTTCCTTTGATTACACTTCCATTTTTTAGTGATAAAATTGCGATTTTGTAAGAATTATTCAGTTGTCCCTTGTTAGATAAATCATAATACTCGAGTTCTTTCTTAGGGATTTTGTATTCCTTTTCCTTGAATTTGACTACGAGCATACGTTCATCTTCATAGATAAACTCGACAAAGAAGCCATCACCATTCGGGAATCTTAGCTCAGCTGAATGTAATGAGTAACTAAATAATTGAACGAAAAAACATAAAAACGTTGTTAGTTGAAGAGATCTTGATGAATTCATTTTTGTTATGCGGAACTGTTGACATTTTTTTGAGATAAGTGTTAGATGGCAAGAATTATTAATCCCTAAGTGTTCAAGTTATGCGACAAAATATATTGAAAATAGTTTTAGTGTTGGTTTCTATTTTTTCCTTTTTATCTTTTCTTGGAGGGCAAAGATTGCCTCTTCAAATTCCAGAAATCAGCGCGGATCAATTTGGAAATGCATCATTTAGTTTTCCGTTGGAAGTACCAGATGGCACAGGTGATTTGACGCCTGAGTTAACTATTTCGTATTCTTCGAGTGGTGGGAACGGGATTTTAGGAAAAGGATATGGAATCTCGGGATTTTCCTATATAAAAAGAGACTTATCTTATGGAATTAATTATAATTCGAATGATAGTTACTATAGCTCAGATTATGGTCAGCTAGTGGATTCGAACGGTAACAGATCAGTTTATTATACGAAAGAAGAAAGTTTTGTTAGTTTTTTCCCGCAGGGAGATTCGGGACAGGGTCCAACGGAATTTATTGCATATGATAAAGATGGGAATAGATATACCTATGGCGGTAGCGGTGCCCAATTAATTCATCCCAACGGTGCGGTAAGAACTTGGGCACTGCGAGAAAAACGTGAACCTCATGGTGAAACAATTAATTATGAATGGGAAGTAAGAAAGGGAGAGATTTACTTAACTCGAATTTCATATGCCGGAGGAGTTAGAGAAATAAGAATTGAATACTCTACAAGAGAAGATATAGAAACAGATTATTCTGAAAAAACATTAACGGTTCGAGATTGGTTGATTAGTCGGATCAGATTTTATTCCGGTAATTCACATGTTCATACTTACGAATTTAGTTATTCTAATGATTTAAAAACAAAAGATAGTCTCCTAACGAAAATCCAATTCGAGAAAGACAATTTCTTTTCTCTTTCAACTCATTTACCTCTGGAATTTGTATATACTCATAGTCATGAAGGAATAGGTTCAAAATTAAACTCTGGCGCAAATCAAGTTTCGAATGGATATGGAAGCGAAATAGATTTAGAAGATCGCGGACTATTGTTGTTAAAGCAAATCATCTATGCAATTTTTACGATGAAAGCTAGTCAACCACCTAAATCAAAAGTTGCTTTGAATAAGCTTCAAAATAAAATTACACCTCCAGGGATTGCAAAAACAGGAGGAGGTTCTGGCGAAGGATTTGATTTCAATGCACTTAAGGTGGATATGAACTTGTATAATCCTGAAGTTGAAATGGTAGGACGATATCCTATGGGTAATCAAAATAGACAAACATGCGATATTGGAGTACTAGCATGTCTATGTACAGCTTTTCCTGGATGTCCGGATTTTGCTATCAGCATGTGCGGGGAATATTTATATTTTTCTGCTGATCGATGTGATAATGGTGTTATTTCTCCAAACCGTTTAGTGCTTCCAACAGATATAGATGGTGATGGAGTTACTGAGTTCTCTAGATTTCTCGGGAGAATGGATGGTAATCAAATATATGTTAAGACAGACGATCAAAAGAATGGTAGAACTGTAACTTCACCAAATTATCCAATAAAATACAATACATATATTGATATAGCTGACATGGATGGCGACGGCAAAACGGATATGATATACGAACATAATGCGATGCTTTATGTTTCGTATTCAAATGGTAACGGATTAGAAACATCGATTCCTTTCCCTCATGTAAAATTACAGCCAATGTCTCAGAATTATAGGTTAACTCAAAACTATAACCCTCTGGATTATGCCGTAGATATCAATAGAGATGGGAGAAGCGATTTTATACACCTATCTCCAGAAAAGATGTCAATTTATATTTCTACTGGAAGGGGATTCCAGGCTGAGAAGGTTATTTGGTATGGTGGTAATAGAAGTTTAGTTCAAGAAACTTTGGATACTAATCCATTCATTGCACATCGGATGAATCAATTTTCAGACGTAGATGGTGATGGCGTTCCTGAACATATCCAGGTTGTAAACGTTAATCCTCCTCCAGAGCAGGCTATGTTACTTGCAGTCAAAGAAAGGCACAAACAAGAGATAGCAAATGCTCAGGCGGAAGTTGCTTACTTTAAAGAACAAATGCTATTTTTGATTAACGGAGGATATGGTGACTTTTTTCATGTTAGATACATCGAGAGCTCTATTTTCTCAGATTGGAGATGGTTATATTGGGAATTGTTGGGAAGACCAGGAACTGCAACAGATTCTGAAAAGGAAAATTTAACAAAAGCAATCGACCAACAATTTTTTGAAGTTCGTTATAGAGCGCTATTAGAAAGGCAAGCGAATGAGTTGGATATCGAGATTAACAGAATACGAAATGTGAATCTTGATTCTTCTCAATATCAAGTAATTATAACTAAGATAAATTTAAACCAAAATAGTATCTATCAATTTGCTCAGAATATACCACGCTCCGCAGTTGGATACAATGGAAAAAATTGGCTAGTAGATGTTAACAAAGATGGTTTACCAGATTATGTATCTGTTACCAATGCAAATAGCCATTTTAATCCGTATGATCGATGGACTGAGAATGCATATAATTTATCATCTCAAGTTCACGTTATTTTTAACACAGGTCAGGGTTTCGATTTTGCAAATATAATTACCTCGAGCCTATCCACGGTCATTAAACCAGATAGATTTGCTGAAAGAAATGATCCAAACATTTCAGTGGTATCAAGTTTTGATTTTGCCGATCTTAATGAAGATGGATATTTAGATTTCATTGTTAAAGAATTCGATACGCAGGCGTATCATATATATTCTGGAAATGGGAATGGAAATTTTAATAGAAGCGGTGAGTTTTCAGTAGAATCAAAAGAAATTGCAACCGCAAGGTTCGAGGATAGAAATGAAGATGGAATTCCTGATTTCTATTATCAGTATGGAAAAAATTTAATCACACGTCAAATTTCTTCTAATTCTCCAAGTGCCACTGGTGGTATGCTAAGTAAAATCATCAATAATGTTAATGGCGCCGAAACCTCAGTGGAGTATGCTTGGAAAAAGAATATTCCAGGAGCTGTTCAAAAAGGAACGGGTAGTTATTCAACTTCATTGCCAAATGGCTCACCGCAATTATTAGTGTCATCCTTAACTAAAAGAGTGGGTCTAGGGTATGCTGAATACAAATCTGAATATTCGTACACCAATTCTCGTTTTAAGCCTGGAGACTTAGAAACAAGTCAAAACTTAGGATTTGAAACTATTACAGAACGAAATTTAGTAAATGGTGAACTAAAAAGTAGAAATATTTCTACTTATATTCACAGCGGATCAAGTGCAGGTCTTTTATCTAAATCAGAGAGTTATACTGCAAATAATTCTCTAATGGAAAGAAATGCTTATGCATATTCAGTTTTTAATCCGCACATAGGTACCAGGTTACGAATTCCAACGATAACAACCAGAGAAGTCTATGAAAATGGACAATTAAAAGATCAGATTACGAATTCACTTACTTACGATCCTTCTTTCGCATATTCTCAATCAGTAAGTGAAGAAGATTACAATGGTAGATTAACTCGATTGGAGATGAATTATTCAAATAATTCTGCCATGAATATCTTAGCTTTACTAACTGAATCAAAAAAGACTGTAAATGGAAGTTTGGTGGAACATAAAAAATGGACTTATAATGGAGCTGATTTATCTTCCGAGAGTAAATTGGTTAGTTCAGGTCAATGGTATTCAATGTATTATTCCTATGATGCGATTGGGAATGTAACAAGTTCTACTGATTCTCTTGGTAGAACTTTGACATATGAATATGGCGATATCACTCGAAGCAAACCAACGGTCACAAGGAATGCTTTAGGACAAACCAGCAAAAAAACTTATGATTCGAAGAAGAATGTTGAGATTACATTGGAAGATCCTAATGGGAATATTGTAAATTTCGACTTCGATGAGTATGGAAGGAAGACTGCTAGTTTTCTCAATGGTGAAAAACAAGAATCGATCGAGTATTCATTTGATGGTTCTAACTTTGTGACAAAACAAACTACTCATACAGATGAAGGAGATGTTTGGACGAGAGAAACAACAGATTTACAAGGAAAAGTTGTTAAAAAAGAATCTCTCGTTGTGGACGGAATTGTTTCTACAGTTGAAACAAAGTATGATAGCTTGGGACGGGAAATACAAAAATCCAATTCATATTTTACTGGTGAGTCTCCCCACTGGTCATATACTTTTTACTATACACGATCAGAAGATTCACTTGAACGACCAAAGGAAACTATAGCTGCTACGGGAGAAATTTCCCGAATAGTCTATGGTCTTCGTTCAACCAATTCGACAACTACAAACCAGTCTGAGGTGATTAGGACAGAAACGCAAAACCTTGATAATTGGGGGAGACTTGTTTCAAAAACTATACAAGGAGAAACGCTACAATACCGGTATGATAATGCGGACCGTTTAATACAAATCTATGATCCAGGCAATGGGATTACAGAAATTAGCTACGATATCGGTGGAAGAAAAACTAGATATAGCGATTCCAATTCTGGAACCATTACTTACTCTTACAATTTAGCAGGAGATTTGCTAATTCAAACTGATGCCCGTGGAATAGTGCTTCGCAAGGAAGTGGATGCATTGGGAAGGATTACAAAAGTATTTCCCGGAAATGAAACTCCAATTGTCTATGAGTATGACACTGGGAACACATTATCTAGTAATAATGTTATAGGAAAATTAACGAAAGTTACAGATAGTTCTGGAATCATTGAATTAGCTTATGATAGAAAGGGCAATGTAATTGGTGAGAAACGTTCCATTGATGATTTACAAGTAATTTTTCAGAGAACCTACGATGCATTTGGGCGTGTGAAGACTATCACTTATCCAGAAGGAACATTGATACGTAATCACTATACAGGTACAGGTCAACTTGCTTTTTTGACTATGGACTCTCATGATGGGAATAGTCTTAATCACACTGTTGTTAGTTATGAAGGTCCGAAAATTGAAAATGATAAATATTTTATAGAGCGGAAAACAGGCAATGGTATTGTTACTAAGATCGGATATGATCCACTTCGTATGCGACCTCAATCTCTAGTGACTTATTTGAAAGACAAATCTGTTGAACAAAGTATTAAGTATGATTATGATAAGCGAGGGAATATTTCTGCAATTACTGATTTAATGAATGAATCTCGTAACCAAAGATTTGAATACGATCATTTAAATCGAGTGACTAAAGCTTTAGGTAAGTATGGAGAAGAGAATTATAATTATCATAAGAATGGAAATTTGCTAACTAAGGGGAATTTTACTTATTCCTATGATAATGGAAATCATATTCATGCAGTGACAAGGGTAAATAGCCCGAATACAGGTATTGTTGGCTATGCCTATGATGCTATGGGGAATATGATAGGTCGTAACGGTGATACACTTTTCTACAACGCACAAAACAAACTGCAAAGAATTGAGACGATTGGTGGAGACAAGTTCGAATATACGTATGACCATTCCGGGATGAGGATTAAAAAATCATTACAGAATTCAAATACTACGACTTATAGCTTTGGAAACTATTATGAAATTCATCGCTCTCCAGGAGCACAAGAGAAACATACGTTGTATGTGGTTGGTGCGGAAGGTGATATGGTTGCCCAATATAGTAGAGGGGATGCGATTCTACTAAACCAGATGGCATCAAACGAGTGGTTAGTGAATCCATTTTGTAAAGAAGTAAACATAGATTGTAATACGTATTGGAAGAACCGAGTTGGTTTTGCATTAATAGGCTTATTAGAAGATACGAATATCTACATTGATGGAAAGTTTAGAGAGGGACATAGAGCCTTACCTTGGTTGGCATTACTTGGATTTCTATTCTGGGTAGTATACAAAACAAAAGAGCAAAATGAAGAATCTAATTCAGAATACCAAACTACTGACATGTTTGGAATTTCAATTTTACCTAATTTTATCAATAGAATCCAAAAGCAAATTCCTCGTTATGGAACAGCTTTATTTTTAGTTTTATTTTCTTTTACCACAACAGCAGGATGTTTTCCATTGTTACTCGGAAGTGCTGAGGGTGAAACGGGAACCCCGATTTGGGTTTTGGGACTTGCTAATATACCTAGCGATACCCAATCAGTTGGTGATGAACCACCAGGTAACGGAGGAGGTGGCGGAGGTTCTTCCGCAGGAAATGCGAGGGTTTCTGGAATGTATTTTTTACACCCAGACCATTTAGGAAGTATTACTATGATCACCGATGGGAATGGTAATGTTCTTGCAGGTGGGGAAAGAGGAGGCAAGAGTCATATCACTTACAAACCATATGGAGAAATATTAAGGACTGACTCCTATGGACCTGACATTACCAAATTTAAATATACTGGGCAAGAAGAAGATCAAGAAAGTGGTTTGTACTATTACAAAGCTAGGTATTATGATGTAGGACTAGGAAGATTTGCTAGTAATGATGGAATAACTTATCCAGAAAAAGAGCAAGGAATGAATAGGATGATGTATGTCGAAGGCAATCCTTTAAAATGGAGAGATTCCAGCGGTAATAGAATCAGTCAATCTTGGGCATTCGCTGCAGCCGCTTATTTTTTTGTAAAGGATAACCCTAGCTTTAATAATGATATTCAGAGATTAGTATTTATTTATAGTGTATTCAAAAAGGGTCGTGGAAATGATAAAAACAGCCGACATGCATATCAGAATTGGGATGTTAGCAAATCCATAGACGGTTTAAAAAAAGTGAATTGGGCCAGAGAATTTTTGCATGTGAGACTATTTCCATATTATATATATGGTGGATTATCAAAATCAAGTTTAAAAGATGGAATCTTTTGGGATGAGGAAATGGCTCAAAAGACTGTCGCAAAAGGATCGTTGTATACACTAGGCGCAGCTATGATGGTTGGTGGCTTTATGTTTGCTCCACTATCAAATGGTGCTACTATCCCAATGGTTACTAATGGAATATGTATCATTGTTCATACAGATAATCCCAACACGCGTTTAGATTGTTCTCCTAATATGCCAAATAGATATAGTAGGTAAATTTGTATGAGGAATTTTTATTATATTATAATTTGCTGCAATTTTCTTTTGAATTCTTGCATTTCCTTTAGAAAAGAAAGGGATTTCTCTGAAATCATTGAGAAGAATCAGGAAATAATCAATATATCTTATTCGTATACTCCAAAGGAATGTATTACTAGTTTATATAATTCTGGTGAAGATTTTAATTTATGGACAAATGAAAAAATCCTTGAAGAAACATTCAGAGAAACAGGATATAAAATAAAATCAAAAAACACAATTTACAAATTCCAAAAATATCCAAAAGAGAAAATCCATATGAATATTAAACTGTTTCAGAGGCATGGATGCATATTTGAATATGATTATAAAATAAAAGATCGAATAAACGACATTTGGTTGTATTTATCTGGTTCAACATTGTTTATTTTGCCTTACTATGGCACATCTGGTATTGTAACTGAAATTACCGTTTCGGTAAAAGATCAGTTTTTCTCTAAAGACGAATACTTGTTACCAATAGAACATGCGTCATTCGTGTTGCTATTTCCATTGACTGCATACAATTTTGTTCTTAAAAGGAATAAATATTCTCTTCCAGAGCTATTAGATTCGATAGAAATGACTCTATCGAAATTACCTGTAATGTCAGATTGATATTAGCTCTTGAATAATTTAGGTAAATTGCATTTTTTTGTAAAATCATGATTAAGCATTCATTTTGACTATCTATCGTGGATTGTATTCTGTAGAATCTTTTGCTAAATAAAAAGCTCTCGAATTCCAATAGCTATGGCTTTCAAAATTTATTTAAATTACATCAAGATTTTTTTTACCTCATTTAGGCCTCGCAATATGTCTTAATCTTGCAATGACGAGTATGAGAGCAGACTCTCCATCAGAGAGTGATTGAATCACCCTTATTCGGGGACGAATTTATTTCGTAATTCTTTATAAAGGATTGTTTGTTCTAAACCGTGTCCATGAGTTCTTGGTAATTCATAAAGTATAGGTTTTCCACTATCCTTTTTTTATATATGGATACTTGTAGTATAATTTGCGATTTCAGCATTCCTCTATATGGGAAGAAACTTTTTGGGTTTAAATTACTTATCGTTCAAGGAGAGACTCTCGTGGCCCAAAATTGTTCGGTGACATTTTATATGCGTCTTAAGTATACTCCAATTACGAATGATAATCGTTCTAATGAAGATGCAGTAAGGGAAGAAGATTAACTATGAAAAAATTAATTTTTATAATTACCTTACTAATTTGTTTTAGTTTAGTTTCTAAATGTTTAATGGAACCTGAAAAAGATAATCAAGATGAAAAGAATAGACAGTGGCTAGGAATTCTTTTTATTTCTGATTATTTTTCTCCCTTTGGATTAACACAGCAGCAATCCACCAAAATTAGCGAAAATGAATTATTATTATTTGGTGGGAATAGTCAAAGAAGCTATGCTATGTCAAGTATATACAGTTTAAAAGATAATAGTGTAAATTTTAAAGGTATAATGAATAAGCAAAGGGTTCAACATGAAGTGGTAACATTGCAAAATGGGAAAGTATTAATCATTGGAGGATATGACGGAAGATTCATTTTGGCAGATTCAGAAATTTATGACCCATCAACTTATTCCTCTGTAAATATATCTCCAATGAATGTTCCAAGGACATATCATACGGCTACATTATTGAATGATGGAAGAGTGTTAATAACCGGAGGATTTGGCAGAAATTCTGAAAAATTAAAATCAGCAGAAATTTTTCATCCTTCTACAAACACATTTGAATTAATAAACGATCTTAACTTTTCTAGGAGACGACATACTGCAACCTTGCTAAACAATGGTAAGGTAATTTTGGTCGGAGGAGATGGAGCGAATCAAACACTTTCCAGTGCAGAAATTTTTGATCCAACAACGAACACTTTTACTGCTTTGGGACAGCAAATGTCAGTTCCCCGTTCTAATCATACTGCAAATTTATTGGATAACAATCGAGTTGTTTTATCTTGTGGGTATTCATTTGATACAAATGGAATTTATTCCTATTCAAATACTGCTGAGGTTTATGATTTTACTTCAGGAAATTTTTCGGTTATAGGAAATATGGGAGAATACAGAGCTGGACACTCTGCTGTAAAAATCAATACTGATGTGATTCTTTGCGGTGGTGGTAGATTTGAAAATAATACTTATACTGAGACCGTGGATTGTTTTAAAATTTCGAATTCAGGAACTTTATCAAAAGAAACGTATCAACTTCAGACATCGAGAGTATTATTTGTATTTGAGCAAATCGGTAATAATATAATTGCTTGTGGAGGAGAGAATCGATTTGGACAAATCAGAAGTTGTGAGAAAAAATCTGATGGTGTATTTAATTTTTTACAAACGCAACTTTGAAAATTAGCACCTTTTATTTGGAGATTAACTGCAATTTATATTATATCTTTCAGATTTTATAGTATGCTTCACAATGCAACAGAGTATTGAATTACTTAAATTAAAACTTCTATAAAGTTTAAAAGCGTAGAGTAATAATAATTCTTATTAGAATAACTTCATATTTATTCTTTAGCTTGACAAAAAATCTGAATCAAAAATTTTTAATATTTCACTGAGTTCATTCTAGTCTAAGTTTGTAAATATCGAAAACATGTTGTTTTAAATCAATAACGTGAGAATGGTAATACATTTGGCATTAAAAATCATGTATTATGAAATACTTGGAATGATCTGAAGGTGATGCGATTTTAATATTGTTTCATTATGTGCAATCGATCAACTTCAAATACCTCCAACCAAGATTTTACAACTTCTACAGTAATAAAATAATGAGCATTCTCTTTTGAATCAAACTGGTAAGGATTACATTTAAAATTTTCAATAGAATATAAGTCATTAAGGAAAAGTAACAACAGGGACATTGGTGCCTCAAGATGACCATTGAGTATTACGAATGCTGTTAGTTTTTCATGAGCAGTGTTCTCTAGCATCTTTAATAGGTGAAAATTATACAAATTTTCTGGATTTGGTATTTCTAGATAACCTTTCGGTATATTGGCTGATTTAAAAAGTGATTCTAAACTTGCTCGAACACCTTCTGTAGGAAAATCTAGAGCGTTTTCACCTGTAAGATTTGTTCCAAAAAAAGGATCATTTAGTGTCATATTGAAAAATGAATCGTTTAAATGATATAATCCAGAATCTGCAATAAAGTCTCTATATGTGCAATACATAGAGTAAAGTCCAAATTTAGTTTCGTCATATCTCCCATTCTGAGTTTCTTTTATTCTTTTAATGAGATTTCGATTTGAGCTAAATACAGGGTTTCCAGCTGGAGTTTTAATTCCCTTAAGATAAAACATACCTTCTTTTTCAATAATAGGCATAGGCACCTCCTAGGATTTGTTAAACTATGGAATGCACAATTTTTCGTCAAGTATAACTGATTAGGCAGATTGGCCGACACAAGATGTGGATACATTTCGAATTCATTGTATTTTTAATTAGTGATATCTTTGCTTGTTATATGGAGTGATTTATTGTCCTACCACAGTTCTAAAATGCCAAAAGGGAAATTTGAATTATTGATTAGGACATAGAACTGATTTTAAGATTAGTAAAAGAGGAGTGTATTTAGAAAATGAGTGATTGTATTGAATTTTCTTACATTGGTATCAATATTTCTATAAATTTGATATTTAATGAAAAAACACTCTTTCTCAAACTGCTACGGATAAATCCTAATCATCATAATGGTGATATTTTCTGTTCAGGGTATCCATTCATGGATTATGGTGAGAAAAAATTTGGTCACTTAGAATTCCCAATAAAAGTTTCACCGCAGAAACCACATATTGCTCAATATGAAAATGTAAGTAAGGAGGTATTCGAACAAATTTGCGAAGCAATTGTCTTTTATGACAAACATGGAGAATCCTTAGATGATGAATAAAGATTGTATTTCTTAGTATTTATTTTAACTGCATCCAAGATTTCTGATTTTCCCTCGAAAGGTATTAATGTTTAATCAGGAGAACTTTATAAATGAAAATACTCTCTATCGGTGACATACATGGGCGCAATATCTGGAAAAAGATTAACTTTGCAGAATACGACAAAGTAATATTTCTAGGAGATTACTTAGACGCTCATCGACTTTCAAATTTAGAAATTCTAAATAACTTAGAAGAACTTGTAAACTTAGGAAATACTTATTCTAATGTTGTCTTTTTAATCGGAAATCATGATTTGCAATATACGCATGAAGACTTTGCATTTTTAGTATCTGGCTATCGTGAATCTTACCAGAAAGAAGCCGCTGAACTATTGACACAATTAAACTGGCAGTTCGCCGTTGAGTTTGATGATGTATTATATACGCATGCCGGATTACTGAAAAAGTTTTATAAAACCATTGCTCATAATGATAAAAAGATTTCGGAAGCTATAAATAAAGCAGGGTTTACTGATCCCTTAAATTTTTTAACTACAGTCCATCCCATGAGAGGAGGAAATTTTGAGGCAAGCAGC
Source organism: Leptospira sp. WS60.C2 (assembly GCF_040833955.1). Lineage (NCBI taxonomy): Bacteria > Pseudomonadati > Spirochaetota > Leptospiria > Leptospirales > Leptospiraceae > Leptospira > Leptospira milleri. The sequence goes on along the minus strand of NZ_CP162135.1, from coordinate 97,685 downwards.
CCCATTTGGTGTGACTTTCGTGAACTATTATTGGAGCAAGAATCAATGTCTATCAATCAAGTTTTTGGGCATTCTGCAAGAGAAGGTGGGATGATTGATAGAAAGAATGGATTTTGGCGTATTTGTATCGATGTATTAACTAAATCGAACCAAGCTTATGAAATTGAAGATGGTAATTTTCCAGCTGTTATTCCTCTATAATTGAGTCATTAAATTTGAAAAATCGAATCCTTTGAGGCACATGATTCCAATCATTCCTCAGGTTATTTCAGTTTCTAAAATCAGAGTAGAATGAAACCAGTTTTCAACCGTAGAGAAAAGTCCTACAGTCTAGTTTTGATCGATAGAAATAGCAGAGAAACAGTTGTTTGTTCAAATATTAAACATCAAGTAAGTCCTTGGGCTTAATTTTTAGTTTTTTTGATATTTTATACAAGGTCTTAATAGTAAAATTTGATTTACCCGCTTCAATTTCTTGCAAAGTTCTAACTGGAACTGAATTCTCACCTAAATCATCAAAACTTTCTTGAGTTAAGGCGTGTTCTGCTCTGATTTTCTTAACTTTTTGTCCAATCTTGAGTAAATATTCATCTAAATCCACACGCAATATAATGCGTCTTACTTGACAACTTTAACACGCGGTATAATGTGGGTTTCTAAAAATATGGAGAACCGGATGAATAAAATTTCTATAAGTGTTACAAGTTTAATCTTAGCAGTATTTCTCTTAGGTGGTTGCAAATCATCATTAGAGAAACGTGAATCTGCTCAAAGAGAATCAGAAAAGAAGCCAATAATTTTTGAAGATTCACTTTTTATAAAAGGTAAACTAGCAGGTAGAATTGTTAATTGGGGTGGCATTTCTGATTCAAAACCTGAGCTTCAACAGAAATACTTTGATTTGTTAATTGGAAATTATAAAATCAAGCCCGGATTTTCGGAAATTTTTCCTTATGAGGAATGTGGTAGAGATACAAGAGCAACGAGTGGAAGTGAAATTTATGATTTAAAAGGAAACCTTAAATTAGTAATTATTAAGGACATCGTTGATTCAAAACTGTGTAAAGATATCGGGATGTATATTGTGCTAGGTTATGAAAAAGATGGAAAGAATTTTATCTATCGACCAGAAAAATTTCTGAATTTTTTTCGAGGGATGCAAGATTTTTTTGATAACTCTTATTCATACGGACTGATAATTAGCAAACATGAAGAACTTTTTACTCTCGATTAGTTTTGTTATTTTTCTGGTATCCTCTTGTCAAACAACAAGGCACAAATTTTGGAATGAAACTATAGATCATGATCTTACTGCAACATGTAAAGAATTAGTCAGTGTTACAGGTAAGTCAGGTGAATGTTTTCAAAATTCTTGCAAGCTTGGAATTTGTACACGCGGAGATTGTAAGAATGGGGAAGGCAATTTGCTTTTCCCTGAAGGATCGAGATACGATGGCAGATTTGTAGAAGGGGAGTTTCAAGGAAAAGGAACGCTTAAATTTTGCAATGGAACAGTAATCGAAGGCAATTTCCAAAACGGTTTCGGAAAAGGAATTGGAAAAGTATATTTCGCTGATGGTAGCAAATACCAGGGTAATCTCTTAAAAAATGAGCCACATGGCTATGGAATTTGGGTCTCATCTGATAAGACTCTTATTTATGAAGGTGACTTTGCAAATGGTGAAAGAAATGGTTATGGAATCATGGAATCATCTGATGGTAGCATTTGGCAAGGTAAATTTAAAGATGATCAGTTGGATGGAGATGCAAGTTATAAAAACAAACTCTATAGTTTAAATGGTAAATGGAAGAAAGGTAAACAGATTGGAGAACATCAATATCAGGATAGGAATGGAATAGGATATGTTCGCTTTTCCGATAATGGTGAAGTTTTAGAATCAAAAACTGCTGAAGACTTAAGAAATGAGAGATTAGCTTTACAAATTTTTTCAAAAGCAATGGGTCCTAAATCAGATTTGAGAAATAACAAAGAGTTTTGTAACAAATTGATGTATGAGCTCGCTGATTTTGTAGGAAGTTCAAAAATCACTGGATGCAGTGCTCAGTGTAGATCAGCGTGTGGCAACATGTGGGATATAAATTCTAAAGATGGTGATAGATGTGAAAGGCAGTGCCGTTTATGTTGGAATGTATTAGAATACGAGCCAAATGATTGCAAATCAGTAAGTCCTTATCCTTTGACATTGCCTGATAAGATTTAATTAGCTTTCGAATTTAAATATATTTTATTCAAACAATTAGGAGGACAGAATGTCGGGATCAAATGGTGGATTTAATACTTTTTTAGATATTTATAACACAGCAAATACTGCTTCAACGAGAAGAAATACTGAAGCTTTATTAAATGCTTCTTTAGAGCAAAATCAGCAAATTATGTATCTGAGAAGACAGATGGAACTTGCTCAGGAACAGGCAAACAAAATTGCATTGCAGCAGTTAGAATTAAAACTAAGAGAAGAAGTGGCTAAGCAAGAGCAGAAATTTTTAAGAAAGTTTGTTTTTGCAACAGAGACTATTATTGATAATGTGTCTGATTTGAAAAGTGGGGTTGAAAGATATTCTTTTTTAAATTTTGATGTCATTCCAATTGTTCATTATATAGAAAAGGCTGTTGAGGATTTAGACAATCTAGAAGATAAACGTGCAGCAAGACAGCAACTTAAAACGCTGAGGGAAAAACAGGAAGAGGTAAGAAAATTCGAAAAAGAGTATTTGAAATCTAGTTTGAATAAACTTAGAATCTCCTCCCAAGAATCAATTGAACTTGAAGAATTAGAAGCACCGAAAAAAAAATTTGTGCCACTAAAAGAACCAGTTAAGTATAAATCCAAATATGGCTTTCCATTTTATATTGCAATTTTCTTCTTTATCATTTGGCTAAGTGATTTTAGTTATAGAATTACAGAAACCAAAAGAAATGCTTTCGAAGGCATACATTATTTGGAATTTTTGTTTTTTTATCATATACCTTCGATTTTGATTCCAGGTTATTTTGCTTATCAAAGGATAAGAAATTATAAAACTAAAGCACAAATTGAATTAATTAATAAATCTTTGATTGCTGAGCACGACGCAGAGTTGAGAAAAGAAGAAGAAAAATACAAGATTCTTTTGGACGAATTTAATCTAAAACTTGAAGCAAATGAAGAGAAAATTCGCAAGAAAACAGAAATAGAAGAATTGGCGAAAAGTGAATATCCTGAGTATTTTGAATTCAGAGAAGAAGTCCTTAGGCAGTTATCACCTGAAAAATTTAAGCTAAATTCATGAAACAGTGAGAATATTCGACTAATTAACATTTAGGATCGCATCTTTTACTGTTTCAGAATTAAAAACTAAATTGTAACAATGATTGTAGAGATTATTGATGGGTTTATCCTAAAATCAAGTATGAGAAACGAAACTATAATCGTTAATATTAATTTCTTCGAAGTCTAACAAGCAATTGCTACAACCAAGAAACTCGAGAGGAGTCAATTGTTTTCATAGCTCCGATTATCTATTCCAGAGGTTGATAATAATAAACTTCATATAATAATTGAGAATAAGAGAACTGATTGATGTATATAAATAGACATTTCCCGATTTTTTCTTCCTAAATTCAATATGAAGTCAAGACTGTTGTCTCTTTGCTTGGAGTTACACAAAGCAAAGAGAAGAAACAGATTTAGAATAATCTTTAAACAGAGTATTTAAATTCTATTTTAAGATTTTCTATTTTTTTTCGTATTTTTGAATTTATCTCAATTTTGAACCCATTCTCCAAGATTTTAATGGATTGATCTAAAGCTTCGTGTAATTTCTTTCCAATATTTAGAGAATTAATAATAGATAACTTTTTGAGATTGCTGAATTGTAATTTCGAGGCGTTTTTCATTAGGCTTGTTCTTTGAATTGAGGTATCAAAGATAACTCTGCTTTCCTCAAATTCTTGAGAGAATTTTCCCTTAACTTTTGCACATTCTACCTTTACTTTTGCTTTGTGTTTAGGGTAATGCAAAAGTAGCTGGATTTCAACTTTTGATTCAAAAATACTTTGAAAGAAATTTAAAGACGCTTCAGGTAAATAAACCATTGTGCTGATGAATGGTTCTCCGCATAAAAAATTGGGATTCTCTGAGCGAAATACTAAGCGAGGAATATAAAACATTGGTTCATGAGGATTGCTTTCATTGTTTTCAAACAACTCACTACACATTCGCGTCTCATACTCATAAAAAGCAAATTTAAGTGAATCTTCTAAAACTTTACGTTTTTCAAGATGATTCAGTGTCGTATCAAGGGAAAAGGAGATTAATACCTTCTTGTAGTTCTTGAAGTTCGATTTATTTACTAGTTGGTCTAAATCCTTAATTGCTGCTTTTAATTCTGGTTTTTTTTTCATTTTGGTTTCCTTTCTAAATTCTTAAAAATTATATCCCTTTTTTTTACGAAGTTGATGGAATCTTCTTGAAAATACGATTTTAACGGATTCTTGCAAAATTGTGAACTGGAAAAGCCGAATGTATGACTACTTCGGATTTATACTCAAATGGTCTTGTTTGTCCGATGGCCTGGATTAATTCAGACTCAACTTGGGAATAATAGATTTGATTCACTTCATCGGAATTAGATATCTGAAAATAGTTTAGATCATAGTCTTTATAGGAATCCCGAGTATATTTTAGAGTCTCATACTTTTTTATTTTCACATTTTTGTAACCTAGAAGTGAGATTAATAATAGGAATTTGTTTCGTTCTGGATTTGGAGTGCCTTGAACGTATAGGTTCATCCCACTTAGATTATTGTTTGAAGAAATGGCAAAGAAATGTCCGTCTGGATTAAGTTCTTTTAAACCAATAGTCTTGTAGTTATTTTCACTGAATTCTGCAAGTAACCTTTGAGCTTGTTGTTTATTTTCAATTTTTGATATTGATGATTTTGTGAAATTAATCTTTACATTTTGTGTTATTTTAGCGAGCAATTCTGGTGTGTCCAGTTTACAAACATTAAGATCATTTTGAAAAATTCTTTCATAAATAGGTTCTGAAGCTGTTGCGGATAGTATTATGAAGTTAGATTCAGGTATTTCTAAGTATGACTTGAGATCAGGAGCAAATAGAAAACCTTCAGTTGTCTCCAATATCAAGCAAGGCTGTTTTAGAAGGCTCAGAATTTTCATACTTGAGTTTTTATATGTTTTACCTGACGATAATAATTCTACAGCCCTTTGAATTTCTTGATCATGGATCGTTGAAATTTTGTTTTTGATAGTATCATTAAAATCTACTCGATGTGGAAAATCTGGGTTTACTTGTTCAAATGCCTTGGAGATTATCTTGTTAAGAAACGACTTTTCAGTTTTGAATTTATCCATTTCTTCAAATGAAACTGATTTAGTTCTCGTCATTTCATCAATCAAGCATTCATCAAAGATTATTAGGTCAAAATGATGTTTTTTTATAGAGCCATGAAAAAATTTGCTATGGGTAGCCACTACAAATTGACTCTCATTTAGGATTTTCTTTTCTGTTTCTTTATATTCAAGATAGAGATTCCGAATTCGCTCGAAATATGGGGTAGTGGGCTCTAATTTTTCGAGAAGCTGATGACTATTAAGTCCTGATTCTTTGTTAATTTCAAAGAAGTTTTGCAATTCTTCGGGGAGAGGGGGTAAACCTTTATAGTTTGAATAATTTGAATAGTTTTCGTGTCTTTTTACCAATGCTAGAATTTTCTTTTCTGGAAACTTTAAAGGTAAAGTATTTGCTAAGTATGATTTTCCGGTTCCAACATCTGACTTCAAGAGCGTATATTTAGATGAGGGATTTGAGACAATTTCGGTCAATTTGATGCCTAAATCGCTCCTGACTTGGGCAAGAGTAAGAATAGGTTTCCTTGGTAGATTTTTTAAAAAAATCCTATGATATTCTATAAAATTAGGAGAACCATGTTTGTATTTTTTATTAGGGTTTATTCTTCCTAATTTGAATCTAGAAACTTTATCTGAAAAGCTGGCAAAATAGTCCTTATCTGAGTCGAATTTATCCTTTCTTGAGCAATATAAGATGAAATTTTCAGAACTTCCCGTGTAATTTTGAAAATGGAACCTGGCGCCGATCTGAATATTTAACCCACTTTTTTTGCAATAGTCTTTCAATAAGAAAGTGAATGTTTCCTTGAGAGTTGGAATAAGTTGCCTTGGAAATAAAGCGAGAACGTGAAGGTGAGTTTCTACATCGAATTTATCTTTTGAGTGAATAAATGCTATTCTAGGAAAATTTAGAGTTATTATTCTATCAAGATTCTTATAGATTCCTCTCAAAAAACTTCTGAATAATTTATTTTCAACAGATTGAAAACATTTAGCTACAATGCTTTCTAGTTCTTCTTTTTTTATAAATACTTTTCCAAATCCTTGTCCTGTAAATGTCATAAAGAAAGTTTCGTATTCTGACATCTCGAAAGGCTCAATGTTTGAATCAAATTGCGATGAGAGTTTAGATACTAAATAATCTCTAGAAACTAATGATTTTATGTGCTGCTTTTCTTTGTCTTTAATTTGAGTTGTCATTTTGGTTTTCCTTTATTAATAGTATGGCTTTGCCCTGTACCATTAATTATCTTATTTTCATTAATCCTAAAATGCCGCGAACGTCGCATAAGTCGGCACAGAATTAGCTAGCTTTATCTCGAAACCTTTTTAACAGGTTACATTTATATTGTATCCCTGGGAAAAAAAGATTCGGAATAAAATGCGCATTACAGGATTTGGATAAAAAAATAGGAGGGAAAGAGAGTAGAGAACAAAATACAAAAAGTAAATTCGATGTGAATTAAAATTCAGGCTATATATTGAGTGAGCTTGAACATTTTCATATAGAACATTTTATCAATACTGAGTCATCCTTCGCTAAAAATTTATAAAATCTATAATATTTAGACTAAAGTGGATATATTCTGTCAATAAAAAATATGATTTTTTAGAAAAAAACGCATTATGCGTGTTATGTTTCACTTTTAGTCAACGAATTAGAGTTATATGGACATTATATTCAATATCTTGCATTAAATTTCTCGGAGTTTTGATAGAAACGGAAGGGGGATTGCTTTACCTGAGGGTGCTATTTACTGAAGTTTTCAATTCCCCGAATTATCAAATATTATCACTTCCTATTTAGGTATCGAATTCCATCAGAGAATTAACATTTGAAAACTCACTTGTGCGAAAACTAAAGCTCGATTTTTCAGCAAGATGAATTGGATAGATGTATTTGCAGTTGGTTGTTGGCTGTTCTTTCTTTGAGAACTTAGGCAATAGCGTTAAATAGATTTTATAGAGTAAAGATAGTAGCGTCTATTTGTCTGAACTAGCTAAATCACTGAATTTCTTTGAGTAGGGAAGTAAGCTAGAAATTCGTAATAGATTATGGAGGAGATGTTGGTGCTATGGAGTTATATTTTAGATTCTAATTTAGCAACGGAACTTACTGTCTTTGTTTTAGAGAGGTTTATTCATTATCAAATACCAAATTGGAGTTTATAAGGTAAGCTTTCTGATTAGGCAATTTTCATTCATCTTTTTCTCCTTAATTCTTGCTTAAAGACACCAAAGTGGGTCATTTTATCTAAAAAATGATACCTTTTCGGGTATAATTGTTCAATTTTGAATCAAGATAGTCCCGATCGGGTATATTTCAGCTTTACTTTCTAAGATTTATACCCGATAAGGTATAGAAATGGCTCAAGGTGATTTATCTGATTTCGTTAAAGGGGAAAGAAAGAAGAATTCCTTAACCCAAGAGGACTTATCTCGTATGACTGGCGTGGGTTTACGCTTTATCAGAGATTTAGAGCAAGGTAAGGCATCTTTACGCATGGACAAAGTAAATCAGGTTCTAGAAGCATTTGGAGCCAAATTAAGCCCAGTTCCTATACCGAAAGGGAATGTAGATGAATCGTAAAGGAAAGGTTTTCTTTCGGGAGATATTTGCTGGTGAGATTTTCGAGAATGAGAATGGATATGTTTTCCAATACGATGAACGTTATCTAAACAATAAGAATTATCCTCCAATCAGCTTCACATTGCCAAAGCAAAAGGAAGCATACATTTCAAAGACTCTATTTCCTTTTTTTGATGGTCTCATCCCTGAAGGATGGTTACTGAATCTCACACAAAACATTTGGAGACTTGATAGAAGGGATAGATTTGGAATTCTACTCACTGTTTGTGAAGATTGTATTGGAGCTGTCAGTGTGGTTGGAGAAACCAAATGAAATTTTGTTTACTATGTGCAAAGGAAAGTGAAAGAGACTTTCATCCTCAATGTAGTAAACTTTTGTTCGGGAAAAATCAGATACCTGAATTTGATATTGATCTGAAATCGATATTTGATTTGGCTAAAATCAACATTGAGTCAAGAATAAGTGTAGCTGGAGTTCAGTCAAAAGTCTCACTTGATCTCGACGATTCTCAAAATAATCACTCAAGACTCACTATTGTTGGAATTAAGGGAGATTTTATTCTCAAACCTCCTTCAGATGATTATGCACATATACCTGAAAACGAACATCTTACGATGTTACTAGCTAAGGAATTTTCCTTTTCTGTGGCCATTTCATCTCTTATTCGATTGAAATCAGGAGAGTTAGCTTATATCACAAAAAGATTTGATCGGGAAAAGAACACGAAAGTTGCCCAGGAAGATTTTTGCCAATTAACAGAAAGACTGACGGAAGATAAATACAAAGGTTCTTATGAGTCAATTGGTCGTTGGATCAAAAAATACACTACATCACCGGGTATTGATGTAGTTCGCTTTTTTGAAATGATCGTTTTCTCTTTTCTAACTGGAAATTCGGACATGCACTTAAAGAACTTTTCGATTCAAACTGATTTAGAGGGTCGAATTAAATTGGCTCCTGCCTATGATTTATTGGCTGTGAAGTTATTTTTTAAGGAAGATAACGAAGAACTTGCCCTGACCTTGAATGGTAAGAAAAATAAGATAGAATTAAATGATTTTAGGGCTTTTGGGAAAACAATCGGTCTTTCAGATGCAGTTATTGATAGGACTTTAAAGAATATTGAAATGAAAGTTCCATTGCTCATAGGAAAGATCAATGAATACCCATTTTCGCAATCAGGAACTGAAGAATATGTGAAATTGGTGAAAGAGAGGGCGAAGAGGCTAGGTTGGTAGGAATTTTGCGGCAGTTAGCGGTTTTTTTAGTTTGGAATTTATTTTTTGTCAGGGTCTATTTGCTAAGTCATTGAATTTATTTTTTTTTAGACATTATACGCCCCTTTATAAAATCAAAAAATTAGAGTTCGATTTCCGATAAGGCAATCCGAATCAGATTTTCTTTTCCTCTATATATATTATATCCCTCGAAGTGCGATTTCGTATCAAATAAACTGAAAAAAAATTCAAAAACTTTAAAAAAGTTCATATTAGAAAATATTCTCTTTAATGAATATAGTTTTGAGCACCAAATGCTGGATAGGTTCCGAAATATTGTGAATTTTAGAACCTAACTAGTTTAGATATTCGGAAAGGAACACTGTCCACTATGATGGACACATGATTCAATATATTAAATTCAAATCAATTTCGCAATTTTCACTTTATAGTTCACCTTTTTGCATTGATAAGCTTTCGGATTGAGTCTCCACCACCATCTGGCCATTTTGATTTGGGAAGCATTGACATTATTGCCTTTGTCCACATAAATGGACATTGGAGGGTTCGCGACAATGCTAATGAAAAATTTAAAAACACTCTTTTTAAAAACAGAAAGTATCCAAAGATTTTCCAATAAACTTAAGAATAGAGAGAACGCGTACGGCACGATGATTGGCAAAGGGCTTACTGATCAAACGATGAACTCTCTAGCGGAACGTTTCTCCTCGCCAAATACTGAAAGAGAGTATCGTGATAGGGTCATCTTTCTACTAGCTTCTTCAACTGGTTTGAGAGCAAAGGAATTAGTAAACTTACGGTTTTCAAGCATTATCGAATCACCGGAAGGGGAGAAGATTGTCAGATATGTAAAGAAAGGTGGATCGGTGGGCTATGCAGTCATTTTAGAAGAAATACTTGAAGAAGTCAGAAAATATCATGAAAGCTTCGGTATTTGCTCAGATTACTTTATTTTAACTCTTTTGATGAAGAATAGAAAAGAGAGAATCCCTCTCTCAACCCGTGGTTTACAGATGATAATTGGGAATTGGGATGTGAAGACTGCTGCAGGCAGGAAAATACACCCTCATTCCATCCGTCACACAGTTGGGCAGAGAATATTTGATCAGTTTGGTTCGATTGCAGCCCAAAAAATATTAGGTCACACATCTCCTAATACAACTTCAAACTTTTACACTCGTCCCTATTTCAATCCAGGACACTCTCTACTCTGGTATCAGCCAAAGCAAAGAGTCTAAACTGTTCTTCATAAATCTACTAAGCAGCAGTAACAAGTTCACTTCTCAGCTTTTCTACTTTTTTTCGTATTTCTGGGCTTAACTCAATCGTTATACCTTTCTCAGAGCTTTGAATCGACTGATCTAACGCCTCATGTAGCTTCTTTGCAATTTTCAAAGAATTTTCACTAGAAGAAACTTTTTGATCAACGAAATGAACTTTTGAGAGGCTTTTTCGAAAGAATGTTCTTGGATTTACTGTTTCAAAAAAATCTGAGTGTTCCTTGAACATCTGACAGACTGTCTTATCAAACTTCTGAAAATCAAAGTATACTTTAGTTGTTAATCTCGCATAATTATGACTTGAGAAATTCTTAAATTTTACTTCAAACATTGAGTGAAGTGCGAGTAGATACTGCTCTGGCATGTAAGTAACTACAACGAGATATGGATCACCGAAAAAGAAAGAGTCATTTTGAATACGAAAAACCAGACGAGGTAAACATGGTATCGATTCAGAGAATTTATTTGAGTAATCCTCATATAAATTTCTAAACAAAGACTTTTCTAACTCCAAAAAGGCTTTTCGAAGTGAGTCTTCCATCACTTCATGTTGAGCTTGACTATCTGCATCCGAGCCTAATCGAAATACATTCAATACTTTCTTATAATTCTTGAAATTTGATTTACTAACTAGATTGTCGAATTCCTTAATTGCGTCATTAATTTGAGTTGTAGTTTTCATTTAATTCTCCTTCTGAAATACTAAACTATTATATCCCTTCAAAATATTTTTCTGAATCGGGTTAGAAATCTTTAGTAGTAATTTCTAATTCTTTTTAATTAATACAAAGATTGAATCAAAATTGTTGAATATGGAAGAGAATGTAAGGTTTCTATTCTGTGCAAGCATGCAAATAAAAGCAAATAAGGTGCCGTAAACGGCCCATATATATATGTTTCCTTTAAAAAACGCAGTTTTTGCTGTATTTGAAGGAAAAAACCAATTTCAAAACGACACTTTTCTAATTGTGCTAATTTTCGTAAAAACTGTAATAGTTCTATTTTACGGAGGAGTGTGAAAATGGAGAAGGTAAAAAAGAAAAGAGTAAATGTTTACTTTGATATTCGTCAATTGGTAAAAAAACTAGAAATAACTAGAAGTGAAATAGAAGAGTATACGCTATTTCTTTCGAATGCATACGAGCATTTGCTCAATGAAGAGAAGGAATATTTACACTCGACGTATATTAAAAGTAAACTTGGTAACAACTATTTAGAAAAATTAAAATTCTTAGAGAAAAATGGCATACTATTTCGAGGTAATACTTATATAGTTGGTCGGGAATCTAAAAGGTTTTTTATCAAAGGTATGAATAATTTTTCAAATAAAAAGGTAAAGATGTACGTAGACAATAGCATCAGAACTACAATGAAAAAAAAGTTTGTTTTTAGTGACTTGCCTGAGATAAACTCAAATAAAGAAAATTTGGGACGACTTTCAATTCGCGATGATCATTATCACGAAATTTTTAAGAATAAAATTAAAAATTATCCAAATTCCGCTGAAAATAAACTTTATAACGAATTAATTCAATCCTTTTCGCAAGGAGAGAGTAGAATTACAAAAAGATATGAAGGAGAGCGGATGTATCACTTCGTCTCGAAGTTAAAAAAGGAATTAAGGTTTTTGCTATTAGCAGATGGAGAGGAAGTAAGTGAAATTGACATGTCAAGTGCCCATTTTTATTTCTTGTATTTACATTTATCTAATCTCATTGATTTTAAAATCGGTGCGCCAAAGGCAGAGTTGCAGAGATATAAAGAATTAGTATTGAATAGAAATCTTTATGAATTTTTTTTAGAAGAAGCAAAAAAGAAAAATTATGATTTCCCAATGACAAGAGATCAAATCAAAAAAAGATTAATCTCTTATTTATATACAAATCCAGAAAATTATAGAAAAGTAAATAAGAATGGTAATTATTATACCTCATTTCATATTCATGGAGCATATTATGAAATGAAATCGAATTTTCCATTTATTCATAATTTTATTACAAAAACTCCAGGAAGTGACTTACAAAAAAATTTGGTAGTATATGAATCAAATTACATGCTTCGAAAATTTTCAAAACTTATAAAACGAAGAAATCCAGATTTCTTCTATTTAAATATTCATGATGCGATTCTTTGTAAAAAATCAGAAGAAAACATTTTATTAAACTTTTTGAATCAAATTTTCCCTTTCGAAAGACCTGATTTCAAAGTTGAAAATATCAAAGAAAAATTTATAGAATTAATAAATAAAGAAAGTTATCGTAAATCGCGCAAAAAAATCAAAAAAGAGAAGGAGATTTCAACTTTAAAATTAAATATTGTTAACGAAGAAAGAATGAAAATTTATTACAAAACAAGTAAAGAAAAACGAATTGGAGATACAAAGAAGCAAACTTTAAATAAAATTAAAAAAATAAAACAATTAGATTCCAATAGATTTGATATGGTAAATAAGTTGAGATATACTAGTATACTTCAAATAATAAAAACTGAAAGATCAAGAGTAGGGCATGGTGATTTTCAAATAATTATCAAGGGATTGTAAGGATATCTTCATTGAAGTTCATATGATCAAAGTATAATTTTTAAAAAATAAGTTTGTTAAATATAACATACTATATAAAAAGTTGGCAAAATCGAATTCAAACTTTGAATCAAATAGACAAATGGATATTACCAAGACTAAATTAGGCTTAATTCGAAAACTTCAGAGTAAAATCAAGGAAGAAAGAAACTCTCTGAGAGAACTTGAATTTATCACAGGAATATCCAAATCGCAAATTCACAAAATAATAACAAACGAAGATACAAATTGTTCCCTAGAACACATTTTATTACTTTGTATTAAGCTCAACATTCCTTTTGAAATTAAAAATAACGAAAATTCCTAATCATTTTAATTAAAATCCACTGCCTCGTATATCAATGGATTAGCAAAAAATAAGTTCATATGATCGCACCTGTTACCGAGTATCTAATAGTCAAAATAGACTTGCAGATAGTTTTCATCTGAGATTAATTTTTTACTCATTGGAAATTTCAATTTCAATCAAAACTTAAGCAAATTGAATTTAAAATAAGAACTTTTTGGGAAAGTATCAAGAAACAAGACAAATTAAAATTGTCTTGTTTTTTCTTCAAGAAAGAGCTTAAAAGTTAGCCTATTGCAAAGAAATTATACGATTGGAAATTTGTTTGGGAAATAAATTAAAAAAATTTGAAGGTAAAGCTTCGCCCCATTAACTACAGAATAGTTAAATTTAATGAATTATATTTATTTGCTTATAGCTACTGAACGGCTAAAAGTAAATTTTTTGAGATAAGATATAAAAATAGTGAAATTAATACAATGTGAATATCGAACTAGCTTTTACAATGTTGACTGGAACGATTTCTTTGCATAAATTCTTAGGAATGGTATTTACCGTTTGTAGCGAACATTTACCTTATAATGTGCAATGTGGTATAGGTACTAAAGGGAAACTTTAGTTCGATCTTCTGTAATTGGAATATTTCTAGTATTTTATTTATATTTTTGCCTATTAAAAGGTAGTTGTCCCGTTACAAAGATTTGCTCTTTGAATATAGCATGCACCTTTCCTCGAAGAGCAATCGTTTTCAGATGTGCCACTATTTATACAAAGTTGAAGATTTATTACTTCGCAGACAAAGAAAGTGGCCACGGGATCACATCTGCTTTCTTTTTCTTTAGTTTCTTTCGATTTGCCGAAAATTGCTTCTTTTTCTTTTTGGCAGTTGAATAACAAAAGAAGAAAAATTGCTGTTAGAAATATTTTCATATATGTCATTTTGGATTTATTTTTTATTCTTGACTCTTAACAAATTTGGCTTACTTAAGTTTCCCCAACTTGAAGTTAGATTCGTAGGCTTATCTGCTGTTATGCGTCCTTGCTATTTTCGGCTATTAATAGCATCTTCCACCCAGTCAGCAAGATTTGCTTTTATATCATTATAGGCATCTGTGCTTTTGGGATTGACACATTTTACATAATCAGATAGTTTTTTACCGTTTCTTAGTCCAATCTGTTCAAATGGATTAGTTCCTTTAGAACACGTTCCAGTTTTAGGGTCTTTTAAATTATGAATATAAATTCCAACAAGTCCCTTACCGTCATTCCAAGCTTTAGTAATTTCATGTATTACCCAAGGTCTTTTGTAAGTATCTTCACCTACAAGAACTACCACACAGCTCTTGCCGGACATATTGTCTTCAATCCATTTTTCAATGGCTTTACTACCGCCTTTCTGTAATGTTTCCCAATCGTTTTTAGAAACTGGTTCGTCACCTTCAATTGCACCCATATTTCTAATCTGTTGAACTCTAAAGACATCATTGTCGTAGTGAAAACTGTAAAAAACTTTCCTTTTCGTTGCCATTTAAATTTTCCTTTTTGTTGGTTTATTGTCTTAGATTTAATTTGTTGATTATTTTTATTACAGTTTGAATTATCACTGAGTTTTCAATCCGAGAATCACCAAGAGTTTTAAAATCATCTAATAAATAGTCATGATTTGGGTAGTAGTCTTTGAAGGAACTAATGACTTTAGACCAAAGAGATTCAGATACATAACCTGTAGCACCAATTGGAACCAATAAAAGACCACTCTCGAATGCAATGTTAAACTCATCAATAACTCCAGTTGCTTCCTCAAGGACACCGGTTGTTTTGTTCTTTCTGTTACCAAATACGAATATTGCGATACCTGCTAATGGTATGAATTTTTTTCGATAATCTTTCCATAGCTCTTTAAGATTTTTACCTTTAGTTTCAAATTGTGGGAAAGGTCTCATAATTAGATAATTGTCAATATTCTGATTTCCTTCAGTTTGCATATTATCTAAAACCCCGTTAATCACTGCGCTCCCAACTCCCCAGCCAAAGCCTGTCAGAATTTTATATGAATTATGGGAAAGATTTTTGCTTAAATCATGTAAAAGTTCTATTGCTCTTTTCTCGCCAAAACTTCCATAATCGTCGGCACTACCTGAAATCAAAATTGTCGTTCGTAGGAATCTTGATTCTATTTCTTTAAGAATAGAAGTTATTTCAGAATAGTCATTTATCCATAATGGATTTAGACCATATTTCTTTAAAGAATTTACCTTTAGCTCTTGTCTTCGTTGTGCTCTTGTGATTGTTTCTTTCTTAATAAAATAATAGTCTGGTTTTATGTTTTGACCTAAAGTAGTCCTTATACGGCTTATTAAATAATCTAGGTTCGGGTCAGTGAAGCTAAAGCCGATAAAAAGAAATGTTCTGGAAACATAGTCGCTTTTGAAAGCATTACTAAACAATTCTCTATTTTTATTATAATCTTCATACTCATGCTTTGTAAGTACTGTTTCAGATACAGTTTCAATGTCACCATGCATTTTGTAAATAATCGCATCTCGTTTTGGAAGATTTACAGTCAAATCTGATTGAGCTTTTTTAATGTCAGGAGTTTTCCCTTGTTCTAAAAGTGCCTTTTCTATAAGACGATCATAGTTGGTAGTCCAATAAATTTGAATCGGAAGCCGAGCTAAAATTCTATGGTTTTCAGAAACAGACATCGTTGTTTTGCCATATTCTTCAACGATAATTTGGTCAAGCTCACCTCTAATTCCTCCATGATCGTCAACAAAAAATTGTGCTAATGAAGTTAGGTCATGTTGTTCCTCCTCAATATCAAGTCCCAGTTTGTCGGCAATTGGTTTTAATAACCTTTTCCAATCGAAAAAACCTTGGGATACTGACATACCTGCCCCAATGAATACAACAGCATTTTTCTCTTTTAAAGCCTTTAAGTAGTTATTTATAAATGATTCTATCCCTATTTCAAATTTCAATTTTTCCCTACTTTATTCTTTTTAATAATTTCCAATAATGTTTTACCAATATGAAAACAAACTCGACTAACCGAATTATATTGACCCTGAATTCCGGAATTGATCGCTAGGTTTCTGTCACTCGCTTGCATATACAAGCGAGTGACAGAAACCTAGCGATCTCACATCGAATTGTCATTTATCTACAAAGTCTTATACTTATAAGAACGGGTTATAATTATATCAGCAAATAGTATGCTATTAAAATAAGTGACATCATTGTTTTAGACATAGAATCAGCTTATTCAGTAAACCGATTTTACAAAATCAATATGAGGTATTATATCTTTTTAGAATAAAACAGTCAAATGACTCAAATATTTTTCTCCAATAGTCGATAAAAAAACTAAATTAAAAAATTCTAATGAAGGATCAAAATGAGATTGAGTGCATTTATATTTTTGTCTGCTTATACCAAAAAACAAATATGAACTTCCGCGATCCTGTGATAATTAATAATGGAATATTTTATATATTTTTTAAATTAAATAAATTTCTTTAGAAAGATTTCTATTCTTGACCTAAATTTGTTTTATTTTTTCTATTAATAAAATTTCATAATTAGAGTTTGGATTATATACAGTTAAGTTATATTTGTTTTCTAAATATTTTAAATCAATGCTCTCGTATAATTCTAAATATTCATTTCCATAAGTTTCGTTCGTTGTAGATGTAGGAATTATTAAAACGTCTCTAACGCTTGCATCTGCATATCCAATTTCCCAAGGACACCAACGTGAATTCATTGAATTCTGGGTCGCTAAAAATAAAAATAGATCGCACTCAAGTATTCTTCTCTGTATCTTCTGAGCAGTAAAAACGTTCGGACTATTGGGAAGCGTTTGATCCAACCAATCCACATATAAGTCAATTCCATTATCTTTTAAGCAAACAATTAAGCCTTTGACAAGTGCTTCATCTTTGTGGCTATGACACAGAAAGGCAGATTTCTTTTTAAAATATTTCGTTTTATTTAGTTCTACCCTTTCGTTTAAAGATTTATAATAAGAAAGTGAGTTTAAAAGAAGATCATTTTGGGAAAGAGGCATTCTATTTTTCCTGGATATTTTTTTCAAATTACTTATAACGAATTAGAGTAACTGACTTAAGCTAGCTCTGATATCAACGGGATGTTAAGAAATGGAATATTCTTGCTAAAGTAATCGGAGTGAAGAAGCCAATGTTTCGCAGTTTAACTAAGACCTCGTACCGAAGCTTTGGGAATAGACTAATTAACCCAGATCTTATATTTTTGATTTAAGAGATTAAGTCAGGCCAAATCTTTAATAAGTTAAGACATTATCACTATTGTTCACTTGTTCAGATTAAACTAATACCTCAAAGGCTATATTAGAGATATCAATTTCCAATTGGTTTAATTCACCATCCCATAGACTCAACATTTTTAAATTTTCTTTAAGATCGATGAATTCCTTATCTGTTAAAATAATAGCTGCTGTTGTCGCAGAGTAAATAGAATTTGGCAATCCTTCTTTCATTAAATCCTTCAACCCATTCAAAATCCTGTTTCTTCTCCTAGTATTTGCTTGAAGTCCGGATATAAATTCGCTAGTTAATTCGTTCAATTCTTCTAATTTTTGTTGGATTGCATTTCCTATCTCAAACCTTTTCTTTACAAGCCTTTCGGAATTGTTTAAGTCCAACACTGAAATCGTGAGCTTTCCAAATTCATCTTTCCCTTTTATTCTGTAGCACCAATATTTGAGGTGCAATTTAGGATCTATGCACGTTGGATCAATAATTGGTTCCATTATTGTATCGTGATCCTTCTTTGTTCCGTTACATTTTTTACATGAAGGAAGTAGGTTGTTCCATTCTAAAACTTCATTTTTATACTTTTCCTTAGGATGAAAATGGTCAACTTCTAGATATTTGCTCTCTTCTTTTATATTTGCTTCGCAATAACAGCATTTATTGTTTGAGTAATCTAAAAGTTTATTTTTTAAAAAATCTATATTCCAGACGGATTTATTCGTTAAGATAAATTCTTGGGTAAGTTCTGTTTGTAATAATTCCGTTAGTTCTGGAGGTTTTGGCGTTCTATTAATTTTAATCATTTTTTCTCATTCCAGCTAACTGAATTTTGAAAATTTTTTTTAAGGCATTTTCGGGATGAAGCATTCTTTCAATAACATCAAAGTTTAATTTTGCACCTGAATAATCGTCATTTTCTAATGCTGAATTAAATTTTTCCATAATTTCTCGGTATTGTTCAGTTCTTGTTTCGGTCATCCCCATTACACCTGTCAAGATTTCTTCTATTGTCCAACCTTGACATCCAAACTCAGAATTTATTAATGAATTTGATATTATCTCCAAATTTTCATTGAGCGTTAATGCGATTATTTCTTTTGGATTGGCGATTTGTATTATATGCGGGCTATGTGTGGACGTAAAAATTTGCGCCTTTGGAAGAATATGTTTTAAGATTTGATAAATTGTTGCTTGCCATTCTGGGTGTAAATGCAAGTCTATTTCATCAATAAATACAATTCCATCAAAGTTCATAATATACTTGGTGGGATTTTTGTGCCTGAATTCAATTTCTTTTATAAGGCCTAGTAAGAGCGCTATACATGATTTATAACCAGAAGACAAATATTCAAAATATATTTCATCGTTATTGTCATTAAGTAAAATATCGAATGAATTTGGACTTACCTTACAGAAGGAAATTTTAGGATTTAAAAAAGTAAAACACTGCTTAGCTAATTCAAAGTTTTTTAATTGATTCTCGTCCAATGCTCCACTTTGTGCAGAGAATAGATATCTGTTTACAAACCAATTTTTTAAATCGTCGGAAAGCGATCCACTCAAAGTTTCTTGAGCAAAGGTACCAATATTTTTTATTGGATCATTTGATAACGAATTAAGTTTTATGTAATCGATATCTCGATGTGTTTTGAATACAATTACCTCTTTTGAACTTTCGTAAAAAAGTATCTTATATAAATTATTATTATCATTTGGATGAAATGCATTTATACTAATATTATTTTCATATTTTGTTCCATCTATATTTACATCAATATCCCAAAAACCATTTTCTGTTCCTGCTTTTTTTTTAAGAGTAAGATTGCTAGCAGAAAAAGATTGAGCAAGGCAATTGAGTATTGTTGTTTTGCCTATACCATTTTGTCCGCAGATGATATTGAAGGAATTATCAAAATTTAATTTAATATCTTTAATTGGTCCTACATTTACAATTCTAATACTGTTTACTCTTATCATTGGTTATTGATTAAATCACTTATGTAAAATTCAAGAAGAAAATATTGTTGGATTTGCGATTATGATTAAATCATAATGTTGAGACATGTCGCATAACATAACTAACTAAACGATGTAGACTGAGAGCGAACACCTGAAGGAAGCGTTAGGGATGACAAACCGCTTGCGCAGGCAAAAAAAGTGACACAAGTCTTTGTGCCTTAGGAGGAGCGAGGGCGAAGTTCCGAAGATAAGTGGTTAGCGGCAGATATACGAGGCAAGTCTTAATATTTTTTGAGGAAAATTGATCGAGTTATCTTTATTTGTTCCGCAAAAATATCTCGCTGTTCATTTTTCATTTTTGACTTTTTGAGAAGATTAATTGATAAAAGAGATACGACTTTTGAATTATCAGCAAAGGAATAGAACTCAATGATAGATCTGATTTCTGAATTTGAAAATTCCAATATATCATTTAAATTTTCGATGCAGGCAATAAAAAATTCAAAACAATTTTGAATAATGGTTCTGGATAAATCTAATTCAGTCTGTGTTTTAATATTTAAATAGAATATTTTATTTGCCTGTTCATCTAGAGTTTTAAGTTCTTCGATTAACGTATTAACAATTTTATTCCGTTTATCTTTCTTTTTTTCGCCTAAATCAAACTCCTTTTTGTTTGAAAAGTAATATGCACCTAACCATACGCCTATACTTGTATTGAAAAAAATTGTAAAGAAGTTTAATATCTGATAATATGCAATTAACTTTTCTCTAATGCTAAAACAGAAATATGGAACAAAAACATAAAGTACAAAGAAATAAACGATATTTAGAAAAATTAAAGAAAAAATCACTTTGAATATCCCGAATTTAACTCCTTGCTGATTATCATTAATTGAACCTCTGAGCAATTTTTGAATGAAACTCGTTTTAGAAAAGATTTTGGATCTGTAAATTTCATAAAGTAAGCAAAAGCTTCATTTGCAAAAGATGGACCGATTTTTTTAACATTTTTAAAGTCCAGAGTAATATATATAGTTGATTCTTTCCAAAAATCCTCATTTTCAAGATCAATTAAATATTTTTTTCGGAATTCTTCAGCTGTATACTTACCATCTCCTTGAAATTTATTTCGATTCGCTAATCTAAAATAGAAATCATTTCCTACATCAATGTTTATCATAAAGTGTATCTTTCTACTGGTATATTGAAGTGATATAAGGTGCCACCGAAAATACGATTCATCCTTGAGCCAGAGTTTATCAAAATACCATTCTTGTCAAAGAATACATATCCAAAGTGGGATAATATCGAAAATTCGATTTTAAGTTTGTTACAAGTTTCTTTAATTCGTTCTAGGCCATTTCCTCGTCTTGCCCCTCGAATATAATTTTTGAATAGTATTCCATTTTTTGAGGAAGCATTGTATGCACCGCTAATATTTTCTTTCATTGCATGTAAAATAAATTTGTGATCATTTTCTGGGAGATTGTCTATTTCTGATATAATTTCTTGTTGTTGTGGCCCAGTAGTCAAGCTAAGTCTAAATCCGATACCATTATCAGCGACATTCAAAGAAATTATTTTATGTTGAGGATGATACTGCGCTAGAATCCACCAACCTTGATCGTTACAAGTCACCCCGTGTTCTTGGACATTAAGAAATATTTCAGTCAATACAATTGCATAGAATTCTTCAATTTCATTTGGCGTGAACTTCGTATGTGATGTTACTAATTTTACGATTTGATCCTCTCTTTCTTCCAAGTTTTCTTTATTTTTTTCTCTTCTAATGTGTACGACATTATTATCATCATATTTAACTGAACTAGGCTTGCTTCCTCTGCCTACATAGTCATGGAATCCGCAATGAGTTAAATAAGAATTTACTGAAGAATGATTAGAATCTAATGACCTAATTTTTGGCACGGGTAAACCATTGTTTTTCGTTCCAAATTCAATCCACTCTTGCAAAGAGCAAAGGAGAGTTACAGCACTAGGCCAAATTCTCTCACAATCTGCCAAATGTATATTAAGTTCCGAAGAATCAAAATCAATGCATTTTTCAGCAAGATCAAGGTATTCGTCTATAATTTCATTTTTTTCTACTCCAAATTGTTTATTAACATTGATGTGAAATGGATCAGACGTATACTTATACCTGTTATGAAGACTTATTAGGACAAACTTTCTATTACGTCTCAGTTTATAGATAAACTCCTCAATCTTTTTCGTTTGTGACTTAAAAAGTTTTCGATGCCTTCGAATGTTAGATTTGCGAATAGCTTTGCTTTTCTTTTTTAAATTTATTCTATCCAATCGAAGCTTAGTTTTGTTTTTTTTCATATTTTTAAATTTTCTCATTTCGCATAACGAACTAGCTAACCGAGGTTGTCCATAGTTGAGCTCTTAGAAGAGGCGTTAGCGTTGATGCACTTTCTTGCGTCAAGACGCAAGAAAGTGTGATGGAGGACAATGTCACGCAGACCAAACAAGGCCGAGAGTGCCGAAGCACAGCATTTACTCTCTGTTATACACCGTTTTACTTTATTTATCAATTATTTCAAAGTAAGATAGCATTAGCGTGTAGTTTAGTTTTTTTAAATTTCTAGCAAATAAATCTAAATTGATTTTACTAAATAAGGGTAAATTAAATTCACCAGAACTATTTTTTTTCGAAATTATTCCATATATAATAATGTAATTTTCGCGATTAAATTTTTGGTTTCCTTCTGGAAATTTCAAACTAGAAGAATTAATTTTTTTATTTGCTTCTTTTCGGAAAGTTTCTTCTAATAATAATTCTGCTGAAGTGTTTCCTTGACTAAACAAATGACTTAATGAACTGGAACTGTATTTTTTTTTGTTATGAAATAAATGATACTTATCTTCAAAAAGAAATATTACGTCGCAGATTTCAATAGTAGAATTTCTAAAAGGTATAAGTTTTACATCAAGTAATTCTGCTTTTCCATTTTTGTTCAGATAATTGCAAAATTCGAGATTGAATATATATTCTTTGTGTTTCCCTTGAGATTGCGATTTTTTAGTTATTTTTTCTTCGTTATATTGAATAGTTTTTTCCCAAATAGGGATACTGGATAAATTTTTGTCGATCTCTCTGAGAAAATTGCTATCTACACGATACCATACACCTTTTTCAAGAAAATATCGATTTGAGGCAAGTGTTACTTCTGAGTATAGGCATTGATATATTTTATATGAATCAATTTCTTCCTTGGTCTCCTCATCCAATAGAATCAACTGCTGAGATTTCAAATTATCTATTTCGAGAGTATTTATCATTGGTTCTATTTTCTGATAGAATTGTTTTTCTATATCTAGTCCTCTAAAATAGCCTTCCTTTTTTTTTGGCTTTCCAAAGCCTGAATATTTAAAAGCTGGTTCTATTGTGGATGGTAAGATTGCCGGGTAGCTTAAGGTTATTGAGTTATTTTTTTTCTTAATTGATGAAATTAGTGAATTATCTAATATCTTAATAATATCTTTGTCACGTATTTCTCTGAAATTGTCGATCCACTTGAATCCTGATTTTTGATATTTTTTAGATTCGTATAATAATTTTAGATCTGATAGGGTGAGTAGGAGGGAATCTGCATTGCCAGAGTAATTAAATTTTAAACAGTCAGCTCCATCTATATTTCTAAATAGTTCATGATATTCACTTTTTACCTGGCCAGCAATATCCTTTAATAAAGAGTTAAAGATATTTATTTCATACTGTTCGATTTTTGTATCTCGCCCAGTTTGTTTTTTTGTCCTCATTCCAATATCGGAAGGTGTAAAAAGACCTGTTGACCTTATTTTAGTAGAATCTATGGCATTTAAAGCTGCTTTTAACCCAAAATCAACTTCTAAAGCTAACGGATTAATTAGGAATCTTCCATGTCCATGTGCTACAATAAAGATTCGATTTAAGTGAGATATTATGACTATTACGTCTGTGGATTTGTTTTGTAGTGAATTCTGAATTTTCCAGAAACTTTTCCACCAAGGGTGATGGTTGTCTGTTTCTCTGAAGTAAATTTCATATTCTGAATCAGCTTTGGTAATTCTTTTAGCACTAGTTCCTCGATCTTGTAGGTATTTATTAATTAATTTGTTTTCCTCAAAAATAACCCCATCGTTAAAAATGCTATTAGCGTTTTCTTTACAGTGAAGACCATTTATTTCATATCTCGGCTTATTTAAGAAATTTTCTTTAATTAGATAAAGCGTAATTGTTTGCATATATTATACTTTAGGAATTTTTATGATATGACTTCAGGATATGGGTAACGGTTAGGTATCCGTAGAAGGGTAACACTTTTTGGTTAACTTTATTGGTTTATGAACTTTGTATGAGTCAGGATGGAAAATTATTAAGAATAAATTTTGATCGATGAGATCTAACTTATTAGAACCGAACCAAATGGAAACGGAATCGTTTTCTCTTTTGATCCCCACATTGAATCCGTTAAATGTATTACCAACCATGATGAGATGTTCATTGAAATCGATGTAAGCTCTGTTGTTCACATGCCTTTGCTTGAACCCACAAAGATATGAGATGAGTAAATCAGTATTCGGATCAAATGATTTAACAGATCATAAACTTGTTCCGGAATCTTCATGTTGAGAGCTTCGTGTGGCCTGATTCTGTTAAAATCGATTCTCAACTTGTCAAAGAGTTTTTGAAAGTGGGTGTTGTTTCCCATGATCTCATTTTGTAATTCCCGAGCCATGTCCCTATACATACGTTTATGAGCCCCATTCTAGTAGGGTAATTATAACTGAATTCGGTCAAACAATATGTCTCACCAAAAGATTGCATAGATTCGAATGGTGTATCCTAGTAGGAATGAATGACTTCTGGAATATTCTAGATAGAGAATAAATAACCTAATAAATTCCACCTTAACTAACTAGATAGCATACTTAGGCTGAACATAAATCCCGAAATTGACCATAAAGACTGGCGCATTACAATTGCGCTGGGGAAGTTAGAGACGTAATCCTTTATGACACTGACAATCAAAAACACATATGTAGATTCTAGCACTTATTCAAGTCAAATATTTACGTAGCTGAATGATTGAGGCGCTTTGAAATTTTTAAAAACAGCTTTAGGTTCTTTCGGCTTTTTGTATTGGACAACATTTTTAATTTTTAAAGCTATAGCAGAATCAGTGTTGCAGTAATAATTATCAAAAAATACTTTTTGAATACCGCTATATTCAGAGGTTTTTTCCCAGATTTCTTCGGGTGATCCCGATAATACCTTCTCTATTTCGAATTCACCAATAAGTTTTCCGACGGGCATAGTAGAATAGACAACTACTTTGGTAAATTTGGGATTTTTCATCCCACGTTTTCTATATTCAAATTTCTTTTCACCATTAAAGATTTTTTCTACAAATTCTGGTTTAATAGACAATAAAATCTTCATTAATGCCACCCAATTTTACGATTGATTTAAATTGATTATCGGTTAATTCTCGAAATCCCCAGTATTCTTCTTTATCTAATCCAATTTTTTCCACGAGAGTCTGCATTGTAAGCCTTTTCGACATGGCAGCATTATAGGTCATGGTGATGACAAAACTACCTTCCCTCGCATGCCACTTCCGTAGTTCTTGTTCATCGAAAACACTGTATTTTGCACCTAATTCTAGAAATTTTTGTATCGTAAAAGTTCTAGAGAGTTTTACGTCTTCTACTACACAAATACTAGTTGCTACTGAACGGTACCATGCTGGTCCGTTGTCATCCTTTGTTCGATAAATTACGATAATATCACCACGTTTCACACTTCCAATTTTCATAGATGTTAAGTATATCTTATGAATGCTATTTGTATGGGAGATATCTTCAATTATATCTATGCTTTCAGTATTTAAAATTGAATCAGGGAATAATTCAGTATGCCACTTCGGATAAATTGAAAGTAGATATTTACGATTTTTTTTTGCATTTATGATTGGATAATCTAAAAGTAGATTATTTTTTAATTTTGAAAATGATTTTAAAAGGACTAATTCCTCTCCATTTGAGGTTTTCTTAACTCCAACTTTTTCAAATCCATATTCTTCAAATAATAAAATTAAAGCCTTATGCTTGGGAAATACAGTTACGTATATCTCGTTAACTTTTTCTCGCACTGCATAATCTATTGCTTTTTTTAAAAAACGCTCTCCAAGCCTTGTTCCATGTGCGTCAATTTTCATCGTTCCAATTTTTAACCTTTTATTTGCGGGCAATTTTGGTTCGACATCATTAACTTCTGAATTTTCAATTTTTAGATAAAGAAAACCTTGCAATTCAGAGTTTTCTCTAAAAATGTAAGCCTTTTCGTTTTGCTTTTTTAAAAACCATTTATCGAATTCTTTATAGTCGGTTCGCAAGCTATCGAAAAATTTTTCATTAATGTTTATATTTAAAAATTCTGTATATACTAAGTTCATTGTTTTCTTTCCTTTTTGTTTGAGTAGTAAGCGATCATATACTAGACTTAACAAATTATGCTGACCACGTTCCTCGGATACGAGACGTCAAAACCTGAGCAAGTCACTTGTGACGGTAAGGGTAGTGCCAAAAAGCCAAAGTGTTGATATTATACGCTGATTTAATTAATTTGATTTGGGTTGATTGATATTATTAGTTGTTGGTTTGTTAATAATTTTGGAACAATTGATTGAGGGTTTTGTTCAGCGTTAAATTCTTTCTTTGAATAATTTCTAGTAGGTTCGATTGCTTCTTGATGTGCTTCAATAACAAGCTTTTCCTTTGCTAATAAATTTTTTGCAGCTTTTAGAAAATTATTCAAGTAAACTGCACCGTTCGGAGTATCATAAGATTTCTCACCTATTCTGCATGAATAAAGGAGAATTTGTTGATTTTTTGCTGACTGGAGGATTCTTTTTTCATAAAGATGTCTAATAGTTTTTCTTCTATCCTCAGAATAAATACTTTTGTATACATTATAAACATTTACATTTTCTTGATAGTTTTCTGGATAACTTCGACAGCAGTCATAAATATTGATTTGTCGAATACCTATATTTCGTAATTGATTTTCCTCAATTGTTTCTCCATAAGAATTTAATTCCAAAATTGTCTTTCTCTCCTGCCCACCATGACCACTAAAAAGAATTATCAATAAATCGGGAGGATCTACTTTTAAAGATGATAGTATTGAGAGCAATTCAGCTTTATTTATGTTATATTTAATTTCCAATTCATTTGGTAACCAGCCACCACCAAAGTCAGATTTCAGAAAATCACTAAAATCCTTAATGTCAACTTTTACGCCTTCCAATCCTCGTGTATTTCCCAGCAAAAGTGCCTTTCGGATCATTTTAATTTCTCCCATTTAAAAATTCTTCTATTAATGATCTAAATTTTTTGTCGTAAGTATCGATATTCTCAAATATTTCTAGTGGATCATTCCAATATTCTTTATGTAGTCTTACCCATTCTTTTATTGAGATGTGAGAATTTACTTTCTCTAAATTAAAATCATAATACTTGCATAATCTTTCAAGATAATTAAAAAGTAGTGTACAATATGCATCATATCTTAGATATTTTTCATCATTTTGATCTATTTTACTAGACCATGTTTTTGTAAATGATCGGTTTTCAAGATAAGGATATTGGACAGCAATTTTCAAAATTGCGTCTAACTGATCATCCAAATACTTTTTATTATTCTTAGAAGCAATATATAGAGAAATTGCTGCCGAGGTTAATGCTGATATAATAGTTGCGATTGCTGCTGATGTAAGTGTTGTATCCATTTTTTCCTTTTAATTTTATTTTGAAATGTGCCTAACATAAATTTCTTACCAAAGTTAGCCAGAGATGATCCTACCCAGCATAGCGAATCAGATAACCTAAATCAACTTGTCAGCAGATTTTAGACGACTTCATAACTCATTTACTTATAGGATTGTGCTAATCGATAACCAGCGAAAAGAATCTAATTTTTTCTATGAATACTTCATATTTTTCTTCCGATAATATAGATTATGTCGCATAACAATTGTTAATGTTGTAATTCAATTCTAACAATATCCAGAAATTGAAGTCAATACCTTATTCAGTCTGAAAACCAAAAAATCCAAACGAAATGCCTAAATCCGTCAGAAATACCGCTATGTACCCGTGAATTCTGTAATCACAGAGCATAGCTTCGCCCCCTCAGTCCCATGAGCAAAACAAAACAGTTGTTCAATTATTTGATAATCAGATCAACAAATTTTCTTAATATTAAGGAAATCTTATCTAAAAAGTGGAAAGAGCGCAGGAGGGTTATAATATAAGATTTAATTTATGTTCCAAGTTAATAGATTTCAATCTAACAATAAATAATTTTAATATTTTGATAAAAAATTTTAAAATTATTAAAACTTATTTAAAACTTTTTAAATATTGTACAAAATTCAATCAAATTGCCACCGAACAAGGAATTATATTACGAAAATTCAATTTTCCTCAAAAATAGGAATATTACTTACCTTCTTCCTATTCCGTAAATTTACATGAATTATTCTTCGCTCGTTTAAAGTAGCTTAGTATTTTATATCTTCCCAACCATTGGAAAAGATTAATGTAGGGACTTAACTCACCTCCTTCCTCGCTTCCATGGCAAGATATCCTGCTTTAACAATCGCTTGTGAATTGTTTTCCAAGATACTGAACCAAGTCCCGATGTAATCTCTATGTTTCAATTCTCCGCTAAATCCAGATTTAAATCCATCCGATTGGAGTGAATACGCTGCACGACTGGATCGTCTCCATCACTTCCTTTGTAATACTCTTGAAAATTGTTTTTGAGTTGTTTTTTTTCAAACAAATAGGCGTGAGACTAACTCTAAAAGTGTCACAATTTCTGGTAAAAGTTAAAGATTTTGCCTGGATTAGGGAGAAATCTATCAGATCTGATTTTCGTAACTTGTTTACACATATCCACAATAGGCAAAATTAGATATTTTTATTTCTAATTTCCTTAAAACATCCTGCACTCATATTAGATAGACCATTTTTAGTAAATCTATCTGGTTGCAGTACGAATCCTCTTCGCTTTCTATAATTAGTTTATCTGTTTTTTTCAAGAATTCAGCATTCTATTGTTTTAAGAAAAAGCGTTCACCTGGAACGCCACATAATAACAATTACGGAAGAATTGTTTCTCAAATAAACCTAATTAATTTCAAAGTCTGTCGTAGAGAATTCTATGAGACTTACCTTATTCAAAAATCCAAATATACGCTATGTGGATTTTAAAACGAAACACCTTTTCTTGTAGCAATATTCATGGTGTTTGAATTCAAAATCACTTAAATAAAAAATAAATTGCATAAAGATGTATAGTTCTCAACTTTCGTTGAAAGTTTCCAAGAAACAAGATGCAAGAGATCAAAATCAACGTAACTAAAAACCTACAAAGAGATTCTATCATTACGGGATTCGAAAGAATTTTGTTCGAACGAGATTATTTGGAGAATCTATGGATCGGTTCTTGGAGCCAAAGTCCTATACCCGATAAAAATGATGGAGTAGAAAGTATTCTTTATGAATTCCCGATAGGATTTTCTCCTAGCGATAACTCTTTATACTCCAATCCGGATACCGTTTCACTCGAGACTTTGAAATTGGTGAGTTATTTCAATGAGGGAAAGTTTTTTAACCTACCTGCTCGAAAATTAACAAATTCCGCACCTTATCAAATATTAAATTTTAATTTAGATACACTAATCTTAAGCAGAACACCCCTTGTATCGTAAAATCACCCCTGATTTAAATGATCTAAGATTTGAAAAAGACAAGTCAGGAGACATCTGGTTTAAAAATTTCGGAAATCACTATTCGGAATCATTTTTTATTATCAATCAAGAATTAGCGTCATGAAACAAAACACAAAACCAAACTTACAAAAAGCAGATTTTTACTCAGGGAAACTAAAAGAAATCATCATGGACAGGATGTTGGTTTTCCAATCCTTAAAAGATAAATTTTTAAATGTGGCCAATCAACAAAACAAATTCGATCAAAGATTTTTAAAAGACTTCGAATCCATGTATGGTTTCCAACCTGGAAAAGAAATTTTAGAATGGGAAAATTTAAAACAAGCTTATAAATCCATTATGTATGAAGTAAGCGACGTATGGAATATGATTGATTATCACTCTGCCAATGAAGACGAATTGGAAGAAGATGAAGACGGCGGTTTTGACGATGTAGTTTCTTCTATAGAAAGATTAGTAAAAATTAAAGATCCGGAAGAAGTATTAAATTGGTTAGTTGGAACCTATAGTGGTTTGATGTTTTTATTCAATGGTTCGTATCCTTTTGCTTCTGATGGTGGTGGTGATACCTGTTGGATTAATTTATTACCAAATGAAAAGGAATCCATAGAAGTAAACTATTACAACCATGAAATCGGAGTTTTAGAAAGTTTGCTGTATTTTTCGATCAGTCATTTTATTGCAGAGAACTGGACAAATGAAACTTACGAAACCTATGATGACGAAGAAGATGAGGAATTTGAAGAAATAGATTTAGACAAAAAAGAAAAAGAACCAATTTTAATATCTAATATTGATGATAGCTTGATTCGATCCTTCGAAAAGGAAGCTAATAAAATTTATAAGAACAAACCTATCTACCATAATTCATTGGATATGTTTGAAAGATCAGCATGGTTACTCGGGCATAGTTATGGTGACCCAGACTATGCATTTAGCGAAATATTAGCAGACGCGCCCTCTTATACTACTTGGGAAGAGGAAAAACCAGAAATCAAAAAATATCCAAACTTGGCTGCTTATTGGATCATCCACCACTTTTATCTCAAAAATGACGATGCATGTAGAGAGACCATCAAACTTGCAAATAAATCGAAAGGGAGAATTATCCCAGCACTTTGCAAACATATACTCGGGTATTTGAATGGAACCTCAAAAACTCTATTTAATATTCCATCTGAAAAAGTAGAAAAAATTAGAACCCAAACATTCAATAATGCCGATCCAAAACACATTGAACCAAAAAACGTCCAGTTATACAACGATAGTTTAGGATTATCGACCCTCAAAACCATATCTAAAAAAGAGTTAGAATCTAGAATGAAAACAGATTCAGACCTTTTTCAATTGATAGATGATTATCCAGAGGATGTGGCAGCACATGATATCATTCTAAAGGAAATGTCCAAAATAGATTCCAATCTAAAAGCAGTCATTGAAGATTATTTTAGAGAACGAATGCGTAGTGCTTTTAATACTTGGCCTTATAATCCAGAAAAATTAGAAAAACGACTTTCTACTGTGATCAATGCTGCCTTTAAACAAGGGCTGAAGTATGATGCAGACAATAAAAAAGCATTCTGTGGCATCACAAAAACTATCGGAATGTTGGATGATGACAAAGCTATGATCTCTCTAAGGGAAGCAGTGCATAAACTCAAACAAGATGACCCGAGAATGGAATACGTTGTAGAGGCTTTAATCAATAGTGATCATGAAGAATCTAAATCCATATTAGCTGATGCTGCATGGCGTACTTTCGAGACCCTTGACAATGTAAAAGAAATCAATCAAAAGGTTCAAAAAGAAGGCCCTACATTAAACAACATGTTCACCGCCTACACTCATTTAAACGAAGCTTTGCAAGAAAGAATTTTAACTTTAGATGAAGTCTCCGTTGAATTAATTAAAAAACTTTTTACGTATCGCGACCATTTTAAATATTTCGGAATGAGTGTTGGGAATGCTTTTGCTGTATGTGCTCATTTAGGTTTAAATGAACATATTCCAATCATCGGGGATTATTTAAAAAAGAGTTTTCAAATCAAAGGAAGAGATAAGGGCTTGGGCTCCTATTTGGAATTACGTCTAATCATCAACATCTCCGAAGCTGCCATTGCTTGGGCGAAAATGGAGCCAGAAAAAGCAAAACTAGAACTCTCCAAATTTTTCACAGAAGTTGATGAATCCAATGGTCCTGGA
The DNA here is from genome assembly GCF_040833955.1 of Leptospira sp. WS60.C2. Lineage (NCBI taxonomy): Bacteria > Pseudomonadati > Spirochaetota > Leptospiria > Leptospirales > Leptospiraceae > Leptospira > Leptospira milleri. Next base: position 66,069 of record NZ_CP162135.1, on the reverse strand, counting down.
ATAGCGATCGACCTAAAGGCATGTTATGTGGCAGGTCTATTATTTTTAGAACCAGAAAATAAAGAGTATTTGAAATTTGCAGAGAGAATTCTCGGAAACAAAGGAGATCAGATCCGAGTTTATGGAATCATCCGTTGTATTAAAGAGAAAAAAATTATCAAACTAAAAGATTATCTTTGGTATCATATCTATGCTGATCCAAATCCTATGGTAGATTACTCTTGGAGTTATATAGAAGTTGAGGCTAGGAGTGCTTGGGAAACACTCGCTGGTGCAGTGGCACCTAAATTTGATGATTCCGATAATTATGCAAATTTACTCGCTAAAAACAAATCAATGTTACCTGAGGCAATCCTCCATCCAGAAAAGTACAGCATCCAACATGTATTCGAAAAGATTCGAAAAAACCAATATATAGATGAGGATGTAGTGCGTTATGGAGGCCCATGGCTTGTTGAATCTCTTAGATATTCCTTGGATGAATATAAATATTCGGGTTCTTACGATCGATGGGAAGCCATCAAAGCCCTATTCATTCAGGGTCGAGCTGTGTATCCATATTTTATAGAAATTTTCAATCTACCTTACGTAGCTCCTTCTTGGAAAGCTTATCTATTACAGTTCATGAGAGTTATGGAGCCTGAGTCGATCAAATGGAATCAGGTTTTAAAAATGGATTCAATTACAATCAAAACACAATTGGAGAATCCAAGTCCGGAATGGTATGCGTGGCAGGATTTACTAGCAGCTCGACTTTATTTGTTAGATGGAGAATCTTCTTTTGAAATTATTTCGCAAGTGATCAAAAATCGATTAGATATGACAAATAAGGAATCATACGATTCAAATATCTATAGCGAAAGTTTAGGACTACGATTGCCACTTCTCCTGCGATGGTTTGGGAAAAAAGGCGATGATTTGATCCAAAAATATTGGGAAGAAACAAAACCAAATTCAGAGACACGTTCGATGTTGGATATGGCAGCCAGACGTAAATTAGAAAGTCAAATTCCAACAATGCCAAAGGTAGAAGAACCAGGCATATTACTCACCTTTTATCCAGAACACAGAGAATATGGTTGGCATACATGGATTCATATGACTCCCGATGTGGTTCGGTTTGGAACCAATGAGTTTCATTTACAGGCTGTATTACCCGATTCCAAAACAGAATCTAGCATTACAAACGCAGGAGAATATTTAGAGATGATCTGGAAAATGGCATTTACTTTAGGTTACACGGTTTCTAAGAAAAAACCTAAAGGAAAGAATTAAAAAAGAAAGACTCCTCATCATCTTTTATATTAAGTTTTGGGGATTATATAATCTTTACCCTTTTCCAATGGGCTTTGCTTATTCACTAGGGTAAACTTTTTTGAATGCCTTAAAGGCTAAATTAAAATTGGCTTTGGATTTCCTTCAATCAAGTGACAAACCTCTCCTATACGATATTCGTTCATCAATAGATTAAAATTCATAGCAAGGTTTGCTAAATTTATATTTAGAATTAGAGAAGTCTGATAGTACTTACAAAATACTGGCAATAGATCCTTAAACAACTAATGGTTGATTTCCGTTCTAATAAAAGCCTCAACTGCCATCAGAGTAGCAGTCTGTTGGGCGTTGAGATTGGATCTTGTTAATATATTTACTTCATCTTTCGTTTAATGAGGTTATCTATTTTAAATAAATGACCAATGGGTGTTCCAATCGGAATTAAGTTTAGCCCTTTAGATCTCGCTTTGTGTAGATTAATAATTAATTGAACGACTTTTTCTTAGATTATGTATCTACTATTTTAAAAATTGATTGGGTTTTGTTCGAGTTACATCGAAACATTACTTAGTTCAAAATAAAACTTTTTAAAATTAAGTAGGATTTTGATTCTGGAGGGAAAATCATGAATGTCATTATCTTAGCACAAACTTCTTTTTGGTTTTCAGACCAAACTCTTGACCTAATCCACAATTGGGATCATTACTTTGGTTCCGTCCTCTATCCACTTTCTGTTCTCTTTCACTATATAGGTGGATCAGTTTTCTTTCTATGCTTGGTCTCTTTTATATACGCCTATCTCCGGCCCAAACTAGCTTTTGAATTGGCTATAGCTCTACTAACTTCGGGAGTTTTTGGTTTATTGACAAAATTTTATTTAGAGAGCCCGCGTCCTTTCCCTTATCCAGAAGCGTATGATGAAAAAGCCTTTGGGATGCCTTCCAGTCATGTGTATTCGAGTTTTGTCGTTTGGGGTTTGTTAGCTTATCGAATTCCGAATCTTTTGATGCGATTCATTTCGGTTTTTATCATACTATTTATGCCTTTCTCCCGCATGTATCTAAAAGTACATTTTTTGGGGGACGTAAGTTTGGGTTTTGTTTTAGGTGCAATTCACTTGTTCATTTGTATACTAATTCTACAAAAATTAGATAAAATCAATCTTTCCCATTACTTCATTCAGTCGGAAAAGTATCAAACTCTGAGTTTGCTTGGAATTGTAATTACTCTTTCACCCATCGTACTCAATTCGCCTTTTCTATCAGCAGAACACTACCAGAGTTTGTCAGCAGTGCTGATGTCTTCCGGAAGCTTAGCGGGATTTTGGATTGGAATCTTATATTATCCTAGGTTTTCTAAACATAAATTTTTAACTTGGTCACTGAAGTTTACCGATGATCCTAATTTTTGGAAAATAGTGGTTATACGAGCAATTGTTTTATTGTTAATCTTGATTTTGTTTTATGTAATTCCTGGAATCATCATCAAAGCTTCCATTTTAAAAGATGATCTTATCATTCGTTATCTTAGATATATGTTAGTCACTTTTTCATTGATTCTATTTTTTCCAATCCTCATGCAAAGAATAGCCTCTGGGAAATATTTTGTATATTGATTTGATACAAAAAATAAAAAGAATATTTCTCTTCATTCTCTGGGCATTTGTCGCTTTTAAATGCGCACTTCTCTCTAAGCGATTGGAAATATTTTTTTTAAATCAGTTTTTTCAACCAGAACGTGATACTGATTATGAAACCACATTGCAATTGTTTAGTGAATTCGTAATCATACTTGCGAAATTCAATTTGTTAATTTTTCGCAAAAATATAATAGCATTTAGCCATTCGATTCCCATGATGGGCAATCTGTTCCTAGGATAGGGATTCCCGCTTGCATTTGTAAGTTAAATCTTATGAAATATCGAAGGACTTTCCTAAGTTGTAAAATAAAAACGTAGTGTAATGAAATCTGGCAATGAACGATTACAGAAAAAATTTTCGGCAATTTGTAAAACAATTTTATCCCAAGGACTTTGAAAGTATTATTGCTAGCATTGATACACAATATATTCTAATTTCGGCAGATACGAAATTTTCTAAGATTTCTAAAAATCCTATTGATAGACGGCTCGATATTAGTTCATACTTTTTAGCACTAATAAAGACACTTGATGAGAAAGCTGAGACCTTTGAGAAAATCAGAAAAATGTGCCTTGATATAACTGTAGCTTGCATTCGGCCAAAAAGTAGAGTTCATGCGTATTTTAGACGGCTTATACCAAAAGTAATAAACTCTTGGCTTGCAAGACTCTTATTACAAGCATTGCATAAGCGAGTGAGTGTAAACAATAACTCGGACGGTTTTATTGCTAACATAATAACTGATAATCAAGAAACATTGGGATTTGGTTACGGCATTGATATAATTGAATGCGGAATTTGTAAATTGTTCAAGAAGCATAACTATTCCAAATATGCTTCAATACTTTGTGAGATTGACGAAATTACTTCAGAACTGGCAGGACTTCAACTATTGAGAAAAGGAACCATTGCAAACGGAGCAAAAAAATGTGATTTTAGATTTAAAACAAAAGAATGATAATTGAGTAAGCGTGTGTCTCACAGGAGGTTTGCTTGCCTTCGGCAATACCTTAAACGTTCGCTTTCCGACTTAGTAGGCTCAAAATAATAACTAAATCTTTAAATGGTTCAAGTAAAATGAAAATAGCAATAATTGGTGGTGGGATTGGCGGTTTAACAACAGCCTTAGCGTTACGACAAAACGGAAAAGAGTTTACTGTATACGAAAGTGCAGCAGAAATAAAGCCGGTCGGTGCAGGAATTGTTATGGCAAACAATGCAATGCAGGTTTTTAACAAACTCGGTATTCGTAAAAAAATTGAAAATGCAGGTCATAAAATTTCTGATATAAAAATTACTGATGCACAACTCAATACAATTTCATCAAGTAATCTTGCAAAATACGAGAAACAATTCGGAGTGTATAATGTTGCAATTCATAGGGCTGACTTGCAGAAAATTTTAGCAGAAGAAATTGGTATTTTAAACATTCAATTTTCTAAACGACTTTTAAAAATTGAACAAGTTAATGGTTTTAAACTAGCTTTTGACGACAATACAAGTATCAATGCCGACATTGTAATTGGTGCGGATGGAATCAATTCAACTGTGAGAAAAGAGGTATTTGGTATAGGAAATATTCGTGATACAAAACAAAGATGTTGGCGTGGAGTAACTGAATTAGATTGGACTTCAAAATACAATCACGAGGCATTTGAAGCCTGGGGTAAAGGCAAGCGTTTTGGTTTTGTAAAAATTTCCGATAAAAAAGTTTATTGGTTTGCCGTAATCAATGATATTCTAATCAAAAACGAGAAAAATATTACAGCACTGTTTAAAGAGTTCCATCCGGAAATCGTAAAAATTATTGCTGAAACTCCAAATGATAAAACTATTTTCAACGACATCATTGACTTGCAACCAATCAGTCACTGGCAAAAAGGAAAAGTTTGTTTGATAGGTGATGCGGCTCATGCTACAACACCCAATATGGGACAAGGTGCTTGCCAGGCTGTTGAAGATGCTTATGTACTGGGGAAATTATTTGGCCAAGGGAAAAGCGCAGAAGAAGTATTTGCTAAATATGAAAAACTAAGAATGGGAAAAGCCCACTTTATTGTGAATACTAGTTGGAAAATTGGAAAAATTGCACATTTTAGTAATAGCCTGGCTATTTGGTTAAGAAATGTTTTGGTAAAAGCAATCCCTAAATCAGCCAATGAAAAGCAAATGAACAAAGTTTTTAGCATCGACTACAAAATCGATTAGTTAAAAACCCAAATTATAAACATAGACTTTGTAATACCTTTGAGGCTGTAAATACCTAGCAGCCTATGTTTCGCTTTAATAATTTATGATATTAAAATCATTGCAAATCCAATTTCTAAAAAAATAAGAATGAGTTTTTAAGTTCGGCATAAAAATTACCGAATATTCATAATTGTCAGAAAAAGTAGCTGTTGGAATCAAGCTCTGTCTATTTAAAAAAAATTATTCGAGATAATGGTATAAAAGCCAGTACATCGCATAAATTTAAGCCTCAGTCGATGACTAATTCTGATCCTAACGAAGGAATTAGCAAAAACCTATTAGAGCATAGTTTAATATCAGAACACCAAGCAAATGATATGTTGCATGTATAACTTAAATCCCATATATATATATATATTTAGATTTTTATTTTAATGCAAATTCAATGGTTTATGCACCAAGAAATTTTTTGGTTGGGCAGGTTAACACACACATGGAAACAAGATTAGTTATGAGAGCTTTTGAAAATACACTCGATAGTCAAAAACCAAATAAAGGACTGATATTACATTCAGACAGATGAAGTCACTTGCTGAATCATTATTTGGAACTGGCTCGGTCTTTTTGATTAGAGAATATTGAAGTTTTTTTCAATCGAAAGCGTTTTCATTCCAAAATCCGAAACAAGTTATCTTTGACATTTGAAAATGAATTTTATGCTTATGTGTGAGTACTTTATTAGGTAGATACTCCATATTCTTCCATGGGGATTGGATCGCTGGAAAACTCCTATCATTTTCTACATTGGTTTAAATAAATTCCTATCAGGATAGCCAGATTTTTGTAAGTACGCTAGACTTTATATTAAAAATTTATTTGAAAGGTGATATCGCGAAAATAGACAAATGCCACTGCGATCTTAAGATTTTCTAAAAGCGAGCAGTCTTTGCCTCTATTCCTCTTTTTACCTTCTGTCAGTCTACGAAAAATATAGATGCGGATAATTTAGAGTATTATCATTTCAAATAAACCAATTTAACAATTAAAATTATGACAAGAAAAACTCTTAAAAAAACAACTATGTATTTGCTTTTGGTATTGTCGATTTACCTATACATAGGTTACCTATTGCATTTAGTAATTTTCCCGGAACAGAAACCAGACCTATCAACTTACTTTAAGCCTGGTAGTAAATTTGGCAGTACCGCTGAAAAGGTTGAGCAAACAGTTATTAAGCACGAGAAAGAAATCGTTTACTGTGCGGCCAAGATAAACCCATTTGCCCCCGGCCCTCCTGTACACATTCATACAAACTTTGATGAGACTTTCGAAGTAGAAAATGGGACACTTAGTGTGTTGATAAACGGAGAATTGAAAAGGTTAAAACCAGGTGAAAAGCTATTCGTTCCCAGAGGCACTCCACATAAACCATTCAATGAAACAGATGAAACCATCCGCTTGAAAGGTGAAATTGCCTTTCCGGAAAAATTTGCCTTTAATCTTGTTCAAATTTATGGGCTCTTGGATAATAACCCTGACTTTGTTAAATCGCCTAAAGCTATATTGCAAATAATCATGTTCACCACCGAAGGATTTGATTCCTACATTGATGATGGTCCGCCAGTGGTGATACAGAAGGTTGCAGGATTTTTAATTGCTCCAATGGCTAGATTGTTTGGATTCAAGAGTTACTACAAAGAATACGATGTTCTTAAAAACTAGTGATTGAAGAGCATCCAAGCGAAATAGCCCGTTCCATAAGGCTACTGTCTGAGTAGTTAAATTTATATCTCCCCTGTAGCAACTTATCTGCAGGGATGTTACGTACGCCAAGAGCAAAACAAATGTGTTAAGGCGATTAAGCCATTTGAATTTAAGCTCCAACTTTAGTACAAAAGATGAATTAGATAATATATTTGAAGATTTCATGGAATCTAAGGAAGGTAAAGGATGGGTTGTGCCTAATGAAATAGGAAAGCTGGATGGATTGAATTCACTTGTTTTAGACAGATGCAATGTAATGAATATTGAAGCCTTACGCGAGTTAAGGAATCTGGAAAAATTAGCTATGCCACAAGATCCAATTTAATACTTTCCGAGTATTGCTTTCGTTTCAATTTTCCTTCAATCAGCTTTTCTTTTTTTCTCTTAAGATTGAATCTTTACTACCGTAAAACACATCCATAGTCTGTATTGCCCGCAAGCACACACACAACAACCTGCCGCCCTACTTACACAACTTTTTGACCACTTCAGAAATTGGTAAGGGTTTTACCAGAGCACCCAAATCCAGAAGAGAAGACCGATCTTCGTGACTCACTGCCCGTTATAGGAAGCCGACTAGCTTAAAGGCGACTATATTTTTTCAAATTCCTTTCGTAAAATCTTTTCTGTAATTTTCATAAAACATACCCTGGTTTTCTTAAAGGTAAACAAATCAAAATAATATAATCATCACTTTTTAATGAATAGTGATTTAGTTAAAAAAAGGATCAGTCTTTTATTATTAAAATCCAGGCTCCTGTAGTATAGTAAATACTATATTTTTGCGATGACAAAATATCAAGAGATTTATTTCATTATATTTAATATAGTGAATACTGTATTAAAGTGTATCTCAGAAAGTTTCTATAAAGCAATAGAAACAGATGATTGATTTAAAGAGTAATGGTTCATGCCATAGGAGATTTTCATGAAAAAAGTTGATATTAGTCTTAAAGAGTCTCTACCAGTTGAGTGGAATCGAAAGGCAATTGATTCTGCAGAATATGGACGCAGAATTTTGCCTGATGGAAGAATTCAATATTGGATTAAACACTCTTTGGTGAAAAATGTTTCTCCAAAAATGATCGTTTGGTGGTTTAAAAATATAGAAGGAGATATATTTTATAAGGGTGGGTATTATAATCGATATAGAGTATGGCATCCTGAAGATCATGTCCACAATAGTTACCAAGAAAGACTTCCGGATGGAACTGTAGGAGTAGGAGCAACTCTTAGGATTGTTGAATATTTAGGAAGAAACAAAAGTTACATTGTAAATATTACAACAAAAATTGAAAAATTGGATGAAGAAGGTTTTATCCATAATCCAAAATTACACGGAATCTTTCCTCTTGCTAGAATGGAGTATCAGTTTCAATCTCAAGATAACGGAACGCGATATGAAAATTCTTTGATTTTGGGCTGGAAGGGATGGACTTGGAAAATTATCCGAAAAATTTTTGAGCCCATTTTTTTCCCTCCTCAAAGAGGATATGCTTGGATAAAACATAATATCGAAGAAGTAGGACAATTTGAAGATTTTCTTCCTGAACTTTATAAAAAAGAGTCTGGAAATTCTTGATACAAGGTGAAGGATTGGATTTATATTTTTCAAGTTATTCTGTATTTGTATCAGTATGGAACTGATTACCTAATTTTTATTTTGATTATGAATTGATATACGGAGAAACACTTTGGAAGGGTATGAATACTTCGTCTTCTCCGCCAGAACTGATCCAAGGTTTTGCAGCGTGGAGAATCTAGATGAAAAAATCGAAGAGTACTGGTTGCTTTCTGAGTGCGTTCGGATGGGGAATCGGTTTCCCAAGAGCGTCGTACTCGACCTTACAAAGGATGCCGGCGACTACATAACCGACTTCATCAACAACATCCATTCAGTGGTTATTGTTTCACAGCAAGTCAAGGCTGTCTTTGAGGCTGAAGGCATAGGGGACGAAAAAGTAGAGTATCTACCAATAGGACTACGGGACAAGAAAAAGAAACGTCTTAAAGAACAATATTTCATAGCCAATGCGCTTGTAAAGGTTGACTGCTTTGACTGGAAGAACTCCACCTACGCGACATACCCTAAAAAACCCAATAAGATCGTCTTCTCCAGCCTTAGGAAACTCGTGTTGCGAGAAGACCAAATCCCGAACGACGCCAAGTTTTTCAGATTGGGGGAACTGACCGATAAAATCCTCATACGCTCTGACTTGCTCAACCGCTTAAAGGCGGAGGAACTTACGGGTATGAGTGTAACAGCCATGGGGGCAAGGCTGTTGTAGGGAAACCCATGGGCATCTTAGATCTAGACATCACGATTGACAACCTCGAGCACGAGCTTGAGAAAAGCCTTATGCAACTGCATTATCCCAGCAATCTCCTTTTCTACTCATACTTTGTTTCATCTTGTATTCAGTGATTTTATTTCTAAATTCTTTAGAAGCAAATTGTATCGCTCGATCTGAATGATAAATGCATCCAGGCTTAGGTTGATGTAACTCGATTTCTTTTTCGAAACAATTTAACAGTGATTGCGTCTCTAGACTTTCGCTCAAGTCCCAACCAACGATTTCTCTGTTAAATAGATCAATGATCATAGTAAGATAAAACCATCTTGAATCAATTTCGATATATGTTATATCGATACGCCATACTTTAACTGGTTTTGATACTGTGAATTTACAATTGAGTAAATTGGGGGAAATTGCCGCTGAATGATTTGAATTAGTTGTTATCACAGTGAATTTTTTAACGATATTACTGCGAATATTGCCTATTTTCATTAAACGCTCTACCAGCTTTTTACTACACGAGTATCCTTTTCTTGGTAAATCCTTGTAGATCTTCGGACATCCATATCTCTCTTTAGATTCTTTATGAATCCTTTTTATTTCTGTTAACAGCAGAGTGTTATATACTTTCCGTTGGCTTAGCTTTCTGTTTTTCCAATTATAAAAACCAGATCTTGAGACTTCTAACGCCTTACACATTTTCACCACTTTAAAGTGTCCTTCATTTTCTCGAATGAACTGATACTTTCCTATTTTTGTCGCGGGTCTCTTGTGAAAATGCCTATGGACTTTTTTAAAATTAAATTCTCCTCTTCAAGTTGTTGGATTATTTTTTCCTACTCTTTCAATAAGGTTTCATAATCTTTCTTTTTCTTCTTTGGTGAAGTGTCTTCCTTTTTCAACTCATCCATGTATTTATCCCGCCGTCCTCTAAGGGTAGATTCTGGTATTCCCAATTCTTTGGCAGTATAATTTACTCTCCTTCCATTCTCCAAATATCGTTTGATTGCTTGGATTTGGACTCATGTGGATAGTCTTTTGCTTGCTTATACATTTGTTTCTCCTGCGCGAAGAGCCAAATTTTGTGTCGACTTTTTTGGGGGAAAACCACAAGAAAGCATAGCTTCAATTGGACGAAATGCAAAGCTTGATTAACATTTTGCTTTCTTGCCCGTGTTTGCGTATTTAAGAGTAAGAATGGCGCGCTTAGTCTCGGCGCACTGGCGATGTTTACTTTGTAGCCTAAAAATTCCAACTACGCATAACATCGACTTAATGCTTCGGTAAGGTCTTTAATCGCTCGCTCCGGGTTTTCTGTTTCGCTTCCGCTGAAAACCCTACGCAACGCTGAGACCTTCCCTCGGGCTGCGCCACATTCTCTTCGGGAACGTGATTAAGTCTTATACGTTGTCTGAAATAATTGCGCAGATTCTATTACGAAAATGACCAATAAAGATGGTCTCTAATCACACAGCAATGCAATACTAGTTATTTCAAGATTAAGAAAGTTCCTCCATTTACTAACTAATATTGGCTATCACCCAAAGCTTCTGCTCCTTGATGCGTTTACTCAATTTTCTCAGCTTGGGTTCGATTTCGAATGCTACATTCCACCCAGCGCCACTTTTTAAGGCTTTTGCAAATTTGGTCCAGGACCACCACATTGCCGGGCCATATCCAGCATCGTAATTGAAAACCCCTTCAGCATCAAATGAGACTTCATCATCTTCACCCATTAGTTCAGTTAGGGAAATTACAGCCTCTTCGATCGATCGGTAATCCAGATCCACGCAATTCATTTCACGAATACCAAACTCTTTCAATATCTTCGGATCAAAAATTAGGATTTTTTTTAGGGCCTGTTCATCTTCCTGAATCCGGTTAAACACCCCTTGCTTTATTGCGACTATCTGCATTGACATTGACATGATACCAGCCTCCACATTTCTTAAATATCCACTTAGAAATGACGTTATTCTTCTTTTGAAAAAGCAACGTCATTTTCTCAAAAATGAGCGATGCCTATCTAAGCCAGAGACGGCTGCTTCATAGGACCTGGCTACGGATTTTGTATGCCAATTAAGAGTGATGATCTAGGTCTACGGTAAATTCGCTAACGCAATTACTTCAGACAACAAGATTTACAAGCTGCGCGCACGACCGCTCCGCTGGGTCGTGTGCTCGGCCTCGGGCACCCGGACTGCCTCCTCGCGCGGCACAGAAGAGTGGTATTCCCCCTTTTTTTCGGACAGAAAATCAGGCGGCTCGCTTTTCATATAATTTTCTAAAATCGACGGGTGAGGTAAAGCCTATAGTAGAATAGATTCTTATCCTATTGTAAAATATTTCGATATATACAAACAAGCTTTGTTTGGCTTGTTCAATATTTTTAAATTTCACATGTCGAATCAATTCATTCTTTAATGTTTTAAAGAATGATTCTGCAACTGCGTTATCCCAGCAGTCTCCTTTTCTACTCATACTTTGTTTCATCTTGTATTCATTGATTTTATTTCTAAATTTTTTCGAAGTAAATTGAATCCCTCGGTTTGAATGAAAAATGCATCGAGGTTTAGGTTGGTGTAATGTGATTGCTTTTTCAAAAAAATTTAACAGTGATTAGGACTCTAGACTTTCGCTTAAAGTCCCAACCAACGATTACTTTGTTAAATAGATCAATGATCATGGTAAGATAAAGTCATCTTGAATCAATTTCGATATATGTTATATCGAAACACCATACTTTACCTGGTTTTGATACTGTGAATTTTTTAACGATATTACTGCGAATATTGCCGATTTTCATTAATCGCTCTACCATTCTTTTACTACACGAGTATCCTTTTCTTTGTAACTCCTTGTAGATCTCCGGACTTCCATATCTCTCTTTAGATTCTTTGATTGAGTGTCTTCCTTTTTCAACTGAAACGTCGTAAGAATCTAGAGGTTTATCCCAAGCGAAAGATGGATTTTAATTAATTGTTTGGTTGCAACAAGTGCACGCAAGTCCCGAAGTGAAGCGGTTAGTCGCTGTTATTCGTAGGCTCGCCTTATTATCAAAGTTTTATAGCATCGAAAAATTATTTTTTGAATCAAATTTAATTAATTCTCTTAGATATGATTTTTTATCTTCAGTCATTCTCTTCTGCTCAAAGAAATAGCGTGATTGCCAAAGCTGAGATTGGGAAGCTTGTTTGTTTGAGGCTAGTACCCAAGGAGGATAGATTCTGAATCCTCTTTTCCCCACTGTCGTTGAAGTGGAAATAATTCCATTTTTAACTAAAATGCTTTTACTGAAAATAAAATGTCCTAACCTGCCTAATTCTTTTACTTCTATTATAATAACATCAATGCTATCAGTTTCGTGAAACGGTGTAGTTACTTCATATTTATTTCTTTTCCAAAGAGTAACAAACAAACCAATCTTCTTAGGTGTAATTTTCGCTTCTCTAAATATCGCCTTCTTTGAACCTAAATCAAAAAGAGCTGCATTATAATTTGAGCTTTCCTTTTCTCTTTCGTAATTCTTAATTTCTATCTCACAATTTTTAGACAATAGAAGTTTAAGGTTATTTAAACTTGAGGGAAGCATATCGGTTTTTAAGGAAGTATTTGGCATTTAGTTAATTAATAATTAATTTTAAAAAATTAAAAGCTACTTATTCTAAATAGATTATTTTTGGCTAGCTTTCGGATAACGTATCAGGATTGCTGCCGTTGGCACGAGATTGTTTAGCAATCGAAGTGACTTAGACCAATGTGGCGTAGCCTGTAGTGAGGGCTAGACCCGAACGAAAGGGCAATCCGAAGTTATACGACTGCGCATCTTTATGATAGCTACTCATAGTATTGACCAAACCACAGAAAATCTTTAAAAGCATCCCATGTTATAGAATTAATTTCTTGAATCGGACTTGTAATGTTTCCGTTATCATCCATTACAGAAGTCTCTCCAGGAACGAATTGACGCATGGAGTTATCGCCTGGTTCCCATCTTTGAAATGAACCAGCAACGGCACATTCGAGATATGTTAATGGATCAAAATTGTACCATCGAGTCCCCCGTGGAGAATCGCTTCCGAGATATCGATATTTATCTTCAAAGACACCAGCGTCCAACATTTCCCGTAAATCAACGATTTGCTGAATGATTGTTGTCCCCAGGCTTGGTAAGCATTTTTCCCCTCTGTCTAAGGCTCATATAATTCATTCCATTTATTATCGAATTCAAGAGGAGCTTTCGAGAATGATATTGAAAACATATTCCAAAGCTCTTACGCTGTTATTTGAGTTTTGTTTTTATAAGGTATCGATAATCGATATAGAGTCCGAAGGTATTTATCGAGACTGCGTTTATAGTCTTTCTCTAATTCAATAAGATTCAAACTTGCAAAATAGAAATCCCGATTTGTGAGTATCCCTGCATGTGGAAAGTATTGAATTTAATCTTTACGCTTGTATAATAGATCAAGGTCTTAACAATATATTTGCCATTTGTATAAATGGCGCCAGGGTGTAGGTAACATTAACTGGAGATTGAACTGATAATTGTTGCCTATAAACTGTTACATTTTGCGGCATAGAAGAATTTGTCGTAGTGAAAGACAAAGTCTGTGCTGAATTTAATCCAGCAACATCAAACGTAAAATCACTTGCAACAGAACTTAAATTAATAGCAACTGTTGAGCCTGGATTTCCATCTAGGGAAAAATTGATATTCGCGCTTGCTCCAACGGAGTTATTCACGGTCAAGACGGTACCAGCTGAATTATTCAGGCCGAAGCAATAAACATCAATGATGATGCTGTTAGCAGGCATTAAACCCGTTGATGAAGGAATATTACAAATCCTACTTCCAACGGAAGGCTGCGATATGACTGAAACGGAATATGCTGCCCCAGAAGTTAATTGGGTAGAAAATGTTTTATCACGAACAGCATTTCCTACAGTAGAAACTGTTTCCGATACTCCCCCATTCAAGGAAAACGCGGCATCAGCACTCCCACTAGAACCTGCCATATTATAGACGCGAACAGTTACATTGTAGAATGGAATTGCAGAACTTGTCTGACTAGGATTTTGCTCGTTTGATGTTGTAGAATCTCTACTTAATAAAATTCTTGTTAAGAGGCCTGAAGTTGAATATGGATCAGCTGGATTATCTAGATTCGCAGGTTTGCAAGAAATCAGTAATAAAATCAAAAGATAGATATTTTTTTGGAAGATCATAATCAATTACTCAGGTTTTGTTATTAAGATAATATTAATATACTTACGATTGCAATTATTTGCGATTATTTAAATTATGCTTTAGGCTATTATTGTCCGATTTCTAATCCCTAAAGGAATTTATATTATCCCATTTTATAAATTGTTTCAAAATACAATCAATTTGATATTCCAAAATGATTTGTTGGGAATGAATTGATCTTAGTAATTTTAGCTGTCAGCTCTTCTTTGGTTTGGTTTTTATATCTGAAAACTTAAAATTTTCTCCTTAAACAATCCTTTAATTTACATTATTGATTTTCTTCCTTATATAATTTTCAGAAATCTAATAAGAAAATTTAATAGGAAGTGCTTCCATAAGATTTCCAACTTGGTGAATTCTTTCGTTTTTATAGAATTTAAGTGAGACTTAAAGATCTTCCTCTATCTCATCAAATGTTTCACAAAAATTGGTTCTACCAGCTACTTTGGTGTGTTCATCAATTAGTGTTCAATGGAACCTTTCCACATATCTAATGCTTTGTGGTCTTCTTAATTTCAAAGTTCTTTTATTGGAATCCCCGTTTCTGCTTCCTTTGATAGGCAATGAATCAAGCTGATTTCTCTCCACAATATTAATGAAAACTAATTTAAGAATTGGTTCATTTTCTGTGGGTCAGGTCACAAAATAAAAAAGGAAATCGTATTTATCATCCAGATTGGAACAATAACTTTTACTTTTGGCTATTTTTTTGCCAATATTCTATTTTGGGATAATTATTATTCCGTTTGGATGTGCTAATTTTAGCCACTAGTTTAGTATTTTGAAGTAAATGTTGGGTCTTTTGCACTAGAGAAATAAATCTCCACTAGGCTAAGATTTAAGGAGTTTGTATGAGCAAATTAATATATAAAATAACAGTTGCTACATTTAGTTTATTTCTATTTTCGAGTTGCACCTATTGGCCGTCTGCGAATCTCCTTGTTAAGGATCAATTTTTGAGCCTTTTCCAAAGGAATTCCATAAATTCGCTCAATGTAATCGCAGCTTTACTACTTGCCCCTTCTTCGATTGATACAACTCCAGGGACCCACGTAAACTTAACTGCCAATAGCGATTTTTACGCAACTTGGATAGATGTAAATGGTGATTCG
Source organism: Leptospira sp. WS60.C2 (assembly GCF_040833955.1). Taxonomy (NCBI): domain Bacteria; kingdom Pseudomonadati; phylum Spirochaetota; class Leptospiria; order Leptospirales; family Leptospiraceae; genus Leptospira; species Leptospira milleri. The sequence goes on along the minus strand of NZ_CP162135.1, from coordinate 50,540 downwards.
ATTTCTGATGGACTTGATCTTGTAGGAAATGGGATTCCAAACATTCTTTTACTAGATTTAAATTCGGATGGAAAACCAGATTCACTGGATACTAATGGTGATGGGGTTGCAGAATATTTCTTAAATATTAGTTCAAGAGGAGGAGTACTTCGAACCGGCGGTAATGGAACAGGAAATCCAGTTTTTCTAATTCTCAATGACTCTAAAGAGATATTAGGATTTGATACGGATGGTGATGGAGTCTCAAACGATACACTAATTGCTGAAATATTGAAAGATAAGTCTGCGCCTCTCCTTTCAATCAATCCGAATTCGGGAACTTATGCCCCCGAGACCGGATTGACTTTCTATTGCAATGACAATAAGGCTCCAGGTCATGTTATTTATACTCTAGATTCGAGTGATCCAAGTTTTAATCCACTCAATGGAATAGTGAAACACCCAGCAGTAGCTACTGAAAAATTTAAATCTGATGGTGTGTATACAGTAACATCTGTATGTCGTGATTTAAATGGAAATGTATCGAACAAAATCGTAAAAACATACACGATCGACTCAAGTATACCGAATCTTCAAATTGTAAGGCAAACATCGAGAGGTGTGAGCAGTAATATAGGTGCGATTTCTCAATCAACCACATTTTGGAAGTCATCTCATTCTGGAAATTATACCCTTCGCGGAAATAGCAATTCCTGTAGCGATGGGAACATACTTTCGTCAGGAAGTGTCGTAGCTGAAACAGAGTATTCTTTTCAACGAAATGCGTCAGATTTTATTGCTGAAGGTGTGTATTACTTTAGAATATGTTTTGTTTCAACCAATGGAAGAAGTGTTGAATCTAATTTTTCACTGTTCCGAGATGACACTGCTCCTATAGTATCTGCTTCAGTAGGAAGCGGAAACTACGGAACAGAACCCCTACCAACGTTGAGTTGTTCCGACGTGGGTGGTTCTGGTTGTAACGGAATAGTCTATACTTTAAATTCGTCAGGGATTGCACCTGATCCAGTTTTTGATCCGGTTACCGGAAATATAACGACTGGAACGGCTTATGGTCTTTCGGCAATTTCGATGCCAAATCTATCAACTACGTCTTTAAAATTCCAGGCAAGAGATTCAGCTGGCAATGTATCGGCCATCAATCTAAACACTTATGTCATAGATACAGACTTACCTATTATTACAGTAAATTCCTTTTCAAATGTCATAAGAGGAAGTGTGAATCCTTCTATTAGCTGGAGAAGTAACAAAGCCGGAACATATCAATTTAGAATTGGTGGTACAGATTGTTCAACTGGAATTGCCTTAACTGGCGGATTTCCTAATATAAATGTCGTCGGATCAGTTGCAGCAAATACAAATAGATCATCTACTATAAACAGAAATTTGTTTAATGAAGGAGATAATACGATACGCATTTGTTTTACCTCGTCCTTTGGAGTATTGGGATCAATCACACGAACCATTACCAGGGACACTGTGGCTCCTATCGTGACTATTGTTTCACCAATAGGACCCGGACCATTCCCTTCTGGGACCCAGATCACCTTACAATGTACTGATACGAATGGTTCAGGATGTAAAAATATTGGGTATTATACATCGGATGATGAGGGAGAAGTTACCTTTAATGGCTTAGGTGATGTCAGCACGGGTACATTATATACTGGTCCAATATCGGTTCCCGATGGCCTTCTCCGAATCTCTTACGTTGGAAATGACATGGCGTTAAATATGTCTACTTATACCACAACGACAATGCAGATTGGTTATCCAGATGCACCAAACTTTATGAAAGCGATTGGTAGCGATACTTCTATATTTTTAGAATGGTTACCGACATCAAGTGCTACATCCTACTCCGTATTTTATGATACCAATCCTGGAGTAAACCTCGGTTCTACAAGAATCGATGGCATCACAAATCCATATATAAATTTAACTGGACTTACACCGAATACCACTTACTACTTTAAACTGCAAGCACACAGTTCTTTGGGATCATCAGGCCAGCTGACATCTTATGAAACCAAGGCATTAACTGCATCAACTCCTATGGGATTTAATGTCTCGGGAAGTTATGCCGACATATCTGCTGGACAAGGAACTAATTCTGGAGAAATTTCTACATCTAGAATTGATGTCACGAATCAAAAATTAATAGTAACCGCTCGGAATTTTGCAAATTCATTCAAACCAAGTGTTTATATATGCGATTTGGATGGCACCAATTGTGTTTATAAAGATGTTTCAGCAGGCCAAGCATCTGCAACTCTTATAACTCCAACCCTTGAGATAGATACTCTCAACCAGAAACTCTTAATTGCAGGAACTGATTCCGGAAATTCAAATCTCATCTCTCTCTTTCGATGTGACTTAAATGGTAACAATTGTACACATCATGACGTGTCTGGTGGAGTTGGCACATCTGTGAATGCCATCTTACTTTTGGATGCTGTCTTTAAAAAGCTGATCGTTATTTCAAGAGTTAGCGATTTTAATCTTGCTTATTCCCGTTGTAATCTTGATGGAACCAACTGCCTTGGTGGAATGGTTCCCGTTCCAGGTGCCGCAGGAGCATACGTAAAAGAAATGCAAGCTACTATTGATCCACTTTCTCAGAAAGTATTAATTGTAACCAGGGATGGATCTAACGGAGACAGATTGTCTCTCATACGCTGTAGTCTAATGGTCAATAATTGCACCTTAACCGATGCTTCCGCTGGCCAGCCTACTGGGACGGGCTTTTTCCCGCAGATTGGGATAGATGTTTTAAACTCAAAAATAATTATGACTGCTCGCAACCAAACCACAGGCTTTCTTGGTTTTTTCCGTTGCGAACTTGATGGAAGCAACTGTTCATTTAGAGATATATCGACAGGAGTTGTCATCTCAGCAGAAAGGCATTCAACTAAACTGGATTTGGTGAACAGAAAAGTTCTTGTTGCCGCATCTGAGAATACGAATATCAGAGCATATTTATTTCGAAGTGATTTGGATGGAACGAATGTGTCTAGCCTTGATATATCACTTGGAATGAATCTTACAGGAAATACTCCAAGTCTATCAATTGATGCCATAAACGGTAGAACTGTCGTGGTAACGACAAATTTAGCGAATCAAAGTCGACTTGGTTTATTCATTCGTTGACTTCTATCGATAGGAACTTATGATTTCATCCAATTATCATTGCCCAATTCAAGAGAAGCAGAAATGATAATTGGTTTTAGTCTATTTCATTAGCAAACGAATGGGCACTCACCTATTCCTTCATTTTTTAAAATAATTCAATTTTAGTGTAAGCTGGCTGTTGGATCCATGATCTCTATAGTTCTTGTATTTTTTAATGAGGATATTTATCCAAAATTAATTTAATTAAAATACTCGTATCTTTGGCTTCCTGATTTATCACCCGAAACGGACTTAGCGAAACTTTTAATTTTGAGAGGATGAAAAGTTTCGGGGAAAAGAAGTTAAAGCGGATTTGGTATTGAACCTTTTTCTTGTATCAAATCAATTCCAGAATTTTTATGGAACGCTTGGTCCACGCACGCAACGAGTTAGATAACTCGTACCTTTTTGATTGCTAGTTTGATAATTACCTGGATAATATGGGAAGTTTCCAACTGAGTTAATCCATTGTCCTGAGTACTGATTTCCATTTCCTATGGTAGTAGAACTATGATATTTATCGCGAGGACTTCCTGTAAAGATTGGGTCGATAGTGGTTGACAAAGAAAATCTTGAAAAATCTACGATACTACTTAACTCGTTAATATTTGGCATTCGCCAATCTGAATAACCTCCTAGATTTAAATTCGCACAATATGCTAAACCAGCTTGCCAAGTCACATATGTGGGAGTACCCACGCTACAGTTTGCCCCGGATAATCCAGCGATACACTTTTCCCATTCCAATCCATTTACTTCATCGCGAATGATTCCATTCCCAAGGTCAGTAAAATTGACCGGGACTGAAACAACCTCTGAGTCATTCACGCATTGCACATATCCAACTGCCGTATTAAGTTTACTTAAGAGATCAATTGCACCGGTATTTATATTGAGAACAAGAGATTGAGAGCCGAAATCTTCATTTGACCAAAGAAAAAAACCTCCAGGGTGATTTGGGAAAACAGAAACAACACCGTAAGAAGGATTGGTAAAATCGATTATACTCATTAACTCTTTCGCAGAAGGCACTCTCCAAGGCAATGGACCACATTTACTTTGAGCAGTTGCAAAATTAGATGTCGATGCAACTCCAGTGAAACAATTCGCTCCACTCCAGCCTTCTATACAAGGCCTCCAGATAAGGCCGCTAATATTGTCTTTAATATTCCCATCACCTAGGACAGTGAAGGATCGTGCGCTAATGGGATTAATATCCCCATCTTGCCTAGGAAAAAGTGGATTTGGACATTGAACGGAAATTGAATTCGAATTCGTATAACAATCTGATAAGCCTGTATCCCAAAGTCCGATCCCAGCCACACCGATTCCAGAGCAATTAACTATCAAATTAGTGACTGCCGATTCACTATTGCCTGATTGATTGGTAAGAGTACAACTCTGAATTAGTGGTTGTCGCTGGATCGAAACGAGATAATTACCTTTTTGTGTATTAGTTAGTTGAAAACTTGTTTGCCCTGGACTTAAAGTAATTTCTGTTCCATCAACGTTTCTAAGTCGAAGTCCAATAGAGATTAACCCTGTCACTGTGCCCGAAATTGGTCGACCTAATTCCTGACTCGGTGCATTAACCCCTTGGCTATTTGGTTTAAAATTTCTAAGAATATAATAAAGATCGTATAGAAGGAGATTATCATTCAAACTGGGTAAGCTACAGTGCTGAAAAATCAATGTTAGAAACATCGAAATGATCAAACGGGGATCGCGTAACTTTATACTCATATCTTAGTGGCTCTGTTAGAACATTGATCGTCAAATATAGTAAGAAAAACTCAATAGCCCTAAAAGAATTTAATTTATGCCTAAAGTAAAATGTGTGACTTCTTTTCCAAATATAATGTCCAGATGTCACATCTTGATTAAAACAGAATTTCCAACTAATTGCATTTAATCTTGAATTATGATTGATGCCAACATCATCTGGTTTTTCAATGGAACTGATATCATTACGATATATTTTTTGTCTGCCTAGCAAGATATCCAACAACAGGATAAAGCCAGAAGGAATATTCTGGTTATTATATGAAAACTTTTTAGAATGTTCGAGATTTCTTTTTTGTTTAAGCGCCTATCAATGTTCTTGTTCTAGAGCAACTGACAAATCCTTTAGAGTCTCTATTTCACTAGACACAAGATTAGTTTGGATATCAATTTCTGAGGTTAGGTCATTTAGCTCTTTGATTAACTCAATTAAACCTTGGCTAAAGATCAATTGGGATTTTGATGAGTTCGCTGTTTGAGAAGAAAATAAACTGAGTTGGCTTACCTCTTCCAAAAAATCAACACCAATAGCAAATTGCTTTTCATTTATCTCTTTTAAATTTTGTATAATCTCAAAAAATTTGCTAAGTTCGGCTTCTTGATATATTGTAATATCGATAGACTCCTCAACTGCGCTTGAAACTTTAATGATTGTATCTTGAGATGTATGAATAATCTTATTGATCTTACTAACATTTTGTTTAGAAAATGTAGCCAAGTTTTTTATTTCGTCTGCGACGACAGAAAAACCAAGTCCTTGATCTCCTGCTCGTGCTGCCTCTATAGCTGCATTTACCGAAAGCAGATTTGTTTTTGACGCAATCTCTGAAATAACGTTCATTATATTATCAACGTTTTTAAATGATTCATAAATTAGGTTCATAGAATCATCTATATTTTGGGAAGACGCTGCGACTTTTTCACCTTGCGTTTTAACGATTGATCCTCGACTATCTAAATCATTGATAAATTTTACCATCTGATCTAAAGTTTGCTTCAATGAGTTCGTTCGGTACTTTAAATTTTGGATTGAGATATCTTGACTTATGATATTCTCGGTAGAGTTCATATTTTCGTCGGAAAAATTCGAAAGACTATTATTTAGTATTCTGATTTTATTGAGTATTCCCAAGATATGTTTTCTAAAAATATCGTAAGATTTTTGGAGGAATATCAATTTGCGTTGAAAGACTTTTTTTCTCTCTAAACTTTGATTTCGCAATAAATGAAAGTTTGTTTGATTTTCCTGCAATACTAAAATTAAATTTTCCCTTTTCAAAGCCTCTTCTTTTAGCTCCATGAAACATAGGATAAGATTTGCTTGGAAAAAGAAACAAGTGCTTATATAAAAAATCAAATTGAAATAAGAAGAAAGAAATATTGAAGATACAAGACCCGTCACAAAGTAGAATACCAAAGTGAGGAGATATCGTGAGAATTTTACATTGACTAGAATAATGAGGCAATGAAAAAGTAAGATCCCCAAATACAATTGAATCCAATGCTGATAAATTAAGTCTAAGACTTCATATTTCTCAATGAAGATTGATGGAAGTAGACGAATGGAAATTCCAATCAGTAGTAAAGTGTAGTAAAGATATTTTAAATGAAAATTTGCCATAGAGAGAAAATACTCTAACAATGAAATAGCAAAGAAAATTGTTATACATTCTCTCAATGTCACGAAATAATTGGAAGAAGATCCTAATTCTAGATAAGTGAAGACAATAAAATCCAAGATGGATATAGAAAACATCGCAATAATCATATATCGAAAGTATCTTGATTCGAAAATGGATTTTTTGCTGTCAAACCTAATGCTTATTAAGATTACATAGCTGAAGAGAAATGCAATTATCGTTAGCATTGTAAAATCTTGCGCACAATGAAATGAATTTTGTGTTAATTTATTGAAATTTTCCAAGCAACTGAATGGTAGCTCATTTCCTTTAATCTATCTTCCTTCTCGACCGGAAACTAGGAAAATAATATTCCGACTCGATCGATTGAAAATCAATACAAGGCTCGATGATTTAAATTTATACTTTTTACTTCCCTCTAGAGTCTTCTTCTGAAAAATACTAGTTGGTAAATTGATCAATAAATATATTTTTGTCCTGAAAAGACAATGGATGAACCTTTTTTATTATCTATACTAACAGGAATTATCATTAGTTTCCTAAGTGCCATAAGTATCTTTTTCGATAAGGCATCTTTGCAGGAAAAATTTGGTATTTTTTTATTGTTCTTTTCCATAGGTATGAAGCAGATCATTTATTTTCTCTGGTTTTCTGGACTCGATGTAAAATATTTATTTTTGCATAGTGTTGATCTCCCTTTTGCATGCTGCATTGGGCCTTTATTGTTTCTCTATTTACAAAGGATAATTGATTCCAAGATCTCATCGTTCAAAAGATTTTATCTTCCGTTTCTCCCAGCATTTTTTTCTCTATTCGTAATCCTTCCTTATTCATTTTTGCCTGATTCGGAGAAAAATATTATCATAGAGGAGCTTAAAGAAGGTGTAGAAAGCATAGGTTATGCCTTCTTTATCCTTACGATACGCATGGTAAGTATCATTCAGATCTCATTCTATCTTTCCTATTTTATTTTCAAAACGAGAGTTCTAGTCAGTATAAAATCTTTTGTTAGGGAAAGAATCATATTTCATCTTTTTATGATTATCGTGCTTACAAGCAGCGTTCTTCTCCTTGGATTTGTAGCCCAATTATTTTTCGACTTTGACCAGCTAAAAATCACACACCAGATCATGGCAGTGATTATTACAGCAATTCTATTTTATCTGCATTTACTGGTTAGGAGATATCCCCGAAGCGCAAGGGAAGTCAATATTGAATATCGAAAAGTTAAATACGAAAATTCAAATCTTCGGAATGTTGACTTAGACTGGATTAAAACAAAGCTAACGTATCTTATTGAGATCGAGAAAATTTATTATGACGATGAATTGAGTTTGGATAAATTGGCTAACAGATTGGAAATTGGTACACATCAGTTATCTCAATACCTAAATGAGATTCAAAAAACAACTTTTTATGATTTAATTAATCGTCACCGCGTGATCGAGGCTGAATCCCTCCTAATAAAATACCCGGACCGAACAGTCCTTAGTATTGCCTTGCAGGTGGGATTTAGTTCTCTATCAACTTTTTATTCAGCCTTTGGAAAGAAGTGGAAAATGTCGCCAAATAATTTTAGAAAAACGTTCGGGCAAATAGACAGGAATATAAGTTGACCCAATCAAAGAAGATGAAGAAAGAAAAGATTCTTTTTACATTTAAAAGAATATCAGAATTTAATCGCTCAATCAACGTCCGTGTAGGTTGTAAGTCTCACAGAAAATTTCGAATCGACCGATTCGAAGATCTACCTTCTGTCCACTTGAGAACCGAGACAAAATTATAGAACCATGTTTGACATATTTTTATTCATTATTTTTTCCGGAATTGTAATTAGCTTACTTGGTATCGGTGGAGCTCTAGTCGACAATCAAAGCGCTGGAGAGAGGTTACTAATTAATCTACTATTCTTGTTTATAGGGATGGTACAGATTTCTTATTATGTATGGTTTCTGGGAGTAGATAATAGATTTCTCTTATTACACAGCACGCACCTACCTTTTGCCACTGCCATCGGCCCTCTTTTTTATATCTTTTTACAGATTATTCTCGGAACTTATAAAGATATAGGTTGGCGATATGTCCTTCACTTTTCCCCTGCAATTCTTGTGACGATTTTAATCATACCGTATATCCTTCTTCCTGATTCAGAAAAAATTTCCATAATTGAAGAATTAAATTTAGGTAAGACGACAAAAAAATATGCGATCATTATTGGACATATCCGTATTTTTATCTTCCTTCAAATTTTCGTTTATTTATTCCATTTTCTTTATAAAACACGCGCTCTTTTAAATATTAAATCATTCCGTCGACTTGAGGTAACTAGTTTTCTTTTTATCATTATTTTGTGCAGTATGTTTATTTTGTCTTTTTCAATATGCGGTATGTATTTTTTTGAAAAAGGCTATTATGTATTTTCCCATAAAACTATTTCGATTAGTATTTCTTTTCTCGTTCTTTCACTCTATTTGATTACTCGAAAATATCCTAAGACTACAATGAAAGTGAAAAGAGAATTCGATATGGTCAAATACGAGAATTCGAACTTAAAAAATTTAAACTTAGACAAAATAAGAACTAATCTAGATATATTAATCGAAGAGAAAAAGATATACAAAGAAAATGAGTTGAGTATGGATAAATTATCCAATCTGCTTGGAATAGGCGTGCATCAACTCTCACAATATTTAAATGAAATATTAAAGACAAAATTTTACGATTTTATCAATCATTACCGAATTATTGAATCAGAAAAACTTCTAATAAACGAATCCAATCGTACGGTATTAAGTATTGCTCTTGAAGTTGGTTTTAATTCTGAATCAACATTTTACTCTGCATTCAAGAAAAAATGGAAAATGTCACCTAAGGTATTCCGAAAGAAATTTCGGAACAAATGAGAAATAGCATAAGTCCCTCTTAGAATAAAAATCCTTCCATCTCGGTAAAAAAAGAGTATTATTCAACTATAAGTCGATCGAAAAAGAAGATAGCTTATTCAAGTATGTTACCATTGGAAACGGATCTAGTCAGGAGAACAAGACCGTGTTATTTCCAAATGAGTTATTAAATGTAGATGAAGAAAATTATATTGAAAAGATATATCAATATAACAATTGGGTATTAGGAACTGAGAAAGTTGAAAAGAATTCAGACTTTCTCAATAAATGTAAAAAAAATTCTAAAGGTGATAACTTCACCTTAAAAGCAATCCATTTAGCAGATGGTTTAGAAGTCTCATACATTAAATTTAAATCTCATTCTTCGACGCAGATAGAAAGAGACGATTTAAGATATCCGTATGTTTTGATAATTCCTATTGAGTATGAACTTGACGAAAAGTGCAAGCGGGAGCACTCCACAAAAGGAATTCAATGCTCCGAATTCCCTACAACTATCGAAGCAGATAAAGAAATAAAGATTATCCTAATCAATCTAAATCTTTCATTCTTGAAATCGCACTTTAATTCTGCTTTTTTGAAATCAACACTCACTAGTATCAAGATCGATCCCGAGTTCGAAAGAGAGGGAGTTATTCTTCTCTCCGAATATTTTAAAAATATCGGGAATAGTTTATTGGAAATATTTTCGAGTTCCTTTCCACTTTCAAAAGATAAATTACAAGAGTACTTCCTATTTAGAACGCTTGATTCGCTATTTCGAATACTATTTATCTCAAAAAATTATAATATCAATCTAAAGAATAAGATTCGATATTCGAGCAATGATATTGATCGAATTATAAAGGCTAGAGAAATACTAATATCTGATCTCGAAAATCCACCCAATATAAGCGATCTAGCAAAAAAAGTGTCACTAAATACTTCTAAACTAAAAGCTGGATTTAAGGAAATATATAAAGATACAATCTATGGATATTTAAACAACTACCGACTGGATATAACTTATAATTATATTTTAAAGGATGGATTAAATGTAACTGAGGCTGCTACATTGATTGGATATAGTTCTTTGAGTAAATTTTCTATCGCGTTTAAGAAGAAATATGGAATTAATCCGAGCTATCTTCTTAAAATGAGACAAATTAAAACAACAAAGATAGCGGTGTAAATCAAATATGAGAAAGACCCATTTACAAATGGATATAAAACCCACCTGGTCTGCAATTTCCAATATAAGAGGCACACTAGCTGAGATATTATCGCCTGTTAGTAGCTCAATAAATGACTCTGTTCAGATAGCAGCAACTGAACTACTTGAGAATGCGATCAAGTACCGGTCGGCAAAAAGCAAAGATGAAAATATCAAATTTGAATTCAATTATGACCATAATGAGATAGAAATCAAGGTTTCAAATAAATTTGAAAATGATGATGATTTCCGAAGACTGCTAGCAACTTTCAGTAAAATTAAAGAAGAATCAAATCCAAAATTATTGTATGTTGAAAGATTGAAAGAGCTTTTTGACAATGAAAATGATAAACACAATCGGTTAGGATTGTTTCGAGTCATTTATGAATCTGGTTTTGGCCTTAATTGCTATCAAGAGGAATCAGAAATTACTGTAGTCGCAAGTAAAATATTAAAGGAGATAAATTGAAATGAACAATCTAATATACAATAACTTAACAATAAAGGTCGAGTTAGAAAAGGACAATAATTTGGTTCGAGTTTTATGGTCCGGCGTTAGCGATGATGTCTCACCTGGCAAAATAATTACTCCTTTTTTATCAAGTATCGCCGATACAATAGGCACTAATAAATTAAGCATTGAGCTTTATGATCTCGAGTTTATAAATTCATCCACTGTACCTCCGATTGTACATTTCATAAAATACTGCAGCCAAAAGAAAATTGAAATAATCATCATATATAGTAATTCGAAAGAGTGGCAAAAAATGTCTTTCAAGAGTTTTGAGACATTTGCGTTAGTTTACAAAAATTTAGCGATTAAAGCTATTTAAATAAATTTTTAGGAAAATCTATGACAACGTCTTTACTTGAACATCCTGTTATACTTGAAGAAATCAGTGAAGGAGTTGTAATAACCGACAAATTCTTTAACATACATTACGCCAATAAATATGCACAATTTGTTTTAGGTATACCTGAGAATTATAAAAATAAAATTTACCTATACCAAAATCTTTCCAGATCTACCTATGAGTTTCTAAAATCGTTAAAATTTGAAGACTCGAATCAAAAAATCCAGAGATTAGGAATTTTAGAATTTAGGTCTGAAAAAAAGATCACTCTACTTGATGTAAGTATAAATACAATTGAAAAAGATAGAAATATTTTGTTCTTCAAGAATGTAACTGATATATTAGGATTAATGGATTCAATAGTCACACAAGAAAATCAGTTCACGCATCTTTTCCACGCAATCCCAGATATGCTATTATTAATCAATGGAAGCAAAACAATATTAATGGCAAATAAATCTGTTTATAATATTCTCGGATGGATACCTTCAAAGACTATTGGAAATAGTTTTGAAAATTTTATTCATTCTGAAGATAAGAAACTATTCCAAGATTTATATCAGGAATCTCTGTTAAACAATAAAATTCAAGTAGGACTAATTCGAGTTCAAAATCGAGCGGGCGGTTATTCTATAATAGAATTTTACGTATATTCGGACAGAAGTGACGACAGTGATAGAGTATATTATTTAGGTCGTGATGTTACAGAGAAAAATCAATACGAGAATTTACTATTGGAAAAAATTTCTAAAGATGACCTTACGAAACTTTCAAGTAAAAAATATCTCTATGACTCAATTGAAAATTTGATTCAAGAGTTAAATTTCGGAAGAATTTCAGCTTTTTACATTTTCTATATAGATATCGATAGATTTAAAGACATAAATGATAGCCTTGGATATTCAGCAGGTGATTCTGTAATAAAATTGATCGCTTCTCGATTAACAAGAATAAGCGCTATCTATAGTAAAACTTTTATTGCACGGATCGGGGGAGATAAATTTGCTATTGTGATTTCATGCGAAAGTTTCTCGATTGATCCTATTGAAATTTGTGAGCTTATTCAAAGTTATTTTTCTGAAATACTAAATATTCAGGGGCACCAGTTATTATTAACTTGTTCTATCGGCGTATCTACAGGCGATAGATCTTACAAAGATTCTGAAAAAATATTGAGACATGCGGACATTGCACTTCATGAAGCAAAAAAGAAAGGACGCGGAAAATATTGTATTTTCGAGGCAAGGATGCAAGAGAGGAAATATAACTCCTTTCAAATGGAATCTTGGCTGCGAGAGGCAATTGACAATAGTAATTTTACACTTCAGCTTCAACCAATAGTTTCTATGCAAGACAATATAATTTCTCATGCAGAGGCACTCTGCCGGTGGAATCATTATACACATGGGAACATACCTCCTATAGAATTCATTCAACTAGCGGAAGAAACTGGCCAAATACACAATATTGGAAATTGGATACTAATCAATGCTTGCAAACTTTTAGAAGGATGGAATCGCAATAATCGCACAATTGTTCCAATCGCAATAAATCTTTCTCCACTTCAATTTGAAAATCCAAATTTACCTAAGCTATTTTCCATATACTTAGAAAAGCATAAGCTTAGACCAGAAAATATACATATTGAGTTAACCGAATCATTGATTATGAGTAATACTCAACATAGTATCAAAGTTTTGACAGAACTAAAGGAAATGGGGCTTACAATCTATTTAGATGATTTTGGAACTGGGTACTCTTCCCTAAATTATTTAATTCATTTCCCCATTGATATAATTAAAATAGATAAATCATTCATTGATAACATTTTACTTAGTAACAATGGATTTTCGGTAGTAAAAGCAATAATTAAAATGGCAGAGAGCCTTTCTATCAAGGTCGTTGCCGAGGGAGTCGAAAAAAGAGAACAATACGAAATGTTAAAGGAAATAGGATGCAATTATGCCCAGGGATACTTTATCAGCAAACCTCTTCCGAGCGATGATTTTAATCTGATAAAATTGAATGAAGAGCTAGTAAATAAAGGCCTTATTTATACGGGATAAAAATTTTGAGATCTTTAAGATTTGAGTATATAATTATAACATTTTTATTGTTATGCCAACAGTCACTTTATTCTGAGAAACTAAAATTTAATGAGTTTACCGACGGCGTTTCAGAGAACATTGACATGTTCTACTATGTTGATAAAAATCTTGATTATCATTGGAATTTCATTTTAACTGAAGATAACAAAATCCCTTTCAAATATGTAAACGGAACTTCGCTTAATTTAGGCCATATTGAACATCCTGTTTGGATTAAAATTCCTTATTCGGTTTCAAACGAGTCATTAACTTATATCCTTAAAATTGGATTTCCGTCGCTAGAAGAAGTTGAATTGAAGTATATTGATACTCAAAACAAATTACAATATAAGAGGAGTGGGATATTTATCCCTCATTCACAAAAAGATTTAGATAACAGAAACACTGTTTTTAAATTAGCAAAGTTAAAAACGAACGGTAACATTTATTTAAGAATTAAAACTAGAACTGGTCTCATGATTCCAATTTCCTTCTTCACTGAGGAGAATTTCCATATAAATGATTCCAAAATAATAAGCATTGAATTTATATTCATCGGCCTTCTTTTTGGAATGGTAATTTATAATTTCCTTTTGTGGTTACTGATAAAGGAGCGTGTATATATATATTATTCATGTTACACCATGTCTATTATATTCTATATCTGCTCAATAAATGGAATTAACTATCAATTTCTCTGGCGTAATTGGATAACTTTGAATGCTTATTCTATCGGCCCGATCAATACAATAGCTGCAATCTTTGGAACACTATTCACAGCAAATTTTCTCGACGCCAGAAGAAAGAATAGAAAACTTCAAGCAGCTAAGCATTTAATTCTTTGTTTTTGGGGAATAATTTCGATTTCTTTTTTTCTCTTACCTTATATCGTTTATGTAAAATATCTTACTCTTGGAGTCGTATTAACAGCATTCGCGTTACTCGGCCTTGGTATCATCGCATTATATAAAGGCTTTGCACCTGCGCGACTTTATTTAATCTCTTGGTGTATTGTATTAAGCGCTATAGCCTACTTCGCTTTATTTTTATTAGGTTACCTTCCTGGAAATCACCTTAGCCCTTACATAATGAAAATTGGAGTGGGACTAGAATCAATCTTATTATCTATTTCATTGGCAAATAAAGTGACACAGATTCAAAAAGAAAAAGATAGAAATTTTATTAAGTTTAGAACTAAAACCAAAAGAATAGATCAGTTAAAAGACGAATTTTTAGCAAACACAACTCACGAAATCAAAACACCTCTACATGGAATTATTGGAATTACCGAGTCTTTATTAGATGAGAATTTAGAATTATTACCGAAAAAAGTAATTAATTATCTAAAAATCATTCACGCGAGTGGAAAAAGACTCTCCCTTCTTATCAATGATATTTCGGATATAACTCGACTCAAACATAGAGATATAACTCTAAACATTCAAAAGGTAGATCCGTTTGCAGTTGTCAGTCATGTTATTAGTTTATTAAATCCAATTTCAATTAATCCGAATGTTCAAATTTTGAATAAAATTCCTATTGAAGGCCCATATGTTCTTTGCGACGAAAACAGGTTGCATCAAATTTTATTTAATATAATTAGCAATGCGATAAAGTTTACAGAATCTGGATATATAGAAATATCACAAGAACTCAAAGATGATAAAGTAAGATTCATTGTAAAAGATACAGGGATAGGTATTGAAAAAATTCATTTAGAAAGAATATTTTCAAGATTTGAACAATTAGCGATTTCTGATAGGCTCAAAAATCAAGGAATGGGTTTAGGCTTACCTATTGCAAAAAAACTAATTGAACTTCATGGAGGCGAGATTGAAGTAAATTCAGAGCCTGGGAGTGGGACGTTATTTAGCTTTACTTTGCCTTTATCAAAAAGAACTGAAGAAATTGCTTACATAGTGGATAATTTTGATAAGGAAATTTTTTCCGATCAGTTAAAGTTACAACCTGATCACTTTGTAGAGAGCAAAGATTTACAGCTAAATAAAAAACAAATTTTAGTTGTAGATGATGAAGAGATAAATTTACAAATTATCAACAGTCATTTATCAAAATTAGATTGTGAGATAGAGATGGCCGTTAATGGTAGAATGGCCCTTGAAAAGTGCAAGGAAAGAAAATTCGACCTGATTCTTCTGGATGTTATGATGCCCGTTAAATCTGGATACGAAGTCTGTAGAGAATTACGAGAGAAATTTAACGTCAATGAATTACCAATTATTCTATTAACCGCCAGGAACCAAGCTACTGATTTTGAGATGGGGCTGTCCGCCGGGGCGAATGACTTTTTATCTAAACCATTTGATAAATCTGAATTGATTGTAAGAATACAAAATTTACTCGATTTAGATACTTTCAAAAAGAATATCCTTTCTAAAGAACAGTTGCTTAAAGAGGCTCGCGATTTGGCAAACACGGATGAGTTAACTGGTCTTCGCAACAGACGTTCATTTGTAAACTCGGGAAAAAAAGAATGGGAATTTTCTAGATTAAAATCAGAACCTCTTTGTATACTAATGATGGATATTGATCATTTCAAATTAATAAATGATACTTACGGACATGAAGCAGGAGATCTTTTCTTAAAGAAAGTTGCCGAGGTTCTACACTTTTCGGTTAGAGAGAAAGATATCGTCGCAAGATATGGAGGAGAAGAATTTATCATTCTACTCTCAAATACCGATTTCGATACCGGATTACTCATCGCGGAACGTATTCGAAAAGGCATAGCATCTATAGAAATTATTTTAGACGACTCTAATCTTACTATTAAAGGTACTATTAGTATTGGATTATCACAATCTAAAGATGATATCGACAGCTTTGAAAAATTAATCAAAAATGCTGACGAATTACTCTATATTGCCAAGAAGAAAGGAAGAAACAAAGTCCAATTTCTAAGTTATATTTAAAAAATTACCAGGTAGTGCCCTGCCCCTGTTTGTTGGATGAGATATTAAGTTAGTCAAAACTTTATAATTCAATTTCCATACTTTGCTTTGAACTCTAAAGGAGTCAAAAAACTTAAAGATTTACAGATACAGAATTCGCCTTACACAATCCTCTAACTTAATTTAGATAATTGATCTTTTTCCATTTCTTCTACTGTTTCATAAAAGTTGGTTTTGCCAGCTACTCTGATGTGTTCGTCGAGCAATCTTTGATGAAGTCTTTCCACATATCCGTTGCTTTGTGGTCTTCTCTCCCTCAGTATTCTCATCCATTATCTGTAAGACTCGTTTTAAATAGTTGTGCACGGAGCGTTTGTCAAGCTCATGAAAGAAACGATGTGATGCGCCTCTCGCGAATATCGGATTGGTGCTTTTTGGTGACGGAAAGAATTCATTTGTTCGGGTCCCAATCACCTGGATTGGAAGGTTGAGGATCAGGTTTCGCAAGCGGGTGGTCAGATATCGTAGTTGGTCTGGGGCCTGAACTCTGCCCCGAAGTCTTCCATGGTAATGAACTGCATGCCCGTACAACCGGCGGCCACGATGTCCCTAGCTAGATCTTCCCGGACGATGATCAGCCGTGGGCGCTCTCCCAATCGGAAGATTCTAGTCTCCAGTTTTAACTGGTTCGTATCAAGTACAAGCTTACGGAAGCGGCGGATCTCGTTCCTGATCAACTTATTCATGCTGAAATCAGAGCGGGCACGGTCCACACAGGGAACGACGTCGAGCAGATTGGCTAGATAATAAGTATCCAGGAGTACCTTCTTCTTGTGATCGCGCAGTCGTACCGGGAGGAACTCGAAGCGGGCACCTGACGAGATCTCGAGAAGGTGCCTCAATTTCTCCGAGATGATGTGCATACCCAAATTATTGGGAATGGAGTCAGTTGACTTGATTCCCTTGTGAAGTGCGAAGTCAAAGACGACATCGGAGGGAAACCAATCTCGCACCGAGATCCCCTTGACGAGAGTGTGGTCTTTCCCCTTGAGTTCCTTAGGTACATCGCTGACTAAGGCATAAGAGTCATTGCTTCTGTCGTCAGTCCAAGGATGATAGTTCATGACTCTTCGGGCCTGTCTAAAAGGACATCGCGAACGGCTAATAGGCTCTTCTTTGCAAGTAAATTCCAATAGTCAAACATCAGCAACTGATTTTTGACGTTCTTCAGCTCTTAGTCTTTGCAGGCTATGGCTGAGTTTCCCTAGCGTGATCCACGACCTTCTCGTCATACTCCGGATGGGAGCTGGAATAGTTAGGCGGTCGACGATACTCGCCCGGGCAAGTTCTGGAGGGAAAATCAGTTTTCTTCGGAAAGTATTGCAGTATTAATCCATTGGTATTTTCATTTATTGCTCGCTACCAATCAGAATAAGGATTTGCAAAAATAAACTTTTGTATCCAATTTTTCAGCGATAACTTTATGATAAGCAAATTCTTTTCCATTATCAAATGTTAAAGTATGAATTTGGTCTTTTATTTTTTTCTAATACTTTACAGATGGCTGTTGTAACCGAACTTGCTGTGCGATCAGGAAGAAGATACATTTTTAGATAAAGTGACTTTCGATCAACCAAAGTTACCAAAGATCCTCTATGATTTTTACCGACTATTGTATCACCTTCAAAGTCACCAATACGCTTTTGCATTTCTACGATTTGGGGACGTTTATCAATAGACACTCTATTTTTTATTGATCCTTTCAAGGTTTTTCCAGATGCGTATGTCTTTCTTCTTCGACGTGATCCCTGTCTTAGGTTTTTATACAAAGTTCCTCCAAGAAGCCGATCAAGCCTTACTATTCGATAAATAGTTTCATGACTTATCGATATATTTTCATTTACAAATAGCCAATTACTTATTTGTTCTGGACTCCATCGTTTTAAGAGCTTGGACTTGATCTTTTTCTATCAATTTTGTTAAACGTATATTTTTGAAGGATAATGTTTTACGAAGCACTGCATAATTATGTGCCTGTTTCCATCGATATGACCTTCCTAACGGATTATATACTCGACAATAGGCAACAAACGACTACAAGAAGAGGTTGCCATGAAGCAGAGAAAACAATACACACCCGAGTTTAAGCGAGAATCGGTTCAATATTTAATATCAAGCGGGAAATCCCAAAATTTGGTATGTCAAGAACTAGGTCTCCCGAATGGGATTTTTGGTCGATTGGAAAAGGAACTAGATCAAAATCAAACGGAAACAGGATCTCTCCAAGATATTCGAGACAAAAGGATCCAGGAGCTTGAACGAGAAGTTCTAAATTTAAAACAGCAGAGGGATATATTAAAAAAGGCAATGGGCATCACTTTAAGTCTTTAGAAGATAAATATCTTTTTATGAAAGAATATAGGGAATCCTGTGGATTTTCTATCAAAGTGATGTCCGAAGTATTAGATAAAAAACATAAAGGATTTTATCCTTGGCTGAAAAAATCGAAGTCGATTCGAAATCAAAGAAGCATAGAAATCTTATCTGAAATCAGAGGATTCCACAAAGGGAATTTAATTTCTTACGGAAGTCCAAGAGTTCAGAAAGAATTAATAGCGAGGGGAATCAAAGTCAGAGCTTACCTACTGTGGCTAAAATTATGCGGGAAAATGGGATAAAAGCCAATACAACAAGGAAATTTATGCCACCTATGACGGCAGATTCCAATCACGAGGAAGCAATTAGCCCTAACCTGCTTGAACAAAACTTTGAGGTTACAGAACCAAACAAAGTGTATGTGACTGATATAACTTATATACCGTATATGTTTGGATTTTTATACTTATGTAAATTCAAAGATATATGCACGAAGAAGATTGTTGGATGGTCTGTTGACAATCATATGAAAGCTCTTCAAAATGCAGTCGAGAACCAAAAGCCAAAAGAAGGACTTATAATCCATTCTGATCGAGGAAGTCAATATGCTAGTAAAGAGTTTCGAGAAAAACTAAATTCAAAAGGTATTATTCAAAGTATGAGTAGAAAAGGAAATTGTTGGGATAATGCTCCCGCTGAATCTTTTTTTTCTACATTAAAAAGAGAGTTTACAAATCACAAAAATTTTAGCTCACAAGAGCAGGCTCGATATTCTCTATTTGAGTATATTGAAGTATTTTGCAACAGGAAGCGTTTGCATTCCAGAATCGGATACAAAGCGCCTGTTACATTTGAAAATGAATTTTACGCCTATTCGTGAGTATATTTTTACTTAGGAAGGTCAATATCCTCTTCCACCAGCGTTTCTTTTAATTTCTCTAGAAATGGCTGATTTCGATTTCCCGATTTTTGAGCAATCTCAGATTAGGTAAATTCTTATTCTAAAAATAAATAGATATTGATTCTATCTTCTTTGGTTAACTGGTTATACTTCTTTTTCATTTCTTTTTGTTTCGCAACTATAAGAAATCATTTTGAAGTACCAATTCAACCTGCCATTTTGTTGCACTTAATGGTTGAATCCGCTTATATTATTTTTTTCAATTTTGATGCAATAAATATAGAGTTTGCTTGGTTGATGGTTTTTGTCATAGGAAAAGGGAAGAAGTAAATCTTCGCTAATCAGATTTTCAAAGTTTTGAAAACTTGAGATCCCGCACCAGATTTCCTTTAACGATTTAACGAGTAATAGTCTATAGTATGTTCGATCGTATCGTGGTGTTTGGCTGCTATGATTTTGGTAATCTGTTGTTTGATTCTTTGTATGTGATGTTACAATGGCTGTTTCTCTTCGATCGGAGTTTTGTTTTATTTTTTCGTTTTGATTTGTATTTACCACAACCAAGTCCCCAAAAATCAATAGGTATGCTGGATCCTCGCGACACAATGCTCATTATAGGAAGCCAGTCGGCTTAAAGGCGACTATATTTTCCGCCATTGGCAACTGCGACTTTAACCGATATGCCGCTGAACAAGAAATTAAAGAGAGCCTGGATTCTAATCGGGATTTGCGAAAATAAGTTATATCATAGCAAAGAAATTCAATACCTGTAGATATGGCACACGTATTAAAAGCAAAATGATCTCCCTCATTCGTTAAATTCTGGCATTTGCCCCCGAAAGACAGTAAAGATAAGGCACTTAGGATTAAAAAAATCGCATCATATACCGGCAATCATAAACAATTTTATGGAACAAGATCAGGTAGAAGCTAAGGGTGAAGAAAGCCGCTTTATTTCTTCTAAAAAACACCTTATAAAACATTCATCGTTTCTCTCACAATGAAATAGTGTCCGTCTTTTTTATCCACACGAAACTCAGCTGTTACATCAGTCGTCTCACCGGCATAGTTAATCGGTACATTAAACCAATCGTTTTCCTCCACGTACTCCCCTTCTTCATTACCCCACTTAAAAACATCAACTAGCTGAAGTTTCTTGAGCCAACGTAGATCTTTTCTCCATAACTGTCCCTCAAAACTATCATCTTCTACTTCCCTATCCCTATATTCTAAATAGATCAGATACGTGTCTTGCCACAAAGAATACAGTTGCGAATCCCAATCTTCGTATTGATGAGCTATTATATGTTTAGCCCGCTCCAACTCCCCCGCTTTTAGTAGTTTAAAAAATTCTTTTACCACCTTTTTCACTTCCGACTTCAAGGGTTTTTCATTCCAGATTTTCATAATAATTTTTGCATTAACACTTCAACCACTTAGGAATTTCATACGCGTTTTACCACAACCAAGTCCCCATACCCAGAAACAATTCCCGTTATGCGGGACAGATTGACCATTATAGGAAGCCAGTCGGCTTAAAGGCGACCATATTTTCGGGGGCACCAGCAAGGGAGTGGACGAAGGACCAAGCGCTGTGGGAGAGGTGCTCGAAAAAGTCGTCTGGCATGCCACTCATGAAGAGCTTGCAAATGGCCATGCGGCGGTAGAGAGCGCAGAAAGCGCTCATCTCGGCGTGAGTGCCCTTCCGGGCGGCCACTTTTGGCAGCGCGTCTTCAATGGAGATTCCGCACGCTTTCTCAACCAAGGGGAGCGGGGTGGCGTTCATGAATTACCCAGACCGGACTGCTCAAGTTTGAAGAAGTTAAAGTTTTTCGGGTTGATGCCGCGCAGTTGATTGATCAAGCGGTGACTCAGGGCAATGGAGCGCGGATCCTCTTGGATGCGGAAGATATCCGGGGCATTGGTGAGTTTCCGGGGATCGAGTACATGTTTGTCCACGCTGATAATAGAGCCCGGAGACATTGGCGATCAGAGAGCCTAGCTTGTGTCCTGGCCAGTCTTTCCTCATGTACCACTTTGCGTCCTTGGGATACTTGTCCCCCATGACCATTCCCTTCGTCATCCGGTCTGACGTAGATACCATAATAACGAACAAATTTTTCATGCTTGTTCGGTAGAAAGAAAAGCATGCGTGCTAGAAATTCATCGATTGGCATCGTTAAACTTTGATATGATTTTTCTTGCCCATTCGGATTCTGTGATCTGTAAGCAGACCGTCAAAGGCTGAGTGAAAGGCCTCTTGATCTCGGTTCAGCAGAGCTATGCAGAAGTCTAGCCGGAGCCACCATCGAGCACCTCCTCGAATTGATCCAACGCCGCTACGAGTGCGGCCTTATCTGGACCCACGAAGTCGACAAGTAGATGCAAGAAATGGGCGTAGGCAAAGTCGTCCTCGTACTCTTCTCCCGCCAAGTGGGTTTTAGCCGAGAGCGTGGCGATCTTCCGGGCCATGTTCTGGGTAGCTGCAACCGCGTCGAAGAAGGGCCCAACGAGGTTAGCGCGGCGGTAAGGAGAGGAGAAGTTTTCGTCAGATTGGCAACGCTCTGGGAAGTACCTGCGCGTCAAAGCGGATTGAATGAGCCAGTGGAAGAAGCGGTTGACGTCTGCTTCCCTAAGGAGGATGCCGAGTGCTCGGTAATGTTGAGAAAGCTTGCGGCAGATGCCCCCCAAATGCTGGCTTGGGACTTGGGTTGAGGCTAACTCTGCCAGGGTTCGGGCATATGCCGCGAGTTCCTCGGAGGTTTGCTGCATCGACATGGTGTCTGCTCTATCAGTACCGGAACTGACTTGGCTCCGTGAACTTGATGCCCGTAAGTCCTGCACTGCGGATTTTTTCGATCAGATCCTCTCTGAACATGGGCGCATAGGGAAAGTACTTTATTCGGAAAATGGGGACCTCAGAGTTGATGCGGCGCATATCTAGGACGAGACGTTTAATTGTACTAAGGAGGGTGGGGTCGATGGCATTTCGCGTACAGATCGTCTGCTCGAAATCAATGCAGTCCTGCAAATCTACTTGATGGAGAATATAGAAGGGCCCCTTCTCCTTGCGACCCTTGTGGTTGATGATGGTCACGGGAAGGAATTCGTTATTCTTAAGCGCGCTGGTACCTAGTACCTCGCGGGTCCGTTCCGAGACAACTAAAGCGCTAGTTATGTTGGAGATGAAGTCCTCAGTACGGATGTCCTCTGGGAAGTCCGCATTCATGGAGAAGCGCGCGTCGGGTGGAAAGTCCGCTGCACGCGAAACACCGTCGAAGAGCTCATAGTCGCGTTCGACGCCTACTAGCGTTTCCAAACTACAGGCGCCAAGACCTTCATCGAACCCTCCAATTAGATAACGCATCGTTCCCCTCTAATTCCAAGTCTAGCCTGATTACGTTTTTTCGGCCACTTTTCCAATTCAATTTAACTCAAATTTTTCTGCACTCACATAACCTAGAAAAGAATGTGATCTCTGTCGATTATAAAATAGTTCAATGTATTCAAAGAGATTGTTTTTGGCATCTTTTATATTTTGAAATAAATTGAATTCGATTTCTCTCTTTAATGTAGAAAAGAAGGATTCTGCCACAGCATTATCCCAACAGTTTGCCTTACGGCTATTACTTCGTCTGATTCGATTATTTGCTAATACTTTGCGAACATCCCCTGAGCAATAATTTGATCCTATATCAGTATGAAAGATCAAACCTTTCTTTGCATTTCTAGTTTCTATGGCTGAATGAATCGCACCTACGATCAGTTCCCTATCATTCTTTGTGCTGATTTTCCAGCTAACAACTTTTCTAGAATATAAATCTAGAATCACACTCAGATACAACCAGCCTGAGAAACATTTGATGAAAGTTACGTCGGATACCCAAACTTGATTCTTTGATTCCACCTTAAACTTCCTTTGAACTAAGTCAGGTGCAATTCGCTTTGAATGTTTAGAATCTGTTGTGCTAACTCGATACTTCTTGTTCTGTTTGCCTTCAATACCCAATAAATTCATGGCTTTTTTGACTTTTCTTGCTCCGCATTCAAATGAAGATTTCTTCACATCTTTCAGGATTCTAATCAATCCATAATTCTTCTTACTTGATTTCCAAGAATGCTTTACAGAGTCGATGAAAGCTGTTTCAAGATTCACAATTGGACTTTTCATTCGTTTCATATAGTCATAGAATCCAGATCGAGATACTTCCAAACATGCAACCATTATAGTTACCTTAAATTCTTTACGGTTGGTTGCCATGAACTCTAATCGGGGTTTTGTTCCTTCGAGAGCATGGCTGCAAACTTTTTTAAGATTGCATTCTCCTCTTTCAAGCGAACGTTCTCTTTGCGAAGTTTCTTTAGCTCTTCACTCTCTTTTATCTGTTTATCCGTTGTTGGGTTGATTTGCTCTAACTTTTTCAAGAATTCTGCCTTCCATTATCGTAAGACAAAATAACTGATTCCTAATGATTCGGAAACTTCTTTTATAGTAAATGAACCTGACATAGCTCGCTTTACCGCTTGTTCTTTAAACTCCGGAGAGTATTTTGATCGTCTGCTCACTTGGCACCTCTTGCTCTTTTATGACAAAAAAGGTGTCCGTTTTTATGTATTCAGGCTATTTGAAGATGGATTTTGTGCCATTGTATCAATGTCTTCATGATCAACCTGTTTATAGCCTTTATTTAACTTTGAACAAAGTAGTCTTTTGGCTTCTTCGATTGCAGCATCAGAATTCTCAAACTCTTCGACCAAAGTTTGACCTTCTGAACCAATTGGACCGAACTGTTGAATCAGTTTATCCTGTTCAATGTAAATATTCCAAAAGAGTTCAATGTTTGCGGATTGATATACCAACTTTTTTTTCATAATTGATGTCATGAACTAAAAAATTTTTCAGTTTGATTCTTTGAATTACTGCACCAAAGATATGAAATCGGGATCATTAAAGTATTCAGAAAAATCACTATCTGCCAAGAATTCTGATTTTTTCTTTCCAAGATTTAAGGAGAGTTTTACATATTTGAGCATATTTGATTTATCCTTTCTCAAAGCATATAGGCATGACAAGTTGAATGATAAGACTCCCAATGTAATATTTTGCGGAATTAGTTCTTCGGCAAGTTTCCAAATATTTTCTTTCTTGGTTAATGCATATAATACGACCGCATCACCTGCGAATCGTTCTCTAGTGATGGCCATCGTCCCTGTAACCGATCCCGCTGAAAGAGATACGGAATGACCGATTTTTGGTGTCAGCTCCATATAAGCTGTTAAAATAGTCTCAGCATCCTTTAATTTATTACTTTTTAAAGAAATATTGAATATATTGTATATATAGGCCCCTACTATGAAGTCGATTTTTGACTTAGATGAAATTTTCGTCAAATCCGGAAGCAATCTCACTACTTCAGCAACATCAAATTTTTCAACTGCCTTCTGGATTTCATTTGAATAGTTTTTTATGAATTCTTCTTCAAGGTTTACAACTTCTAGTTGCTTCAATTCTTGGGTAGACTTTTCAACCTCTGTTTCTATACCTTTATCGCTATCCATCTGCGTAATTGGAGTTTCAGACGAAGGTGAAGATTTTCCATATTTCTCCAAAAGTTCTAAAAGACCTGAAGATTTCACATAATCTGCGTCACATTTTCCGATATAATTGTTAAAATGTTCGAATAATTTGTCCGCTAACTCTGGACGACTAGAGACTTTATCAAATGCAGTACTATATAAAAAGTCCATTCCATCTAAACCCATATCATTCATGAGGTTATCTAAACTACACCAAAGGAGAAGATTTACGAGAGGCTCGCCTTCAAATTCAGGGAATAATTGGTCTAAAAGCTGATCTTGCACTGTATCTTCCCAATAGCGATGACCTGGATCATAAAATTCACATGCATATTTAAACTGCTCAACAACTTCGTTTTGCCCTATTACATCTTTTCTATCGATCAATATTTGAATGACATCTAGTGTAGTCTGAAAATTTTCATAAACATCACGAAATGTGGATCGAATCAAATTTAATAACGATTCTGTATCTAATTGAGTTCCATGTCGGTTTATTAAGCTTTTCAACTCTTCTATTTCGATAATTTCAGTTTCTTCAAAATCATCCTGATTTAGATTAAAGAAGTTATAAATAGCATTTACGTCTCTTGTGCTATTCAAATCGATATATTGGAAAAACTCAGCAATTCCTTCTTTGACTTCACTCAGTAGGGAACTTCCCATCTTTAATTTAATTTTATCTGGTGGGGGAAGTGTTTTTAATTCATCTCTTCGTTTCCAATTTTCTGAAACTTCAGAATTAGCGTTTAATTTCTTTAGATTCGGATGTTGAAATACGACTTGAATATTGGTTAAATCCGAACAGCCGTTAATTGATAGTTCATCTAGGTTTGGAAGCTTCACAATTGCCGATATATCTTTAATATGGGTACTATCTAGATTTAGATTTTGAAGTGAACTCGGCATGTTTGAAATATCTTTGATTTTATAGTTCATATCAAGATTTAAAAATTTTAAATTCGCCAATTCGGAAATTGGAAGTAAGTCTGTTATTTTTGATGATGCAAGGCTTAGAGTTTCTAGATTCATTAATTTGTTTAAAGGAGTAATGTCACTCACATCGCAATGATCCAAATTCAGTGAAATTAAATTTGTCAATTCCCCAATAACAGAGGGAATAGGCCATCCTGTGATTCCCTCTGACTCATCCATATCGTCAAAAAAGGCATCGAGCTCATCCTCAAAATTTTCGAGTGAATTGATTTTTTTAAAACTCCATTCTAAGTTTAAATGTTTTAAGTTGATCAAATTTTTTAATTCTTCTGGTAAACTTTGTATTTGAGGACAACTACTGACTACCAAGTCTTCTAGGCTTGTTATCTTCGTTAAGACTTTAGGGAATTCGGTAAAATTTTGGTTCCGAAGATGAATGGTTTTTAATTTTGTCAATCGACATAGTTCATCAGGCAGTTCCTTTACCTTGCATGATATTAAGTGAAGTTCACTGAGGTCAGACAAGTTTTGAATTTCAGGTGGTATTTCAAGACTTCTAACTTTGTTATAACCGCCCCAAATTTCCAGGTACTTCAATTTTTGTAAATTCACACATACAGGCTGTATATCATCATAGATAAAGTGGCCAGAAAATTTTAATTTAACTAGATTTTTCAAAGGAAAAATTTCATGAGCTCTAAAGTGCCTTAGCTCAATTTCCTCTATTGGTAAATCTAAAAAAACTTTTGGAAAAGGCACTGAACCATTTTGTGCTCCAGTAATGCTAAGAGACTTTAGCTGAGTCATATCAGCAATTTCTCTCGGAAGACCTCTCTCTAGATCTTCGTAAGTAATTTTTAATTCTTGGGTATCTTTTGGGTTGATTAGAGCTTCCTGAAGTTCCTTCATCTATAGTTATCCTTATTATTGTCTTCTCTGATTGGCTCCCATACTTAGTTTGTCGAATGTAAATCTTTACAAAGAATAAAAGATTCAATAATTAACCTGAATACATAAGAAAGGTGTCCGTTTTTATGTATTCAGGCTAACGCTTACTAAGTTCAGTTCTAATCTTCTCTTGGCTGACGAATACCATTTCTCGTCTTCTGCATTCTTACAGATTTTCCAATGCGCATACTTTAACTATCAAATATTCTTTTTTTGATTATACTGTTTCCAAAAGCCGTGTCAGACATATGCTCATACAGAAAAAATTCTACTCGGATTCAATTCTTCTAATATTCCCTATACTAAATATTTCACTTTCTCCCAACTCATTCTGAAAGGTTATATTCGGTGATTGGAATATAATATTCTTTCCTGTTTTCAAAACTTCTTTATCTAGTTTATAAATAACGAAATTTATTGAATTTTCTCCTAATTGAATGTAATCGAGATCATAGATACTTTTAGTTACAGAAACACCTGACCTTGAATTCATTCGAGCATCATTTGTACCTAAAAACTCTATACTATTACAGTAATGAAAATTACCATCCTTTCTTTTGATAATTATGAATCGAATCGTTTCTAGTATACTATCAGGAATCATGGACTGTACTTCTGCGATTTTTATAATTTTAGTACCGGATTCTGTATCCAATATCATTTCATCTCCCTTTATCACGGCAGTCTTAACAGATACCTTGCCTATTTTATCTGTCGCAATGGTAAAAGGAGAGTTGATTTTACATGATTCTAAAAGTTCAAATTCAGAAACAGGAGTAGCCAATGTTTTACCATTAAAGATAGTAATAAAATTACCATCCAATAAAAGAACTTTTTCAGCTTTGTAAATAATTCCAATCTTAGAACGGAATTGTAAACAATCGCTGTTCTCAGCTTCATGCTTTACGCTTTTAATATTTCTAGCTTTTTCGAAAAAGATTTTTTTCCCTGAAGGTGGCTTCTTCTTATCGAATTTTTCATCAAGAAATAATGATTTGGAGAGCATAGCAATATCATTTTTTTCCACCTGATCTTTGTTTAGTTTAATTTCCTCCTGTAATAGAGATCTATTATCATTTCCTAATTCTGATTCTTTTTTTAATTCTTCTAAAACAAGCGATTTAGATTGTTTAGAGACTGCACTTTCTACAAAATCATAAAGGACGGAATCTCCAATTTTTTCAGCATTTCTTTTGGCTATTTTTTTTATTTCTTCACCACCTTCGTAGAAATTACCAATCAACATTAGCCGTCGATTGGCTCTTTTTGAAAGTTCAAGATTTCCTTCCGAGATTACCTCCAAATAAATATTACTTGCATCAGCTAGCTCTCCAAGTCTTTCTAAAGATCTTGCTTTTAAATATTTTTCCTCTGCATCTAGAGATTCGATTTTTTTAAGTTGATCAATAGTCTTTCTATATAAGGCTGCATCATAATATTTTCTTGCAAGTTCAGCGTGACTTAGATTTTTCTTTCCTAAATTTACTTCTTTTTTCAAATTAGAAGTTATGATATTTAACATAACTTGAGCACTATCTGCAAAATGAGTTTCCGTATATTTACTTAACAGAGATGAAAGATTGCTAACGGCCGATTCTTGTTTTCCTAGAATAGCATTACAATAGCCTAAATGTAAAAGTACAAAGGCATGATCATCACTGCTACTTTTCCTCAGCTTAATCTCCAATTCTTCATAAATCGGAGTGGCTAAGTTACACTTTTGATTTTTCTCTAAGTAAAATGCTTTTTGCAAATCAAAAAGATACTCATTTTCAGCTGCTAAGTAGATCATTGGTTTAAAAACAAGATAGTGGATACTGTTGATTATAGACTCTCCGATTTTCTCTCTCCAGGTAAAGTTGCTATGAATATTTCCAAGCTTTTGATTCATAACATTTGATTCCATAATCAAGTTATTAACTTCAGATCCTAAATCTTCTTTTTGTAAAATAGTTTCTTGAAATTTTAACTTTAATAACTCAGAAGAAAATTCATAATTTAATAGTTGGCTCTTCTTTATTCGCATATCAAGATCGAATATCCTTGCATTCAAAATACATCCAGAACCAAATATTAAAAACATAAGGCAAAGAAGGAATAATATTGAATAAGCAATTTTACGCATATTTATTTTTCTAAAATTAATATAGATACATCATCATCAAATTTGTTATTTGTATAAACTTTTAAGTCGCCAAGTATTAATTCAGAAATCTCCTGATTTGATTTATCAAAATTTGAATAAACAATCTCTTTTAACCTAGGATAACCATATTGAACTTTCTCTTCATTTCGACCTTCGGTCACGCCATCGCTATAAATAACTAGTTTATCCCCTCTAAGAAATCTAGCTTTTTCCATCGGATATTCAAAAGGAGCAATCATACCTAAATTCATTCCCATAGATTCGAGATGGAATGGATCCAACTCACCTTTCCTAAAGATGAGTGGATCATTTTGGGCCGCGTTTGAATAATAGATAAAATCCTCGTTAGCAGGAAAGAGTATAAAAATGCCTGACGCATAATAAGAATTTTTCAAATGGTAACTTACATAGGAATTTAAGAGGGACATGACTTTATCTGGTTGGTTTGTTTTCTTAAGAATAATATGCAAACCAAGATTAATTACAGTAGTAACAAGTGCGGCTGGAACGCCATGCCCCATTGCATCAGCAAAAAACAAACCACGAGATCCATCTTTAAAAGTATAAAAATTGTAAATATCTCCACTAACTTCACGCATTGGTGCAAACTGTATCGCAACATTGTAATCTTTGAAAACTTTCCCATTTGGAAGAAAAAATCCTTGAACTTCTTTCCCAATTTCTAGTTCAATTTGGATTTCATGATTCAATGTCGAGATTTCATTAATTTTATTTTGAATAGTAGTAGCCATTGCATTAAATGATAAGCCTAAATCATCCAATTCATCTTTACCTTTAAAATCCCATTCAGCTCTTTTTTCGAGATCTCCTGCTTTCATCGAATTGCTTACATTCTTTAGGATTGTAAGTCTTGAGAAGATCAGTTTATAGAGATACAATGCGAAAAAGGCATGAAATAGTATTCCTAAAACAACCACAACGCCAATTTGAATGTACAGCTGACTCAGCCTATCTTTGACGATCCGAATAGTTTCCTCGGTATAAATGTAATAATTTTTTAACTCCAAACTGGTAATCTTGAATGAGATTTTTACTTGGTAACTATCTATATCTAATTCGATTCTATATTTCGATACATCTTGTTCCTTGTTTTTTGGAAATAGAAAGGAAAGTATCGGTTCTAGATTACGGAACTCGTTCGATTCATCTACTGCATAGACTAAATTCATTTTCTCATCAAACACTAAGAATTTGGTAATTCCATTAATAAATAATTGATCGAGGATTACTTTTTTACCTTCATCTGAATCTAAATCAATTTCTATTTCATTTAAGCTTTTCGAACTGACAGAAGCAAAATGATCATAATGTAATTTAAAATTATTTACTATTAAATCCACTTGATTTTCAAATATAAGAATAGAAAAAATAGAAATATTTACTATTGCTAACATGGAGTATGCTATCGCAATTTTAAACTTAGCCGACAGGAATATATTTCTACTTGAATTAGCTACAAAAAAATTCATGTTCCGTCCGTACATCTTATTTCTATCGATTCAGATATGAGAAATGGGGCAAAAATAAAATAAATGATAGCATCGTAAGTATCTTCCTGAATTATCACATCGCCATCTTGCAATGGACAGGTAACTAATTTCGGTTCGCCAATTTCTTTCCAGCCCATGATTGTTGAATAATGTTGCAAAGAAACGTGTTGTATTCTCTCATCTTTCACCTTTTCATCGCCCATTTTGACCGAAACCGTATGACAATCATTTAAAATGACCAAGATCACAGATAAAAATATATATTTTATATTTAATAACATATTAATGTAGTTGTCCTAGGTGAATATATTCCCAAAGTTAATTGTTCAAAAAATGTATCAGCAAAAGTTGCATATCGATGAAGTTCATAAATTCCCGCAGGACAAACATCAGAAAGATCAAGTTCAATTTTTCTCGGATAAATTCCCCAGAAATAATAATGTTGTTTAAATTTGTGAGATAAGGTTCCACCTTCTCTCACTTTACTAATCAAGGATGCTTTAGCATAAAGGCAATCCGACTCCAACATTGAACCTTTTCCACACTCTTTGGGAGAACGCATTTCAAACCTAACTCTTGCGTGTTGACAAGACAGAAAAAATGTAGCGAGAAATATTATTTTTATGAATTTGTACATTTTTTTATCCTTATCGGAACAATAATTTAGTTAATCAGAATCTGAGAAAAAATGCTATCCCCGGAAGAATAATCAATGATCCGATTGGAATTTATTTATTTTTGCATTAATAAAACCTAATGATGGATCACATCATTAGGTGAACCAAATCAAACAAATTAATTATTGATTTGACGATAAACCTTCACAGGAACAGAGGAAGCACCATTTTTTCCACCAACGGAAATATATAAATTATAGATCGTACCATCTAACCTAGATACGGCGGAATAAATTTCTTGAACAAACCGAGAATTGAAGCTCGCACTACCAGATGGCCCAGATACAAATTCAAAATCTGAAGCACTAGTCGGATCCGTGATTCCAGATTTAGTCCTAAAGACCTGGATTCCATTTGGATTATTAAACCCAACATAAAGCTTTTCTCCGTTCTTCTTCAGCAAGGTGATCCGACGATTCGCCGTGTCACCGAAATTACTTGCTCCAGTTGTCACCGCGTCTTCAGCTACAAGGCTCCAATCGTCGGCATCGCAGTCTGTCGTACTTCCGTTAGCCGCAGGGTTGCATTTCCAAAGTTGTGGCCTTTCATTGCCCACCGGGCAAGTGCCCTCATCAAATATGGCAGGCGCCCAGTAATAAGCACCTTTCATGACAACCGTTCGACAAGCATTGCGAATCATGAAAAGTTTCCCATTAAAAGTTTCAAAACTTGGTATCGGACGATCACCAGCTTTTAAATCTAAAACACGAGTCAATGGGTTGGAGAAATTTTGAACATATCTTGCACTCGTTGGTGAGATATCAACCCAATCGCTACAAATTCCGAATCCTGAACAACTCGATGGATTTAAGTTCGTTGATCGAATGACTCCTCCTTTTTGTAAGCAAGTGGCTGAGTATGTGGAAGAACTGCCATAACTACAAGTTGTCCCATTGAAATACAAATTTCCAGTATTTGCTAAATAGATTCGACTGTTGAATGAATATAATGTTCCACCTAATATTTGATAAAGGTTCAATGTATTCCAAGCATTACTCCCAATCATTCCAATGTTTGTCATCGCAAAAAGAGATAATTCTCTGTTTATGAGAGATGGCACGGGTTCGGGATCTGTAATGTCTTGTAGCCTGAGAATCGTTGGACGTTTCGGATCGGTGCCAGGATAAGAAACATAAAGATAATTGTTATGAATCGCCATTGATTCGCTACCTGCATTATGTTTTACCTCGTAGGTCGCACCAGCTACGCTAGAACCATTTACAGGAGGCACATTTAATATCGCCCCAGTGTCAATGTATTGAAAATCCAACACCGTGTCTGAATCCCGTGTCCAGTATATGTAATCATTCTGAGGATATCCTGCTCCATCACGCGATTTTGAGCCGGTGAGAAACAAAGTTTCCATTCCCCCAATCACGCCTGAGAAAAAAACCCCTCGCCCATCTTGATTGTTTGGACCACAACTGTTAGAAGGAATTCCTGAATCCGTAGAACAACCTGCTCTTCCAATGGAACTATAATTAAAGGCAGTTGATGCCAACATACCTCCGAATGTGTTTTGTTGCGTTCTGGAACCACTCCCTGTATTAGTATCTTTTGGAAGAGAAAAAGTTAAGATAGTGAGCGCTGATCCATCAACTGCAAATCTCGCAGCTTTACTACCTGTTGAATTTGGTCCGATCACAATATTTGATAAATAAACAGTTAGATCTCCATAGACAGAATTGTCACCAAATGGATCATCTAGCAAGGCTCCATCAGAAAAATTTACCGGTATAGTTCCGCATCCTGTAAACGTTGCATTATCGCTTGCAGGAATAATCGATGTTGCTGGAATTGTGCTACTATTTATTTTTATCGTTCCGTTATCGAAACCATCTGCATTTGTCTCATCAGCAACTTGAATCGAATATGAGGAGCCTGCTTGAGGTAAACTATGATTGATACATACTTTTTTGCTATCAGCTGGCAATCCTCCACAGACAGTTCCATTTAATTTTCTAACTGATTGTACATTGCCTAAACTAGCGGAAAGCTTGTAAAGATCTGTACAATTTGGAGTTGATGTTGTATCACATTCACTTGTCCCAGTGTTACCTACACCACCTAATACTGGTTTAGAAAATGAGAGAACAACATTGGTTGTATTCACGCAAGTAGCTGAAATTACTTTGATAGCTTCATCGCCAACAAAATTGGCGGCATTTGCACAACCAAGTGAATTTGGAATTGTTGCTAAATCAATGATTGACAGCTTATTTACGATAACACTATAAGACGCACCTGGAAATTGATCATGACTTAAGACCAAATCATACGTTTTTCCATCAATTTGATTAACAGAAGCAATGCTGAATCCTAAATTTGTATTAGAAGCTGAACCTAGAGTCCCGACTATTGACGTACTTGTAAAATTTGAATTATCTGAACACATTCCAACGATATCCGACTGAAATACTATTCTATAATTGGATATATTAGTTGCATTCGTTACATTCACATTTTCGGAAAAAGTAACTCTTACAATGCTTGGCGAAATTGCAGCAGCCGAAATTACTGTTGGTGGTGTTGTATCAGCTGGAGTTGGTGTCGGTAAAGATGAACTTCCATTCACTCGTATTCCCGCAGACACAAGCTTTTCTTTATAACTAGCAGTAATACTTGCTGAACCAGAAACAATAGATGTAATTGTCGTACCAGATGCTGTTACGATGGATGTGTCCGACGATTGTACCACTAATTCAGGATCATTCGTTATGTCTAGAATTGATCCATTTTTGAGCATTAATTTAATACTTAATTTTTGAGTCTCGCCGGCATTCATTTCTCTCGGCGTTGGTTCAAAATATATAAAATCTTCGTTTTTTAAAATCACCCCCAAAAGGAGTGTAGACAAATCACTTTCTGACCTCATCCCATTCAACATGTTCGTCAGTAACCCATTTGCGAGCGGCCAATAAGTACAATTCGTAAGTAATAATAATAGGAGAGTGCTCAAGAAAATTCTAAATCTGCATAACATCCGTGTAATTCTCCTTATATCTTCAGCAATTCACCTTAAACCTCTGGATACTCGTGAGCAGATTTTGACAGAATATAGTGATTTCGCCATCCCGATGGGAATTTAATAGCGCCCTGAAAATATTTTTTTATAGGGATTCAATAAGCTATCAAAGAATATAAGCCCTCTTCCGCCAAAAAGGACCATATTTATTCTTCGAAGGCTTGCATCAATATCCATTCTTACTATATGATCCGACCTATGGAAAAATTGATCAATAATGAAAGTCAAATGTATGATATCTTAAGAATACTTTCCAGATCTGTTCCATTTTATCTGAGACATGGTGAAGGAAAAATTCAAATCAAACCCATTTCAATTAATAAACTTGGTCTAATTACCGCAATTCCCAAGGATATTGAGCAAATAAATACAAGAGTGATTTTCCTTACACATAACAATAGAAAACTCGAATTTCATTTCAAGACAACTCTTACGAAACACAATAATATCGAGATCCTGAAACCTTTCGCTCTATACATTACTGATGCCAATCGAGAGGATCTACATCGGGTAAAAAATAGAGAAAAATATGAAGGATTAACTGTTTTCAAAATAATAAATTTCAATGATGTTCAAAAGCAATTAGCGTATGACCATCCGAAAATCGATGCCATATTGCAAAAGTCTAAGAATGTTTTATTAAAGAAATATGATGAAGCTAACATTTTACTAACACTTAAACAAGATGCTAGGTTAAGATTGTATACTAAATTCGGAAAACCAATTTTCATCCCAGATAAGACCGAAAACTTAAATCCCGATACTAATTTTTTATCTTTTGGTGAATTTTCAAAAAAAATTGTAACTCCAGGTTTAATACTGGAAAAATATACATCTGAAATATGTGTATTTCTTGAATATAAAGGATATCTACCGATAGGTTATTTACTCGTTAACCATAGGAAGTTATTACTGACTCCGGACTTTGAGTTTGTAAAATTAGTAGGAGAAAGGGTAACCAAAGAAATTTGTGACGCAGGTTTTTTTAATGAATCAGCTGATATCTGTAATGTTGTAGATATCAGCGAAAATGGATTAAGTTTTCTATTTTCACAGAGTATCTTCTTTATTAAGAGTTTTGCAATAGGCCAAATTATAATATTTGAGTTACAAATCGAGGATCGGAAAGTTCCTATCAAAGCTATTATTAGGAATATAAAAAATCTGTCGGCGAAATTCCGAATGGGAGTCCAATTTCTGGAATTAAATAAGGAAGCTGCCGAAACGATCAATAGTTATTTATCTAAATCTAGGAATATTGAATCGAGAATTGAAAATATCAAAGAAGAGATTTACTCTTAATGCCACTGTAACCGTCTTACAATCAAGACAAATTTGGGCGTAATCTTGAGATCGATTCCAATCTCGTTATACAATTATTCAACGATTAGATTCATATTTCCATTTACGACTTCGCCATAAAAGACAAAGAACCGAGAAAAATCCCCAAAAGTTCCTTCTGTAAATGACTTAGAGGATGGGATCAATCTTTGGTAGTTAGCAACATTATCTCCATCACTATCAAAGCAAATAGTAATCTCTTCTTTCTTATCGCCTGGCGTGGGACGAATGAGTACATGAGTGCTATAATCAAGAGATTGTCTTTCTGTTTCAAATATGATTCCAGAATCAGGATATCTGACTCGTAACCAAATTTTCCAGTCTCCTACTCCTTGAAACTCATTAGGTGTCGGAACCCAATCGTCTGTAAATCCCATAAGTTTTATCGTATAAATCGAGCCAGTTACATTTGGAAGATTTTTAACAACCTTTAGGCTCATTAGAGAAGAACTACGACTTCCATCATGAAAAACAGTCAAGATACCAAAACCCCAAGTCATAGCAAGCTGGTATGTAGAAGTATCACGAAGGGAAGGAGTGAATCCACCAGGATTCAATATGAATTGTCGCATTTCACCAAGTTTGACAACAGGATAATCCACTGAATAATCATTAAGACCATTGTATTTTGGACGAGGACCAAGAGATGAGGCAAAAGTTACAGTTACACTTCTTACGGATTTTGTATTATCATTTGGATAAATCGAAAATGTCAATGGTGTGGCGATTCCAGCTTGAATGCTAGTAGTATCTAAAGTAGAAGTTGCCACTTGATTTGAATTAATAAAATTTTCATAAAGCAAAAAAGCTGAAAAATCATCAGTGGTGGAATTTTTACTAAGAGAACAATTATGAAAAAAGACTATGAATCCAATTAAAATAACTGTCGACCTTAATAATAAATCATTGATTTTCATGCCATAAATAATCCTCATTAATATTTCCACTACAAATCCAGATACTACCATAATTGCATAAATCCATCTATCCCGAAGGGAATATAATTAGACCTTTCGATGATTCCTTGATATTCGTGACACAATGTCCGTCACTGGAAGCTTGTCAGCTTAAAAGGTTTGGAATTATAACCATTGCAAAAAAAGAA
This sequence comes from Leptospira sp. WS60.C2, assembly GCF_040833955.1. Classification (NCBI taxonomy): domain Bacteria; kingdom Pseudomonadati; phylum Spirochaetota; class Leptospiria; order Leptospirales; family Leptospiraceae; genus Leptospira; species Leptospira milleri. Next base: position 13,456 of record NZ_CP162135.1, on the reverse strand, counting down.
AATTTAGAAAACTCTATTCATTAATTATTATTACCTTCCTTGATTTATATTCTATCACGACACAAAGAATCTTGCCATAATTCTCTACCACGTTCTCTATCTCATTACCATCGAAGAGCTTCTCCCCAGAAATTGGACCAGGTGATAAGTTGGTTTTCCTTCAATACTAAGGAATAAAACAAAGCGAAGAATCTAAAATATTCCAAATTTTAAAGAAAGCAGAGTAAGGAAGTCCGAATAAAGAAATATCAAGAAAGTATGAAATCACCAAACAAATCCTCTATAGAGGAAGCAATGAATACAGGCGGTAAAGCCTCAAGCTCTTAAATTTTCCGAAGTTTACATACTTCTTCAAACCGAAAATGGAACATGAGATCGTTGTAAATGAAATCCGAAGACTTGCCTTCAAACGCAAACGAGCAGGACATCGAACGATTTATAAATCCATGCGTAAAGCTGGATGGAAAATTAATCATATAACTATATGCCCATTATACGCGTAAGAAGGATTAAAATAAGGACAAAATGAACCCTGAAATCACCTCTTTAAATTTCAAAAGGTGCAAAATGAAGAAGATCTTCATTTTACTTTAAACTATGTGGATTTGAATAACTTAACATTTGGTCCAACAAACTGGGGAACGTCATAAATTTTTACCGTAAGTCGAAAAGGTCTTTTTGAAAGTCGTATTCCCAAAAAATTTTCAACTTACTTAACTCTCAATATGTGATTTTGAATAATGAAGATCTTCGAGTTTATATTCTTATCTTTTCCATCGCTATTCTACATTTTTTACAAGTGAGTTTTTCTTTTTTGCTCTAATTTTGAAATTTCTACCAAAATAGATTACGGCTAAACTTTACTTGTTTGGCTATTGCGGAGGGAATAAATCTTACGATTACAATATTGCCTGAGCTGATTTATTTCGAATTGGAATTTTGGCAGATTATAGACATTAATATCTTTAGATTCAACCTTTACCAAAGTATCCCTTACAATTTTTAAATCCTGCTCACTTTTTATTTTTCCTACTTGTATAAGCCTTTTAACAACTTCAAACTCGTACTTCCGAAAATGAATTCTGATCAAAAATTCGAGGGAAAATTTTCTTTTTGCCTTTGACCAGTTAGAGTGATCCTCCTCATCAAAAGATCCAAGCAAAGGCTCTACAACGGGGTCAGAAACTGACAATACTTCATCGATAGATGTGTGTAAGTCATCTTGGAGACGATTCTTATCGTAAGCTTCAAAAATTTTACTTTGTCTGGAAATATCTATGTAATCTGACTTGTTTTTATCAATTATTTTCAAGTATTCTTCGAGCATCATAAGAATCTTAATGTATCTGCTTATTTCGGAATCCTTATAGCTATGAAGTTTCGTAAAAAATTCCTGAACAATTTGGAAAGCAGATTTTCTTCTAAAATACACTTCTGTGTAGGCATCTTCCAATCTCACTTTCGTTTTTAGTATTAAATCATTTATGATAGTGGAATCTGCGAAAAAAAATAGAGACTCACCTTTGCTAAAAAGTGACTCATCAGGTTCACCAAGATTAAAAATGAAGATAAAATGTGTTTCCTCTAATAGGCCTAGAATATTTTGAATTATCTCTAATGAGATAGAGAAGTGAGATGACCATAAATTTAGATGCGTGGTTGATGTTGGATAAATAATATTACCATGTTGATTTTCTCTTCTGATAAAATCCGCAAGCTCAAGCGCTACCGCCAGTGTCCCTATCATCTTAATACAACTTAATTTATGCTATCTCAACGAAGGATGATACTCTAGCGAATATACTAATTTTATACTTTTATTACTTGACGATGAATTCATGACTAATTCCTGCACTCCTCAAAGCTTACTTTGCAGGGAATAGAAATCTCTGAAGAAAATATATTAAATAAGATAAATCGCTTAGCCCGATAGGAATTTTATTAATTCCTATCGGTAATTCTAATCAGAATTTATATAAGAAGATGTAATCTCATATCATCGAATTTCTAAGGCAGTTACAGAGATTGAATGAGTATTATTTTGGTTCGTTCTTAACTTAGTCTGATTGCATAAAAACAGACACCTTTTTTGCCTTATAAAAGCAATAGGTGCAAAGTGAGCAGACGATCAAAATACTCTCCCGAGTTTAAAGACCAAGCGGTCAAACGAGCCATGTCGGGTTCTTTCACAATAAAAGAAGTTTCCGATTCATTAGGAATCAGTTACTTTGTCCTACGATAATGGAAGGCAGAATTCTTGAAAAAGTCAGAGCAAATCAACCCAACAACGGATAAACATATAAAAGAGAGCGAAGAGATTAAGAAACTTCACAAAGAGAATGTTCGCCTGAAAGAGGAGAATGCAATCCTAAAAAAGTTTGCAATCATGCTCTCGAAGGAACAAAACCCCGATTAGAGTTCATGGCAACCAACCGTAAAGAATTTAAGGTAACTATAATGGTTGCATGTTTGGAAGTATCTCGATCTGGATTCTATGACTATATGAAACGAATGAAAAGTCCAATTGTGAATCTTGAAATTGCTTTCATCAACTACGTAAAAGATTCCTGGAAATCAAGCAAGAAGAGTTATGGATTGATTCGAATGCGGAGCAAGAAAAGTCAAAAAAGCCATGAATTTATTGGGTATTCAAGGCAAACAGGACAAGAAGTATCGATTCAGCACAACAGACTTTAAACATTCAAAGCGAATTGCACCTGACTTAGTTCAAAGGAAGATTAATGTGGAATCGAAGAATCAAGTTTGGGTATAAGATGTAACTTTTATTTAATGTTTCTCAGGTTGGTTGTATCTATGTGTGATTCTAGATTTATACTCCAGAAAAGTTGTTAGCTGGAAAATCAGTTCAAGAAATGATTCTGAACTGATCGTAGGTGCGATTCATTCAGCCATAGAAACTAGAAATGCAAAGAAAGGTTTGATCTTTCATACTGATATAGGATCAAATTATTGCTCAGGGGATGTTCGCAAAGTATTAGCAAATAATCGAATCAGACGAAGTAATAGCCGTAAGGCAAACTGTTGGGATAATGCTGTGGCAGAATCCTTCTTTTCTACATTAAAGAGAGAAATCGAATTCAATTTATTTCAAAATATAAAAGATGCCAAAAACAATCTCTTTGAATACATTGAACTATTTTATAATCGACAGAGATCACATTCTTTTCTAGGTTATGTGAGTGCAGAAAAATTTGAATTAAATTGAATTGGAAAAGTGGCCGAAAAAACGTAATCAGGTTATACTTTCCGTTCATGGCAATAAATAATTTGGAAATACTAATAGTAACTCTAATACCAAAAATGTCCGGATCCATACTATTCCATATGTATTACTTCTAGTTTCAAACTGGTTTGAATCTTTTTTGCTCTAATCATTTTTTAGATTAAGAAAGAAATCCAAAGCAAACTTATGAGAAATCCTACACCAAAATGCAGTTCAGAATTAATAGATTGTGCAAAAAGTCTTCCCTACCGATAGTTTTAAATCATTGAACAGGGTAAAAATAATATTATCATTCAGAAAAATAGGATTAGACAAGAGAATCGAAATTATAAGTAATATGATCGCTAAATTTTTACTAATAGATTCCACTCTTTAGTTATTTTTACTTCTATACCAGAATCAGCATCCAGAACATGCGTCATTTTTCTCAAATCCGCATTCCTTACATCTACCACATAGGAAAATGGTAAGTTTTTTGTAATGTAAAGTTCCCATGTACAAACGGTAGCTCAGATATTCGCGACACATTACCCTTTATAGGAAGCCAGTCGAAGTAAAGGCATTTTATTCGGTGATGCCCATTTTGCCTTCTTCTTTGGTTTGTCTATACCTTCTATACAAAGTCTTTATTTAATCTAAGAATGAATTTTCGTTCGTATAATCGAAAGTTCCTATGTTCCTAGTTCCCGAAAACATCAAATATTCTAAATAATGAGCAAGTCCTGTTGCATTTTCTGGATCATCAGCAGATCTTACATTGACGAGTATGGAAGTTTTGATTATAGATGCTTTAGGATTTTGGCTTAATTAAACTGACAATCCGTTTTCAAAATTGTATTCAATCACAGGAAAAGGATCTGAGAAAAGCGCAAAGTATGTATTGCAGTGTAGTTGCAACACTGCAATACATAAAAGGAAGATTTGAAATTACCTGGACTAGGAAACCATTGAGCATTAAAATATGTTCTGCGTTACGATTTTCTTGCAAGAAAAATCTTATGTTTGAACATTTAGCTAGTTATTTTTTTCAAAGACCACTAGGGGATTCAAAATGAGTAATGACGAGAGTTGCAAAGGGGTTGGTCTTGGTGGGGATAGGACTCATTAACTTCCCTGCATGTTCGGCAAAACAATCTGTATCTTAGTTTTACAATATGATTACCAATGGAAGTTTTCAATATTTAACAACCCCAGGAACAGAAACTTAACATCCGTTATAGAAACCACTTTTATTCTTTGAAGCGTCCTACAATGCTTTTCTTTTTGTTGGTAGTTTATTTTTACCTCTGCTCATTTTTTCCTTTGGCTTGCTTCCCTGATTCCAATGAGAGACGACGCGTTAGACCCAGCATCCTTAAAGGAATTGGTTCGTCCTGTTGTGGTCGCATTAATTTGCATTACCTATATATTTGTATCCAAAGGAGTAAAAGCTACGTTTGTGAATGGATAATTGCAACGACAACATGAACCACAACAAACTCCAGATCCCAATTTTGGGGAATCAAAAAAGGAAGAAGAAGGAACTCTCTAAATTTAGTTCTTGGTTCGATAATTCCTTTTCGAAAACTTAGCAATCAATCCGATTCCTTTCTTCGTTAAGGATGGATCCTAACAATAGAGGGATCACAAGAAATACATTGATACCAGCATTTACAAAGACCATGATAGATTGTTGAATGTGGTAGATTTGTGCCGAGGGAAAAAACTCTTTTCCCAAGGCAAGTCCAAGAGAAATCAAAACTGCTAATCCACTGATACTGAAAAGAATTTTGGAGAGTTTGTGTTTAGGACCCATCACTCGATATAAGTAAATAACAAGAGTTGGAAATAAGACAACATATCCAATCACTCCGATTTTTTTAGCAAACCGAATTGGTAAATCCCAATGGCGATCAAAAAAAGAGAGAGACGATCAATACAATAAATTCAATGAGAAGATTCATATGATTGTGTTTGATTGCTAAAAAACAAAGACCTGATAATAGTAACCATCCAATAAAACATCCATGAATGGCTGCATAATAACTCCATTTTTAATCATATCCTAATAATCTAAAATCATTCATGTCAGAGACAACCCATCTAGCTGAGACCAAACTAAAGAAAAATGGTATGGTTCCAATATGAATCAGATGCCAGACGAAACACAAGAAATTTGTAGTTTTCATTCTTTTCCCGTACCATTGTATAAAATCCCTTGGTATTTGTTTGGAAATCGAAGTTTTCGTAAAAGTAAAGGGTTAATTCATTCGGAATGTTTGATTCCCATGTTGTTAGGTAAATCTTTGTTTTCTTGGAAACGATATCGGATTCAGGAAATCGTCGTGTTTGCGTTGTGGAACTCTGAAAATGAATTAAATGATTTTTTAGAAAAACACAAACAAGGCCAGATCCATAAAGGTTGGCATCTTCGATTACGAATGTATAGAAGGTGGGGATCCATCCGTGAATTCAGTCCGGCAACAGTGAATAATCTCATCTCAGAACGAGATTCCACTACCGTTGCAATTACTCTTGCTCGTATAATACTCAAAGAATTTTCCCGATTTACAAAGTGGGGAAAACAAGTTGAATCCCAGGTGCGAGATCATCCAGGAAAACAAATGGCATTTGCAGCCTTTCGTCCTCCGCGTCATTTTTTAACCTTCAGCGTTTGGGATACAGAAGCTGAAATGATTCATAGTGATTTCGAGCCCACCTGTATCTGAATATTCGCAACATCCTTCCACTTGAAATTCTTTTTATTTTTAAATTTTTTAGACACAATGTCATTAAATATTTAGTTTTTTCAACTTCGTTTGTACGTTATCCCTCTATTAACTTAGTTCCTAAATCTCAAGATTACACCTTAAAATCTAGAATGTAATCATCATTCTTTACCAAAAAAACATCTCTAAAATTATCCGAATCGGCTTAAACCAAATTTAGGTAATTAAACACATAAAAGTTTTCAGAATACTTAGTTTCATAAATGCCGACGTGATACCACGTCATCTTTATTAATTTCATAACTTTTTTTTTCACGGCTTATCAATAAAAATTTCAAAAATATATATATTATTATACCAATCTCTCTAGTCAACTCGACGATTGGATTCGAGTGGTTGTGGAAATATATCGTTACCTTGTAGGTAACCAAGCTGAACAAGGCTATATTTCATTAAATTTACAAATGAAATTGTTCGACTCGAAAGATCCCAAACTAAATTGTTTTGGGGCTGGTTTCCTTGTGAATTCAGGATTCATTAATAGCAGTCCTATCAAATTTATTAATGACGAAAGTATATTTTCTGCTATTTTTGAATTTATTATTTCACACAAATTTTTAGAGTTCTATCAGTTTTGTAAATCAACGAATTCTTTTTTATCATCAATAGATACTAGGTCACCATTTTGAAGGATTGTATTTTCAAAAGTTAAAATCATTTCCGACATTTTTGTCTTAATTTATTCAATTAAGGTAGGAGTAAATGAGTTTATAAATGTTCTTATTCTATTGTTTTCATCAAATAGATAACCAATACTCGATTCCAAATTATTCATTTCATTTTCTGGGGATATTGTATTCGACATTTCAAAATATCGATTTGTAAGATTTGAAATATAAAACTCGATAATTCTCTTTAAATTGTATAGAATAGAATCGGCGAATATTGAAACGAAAAATGCAACAATTATTGAGTAACAATGTCTAGAAGGAGTCATCTGAAATGTTTGCATAAATAATTTTATGCGAAAATAGTTTTCTTTTGTAGAGATTGCCAACTTGTAAATTTCATCAAAATTATATACTAAAAATGAGCATATGAGTGTTCCAATAAATGGATGTTGGATTCTCGATACAATTGCATAGGATACGTTCGTTTCTATTTTAATTTCCATATGTTTTCAACCTACCTTTTTCCACATTTCCCACATTTTCTTGTTCATTCCTACGAGCAAATGTGGATCTTGGATACTCTGAATGTAATCGAATGAAGTTTTTGAAACTTTCGCTTTACTCCATTCTAAAAATTCATGCCAACTTTTTTGTACATTGTAATTTGATTGTACTCTCTTTGTAGGCTCGTTGGAAATTGCAAAGCCTGCCTCGACACTCTCCCCTACTCTGCTTTTTGTTTTGGAAATATCCTGCGTTGACTTAGAAGTCAAAATTTTCGTGAAAGTCGGCTGTTCTTTTGGTTTCAATGGTGTTTGAAAAACTGGAATTAGTTTTCTTTTTCGGCCATCGAATCCCGTTTGTTTAATGTATCCCAATTTTTTTAGCTTAGATATCATTCGTGAAGCTGAGTCTGCTCTTACTCCGAGCAATTTAGAAAAATGCTCGTTAGATGCGAAGCACTCCCCTACTCTATCGAGGGAGACAATTTCAGCGAGTAAAACTTTTTCTGTGAGATTCAAAGGCAATACTTCTATCTCAACAGGTATCCATAATCCTGTTCTCATATGATCCTCTTAGGTGGGTATGCCTACGGCCACGTAACGTTAGTTTTATGTTTTTGGATCATTTTGATTGATCCAGTGTTGCATATCGTGCTGAGACACGAGTCCAGGGCATCTGAACGGGTACACCATTACAGAAAGAGACATAATGAGTCAAGGACTAAATGAGACATAAAAATCTTATTGGGGTTTTGCTGGAAGGAGCTTGATGCCGGGCTTCTCAGTTCCCGACATCGGATTCAAGTGCAACACTGAACATGTACTTAGTATCATGACTTCGAATTCGGTACAAGAAAAATTTATCCATAATGATATATTTTTTATTATTTTAGGGATTGTATTTCGTTTTCGATCTCAGTTACTTTCTGTTTTGCTTTGCTAAGTATTTTTTCCTTCTCGATAACCAGAAACTCTTTTAGAATGAATTTTTCTTTTTGGTTTAGTTTTTCCCCATGATGAAATCTTTTATACAGCACCTTTGGATCTTGATTCTCTTTTGGGTTAATCTCTTTTTCTTCCTGTGTTCCATCTGAAAGGAATTTTATGGCAGATTTCAAATCGGCAATCGGTTGCCGATTTAGAAGTTCTCTGTTTTTGAAGATGGAAATATAATTTCTAGCTGATCTTTCCGAGAATGGTAGGTTTTGCTCAACCCATGGAATCCAATTCCCATGACCTAAATCTTCTTTAATTCTTAGAAGTTCTTCACCAAGCACCATTGCATTTTGGAGAACATTTTTCATTCCTCCTAATACAGATTCATGAAGCTCGATAATTCTTCTTACAGTTTGGTCGGACTTTGATGTCGGTAGGTTTTCTCTTTGAGATCCAGGTCTTTTGCCAGTTAGAGAATCGAATCTGCCCATTTATTTTATCTCCTTGGCAAGTTGTTCGAAGTAGAAAGAATTTTTCTCTGACAAAGGTTTCCCTTGATCCACTGCGCTTGCAATAGATTCACTTTTTGGTATGAAAGTTTTTGCAAAAGGTAAATCCAGTTCATCAAGTTTATCCGATTTTTTTTCTGATACCATCGTGCGAACTGGAAGGATTTTTATCTTACCATTTTCTAAGGACTCATTGGAGTTAATTACAACTTCCTCAATTTCTTGAAATCCTTGTATGTTCCATCTTGAAAATCCAATAGGACTCAGAACTAAATCTGCTGCATGAATTCCCAAATTTAATTCTAAGCATAAAGCGGGTGGCGTATCAATTATGATGTAATCGAATTTTAGATTTCTTAGGTGCTTCCTAAATCGGCTTATAAGGCCAGCATCCCAAGAAAGTCCAACTGCCGTTTTCGAAAGCTTTGGCGTAGCTGGGATAACGAATATGTTTTCTAAGTTTGTTGGTGTAAGAATAGCCTCTAAGTCTTTCACTCCGGTTAGATATTTCGCGATAGAATTCCCTTCAATAAGTTCTACTGATTCATTTCGTAGATAATAATCTGTAAGGTTATTGTTATGATCTAGATCAATTTGTAGAATCTTAGATTTAGGATAAAGTTTTGCAAGAGTTTGTCCTAAATATATGGAAAGAGTGGTTTTTCCGACACCACCTTTTAGGGACGAAATAGTAATAATTTTCATCTACAACGAATGGAATGACTTAGCCGTTTCAATGACAAGGAAATTCTGTATTTGAGTAATTATATTAATTTCAATTACAAAAGTTTTCGTGTGTTTCAAAAATAAGAAAATTTTAAGTTACAGATGCCGCCTGGTAGATCCCAGTTCATTTGGTGAAATTGAATTTTGGTGAGTTTTTGAATCTCTGTATTTGAAAAATAAGCTTATTTTCTTAACCATATTAAGAATAAATTAAGAACCTAAAAAAGAACATTAGTAAGTGTAATTGAAATTTTCAGGGGTAATGAATTTAAGATTAAACGGACTATGTCTCTCAAAAACGCTGGAACTCAGATAACTTAAATAGGAAGATGTATATACTATTGGAAATGCGAAATGGTAATTAAACTCCCTTCACATGGGTATGATGATCTTTTCGAATTTCTAAGCTACCTCAAGAAACCAAATCAAGAGCCAGTGGTTATAGATTTTGAGAAAGTTAAACAATATTCTCCAGTTGCTCTGGTTACTCTTATTAGTAAGGTAAAAGCTTATTTGTCGGAAGAGATTCCTGTTTTCTTCATGAATCATGAGCATTTCGAAGCAGTAGATTATTTTCAAAGAATGAACTTTTTCAGCATTTGTAATATTTCGATGCCAGAAAAATTTCAAAGACATGACTCTTATGGAATATTTACTGAGATTCAAGAATTTGGAATTAATAAAGGATCTGTTGATGTAATTTCAGATGGTATCGCGCGCTGTTGTGTTCCGGAGGAAGAAAAAAGTAAAATTGATCATCAAACAGAGAATTCAGAAATTTATGACTTACTTGTTTATGCCTTATCCGAACTCGTAAACAATGTGGTTCAGCATTCTGAAAGTAGGGGATTTATTTCTGCTCAATTTTATAGGAAAACTGAATTGGTTAGAATTGGAATTGCTGATTATGGAATAGGGATTTTAGATAGTTTCAAAAATAATAACTCTCCGCACTACAGAGATAATTGGTCGGATGCAGATGCGATTCAGAAAGCTCTGGAGCCAAAAGTTTCATCTAAAAATCATATTAAGTCTCTTTACCAAACCCCAGTCAATGCGGGTGTTGGTTTATCAATTTTAAAAAAATTATCTGAAAAATTATCGGGAAAGTTTTGTCTTGTCTCAGGTAATGCTATAATAGAAAATGCTCAGTTAAAGGTGCTATCTGCCGATTGTTACTTCAAAGGCGTAGCAGTAAACATTGCTTTTAAAAAATCCGGTCTACCTGATTTTCAAGAAGCATTGATGGAAACGAAGAAAGAATTAGGTCTAATTAGTAGAAGTGGAAAATTTAAGGGGGTAATTGACAATGACGATTAAACTATTTGATCATATTGGTCGGTCTGGATTAGATTCGATGCGTGCAGTGAAATTAGTAAATGAAATTATCGTACCTCAATCGATTCAATCAGATGAAAAAATAACCTTAGATTTTTCAGGTGTAACAAATCTTAACAGTTCATTCATCAACGCACTATTCTTGGATATCTTTTTAAAGTTTGGATCGAAGAACATCGTAGATAAACTACGCATAACAAATTGCAGGTCAAATATTGTTGATATAGTTGAAGCTGGACTTGAATATGCGGATGAACGTTCAAAAGAGTTGATTGCTATTTAGTTCTAGGCTTAGTTTTCTTATACGCTGGGGTAGAATATAGAGTAGATACACACCTTCCGCAAGCATCTCTTTTTAGTATTTCAGCTGCTTGCATTCTTGCTCTATCTTCCTTTACGCATTTTTCCTTCAATTCGAATGCTACTTCGTTTGCTTTCATTAATGAGCACATTGACTCTATCGCGTCTATGTGGCAATTTTTCGTAAATGTCTTTCTGTCTACAAAGTTTTTTGATTTAAACAAATGCCATTCTTCAGTATCTCGATGCTGAAGCCATGTATAAAGTTGATCTGGGTCGTATGTTTCCATACATTAGAAATTGCATATATTTAAGCATAACGCAAGTTAATTTTTAAGAGCGATAGAAGGAGATATCTCTTCATATTTGTTTAAATAATTCCACTTATGTCTCATAAATACTGTATATTTGTATAGTATTTTGTCCCACCTTCTAGATATACTGTTTTTCGTGTTGGAAGATAAACAGATAGAAAAAATCCTTCAAGACCTTTTAGTATCAGTTACTTTGAGAGGGGAGGATCCAGAAAAAGCAGTTAGTGAAAAAATATTTGAATTGCGTAAGATATTTTTGAAAGTATGCAATAAATAACTTAGATATAGCAATTGTAATATGGTGGCGGAAGAGATCGCATTGGAATTCCTAAGATCATGTGGAAAATTTGAAATATTAGATACGTGGCACATTCATATTTCTAAAAATGAAAAGCGAATTTGCTACCAAATCATTTCATCTATTAACGGGCAAGTTGTTGGAATCTTGAATGATATGATTTTATCTGATTATCAATTATTAAAGATTTGGCTAAGAAATACTCAGCTTGGAATTGCCATTGAAGATTTCGATATTTTCCGGAAGCGTCATTATCCGCATTTTACGTATTAGGTCCCAAACTTGAAAAAAGAGTGGTACCAATTATTGATTTTACTGTAATTGGAAAAACAGGGACCTGCTGCGAACAGGCCCCGAATGAAATTTGCTTCGGTTCTATTTGTAGCACCGAAGAGTGTGAACTAGGCCGGGGAGAGAAGTAGGTTCTTACTTCTTTTTCTCTCTCTGGCTCAAGCTGGAACCTGCGACCGACTTAAATGCTTTTGAACTTTTTGGGTTCGCGAGCAATTTAGCGGCGAGGCTTGCAACACTTGGAGAAGTTACCTTCTTATTTGCCATGTGTGACTCCTTGATTCATTAGTATGAATCCTAAAAAATCATCGAATTCAAGGCACAGGACTATGTCACATTGGATTCATAATGGCCATTCCCTCATAATCTGTCAACAGTACCCTCTGGGTTATAAGTTAATTTATTTCAAATTTTTTTGAAATAAATCATGCGCGTTATGCGATTAATATAGGTTAGATATTTATATATTTTTATATTAGTTAATTCTATTCATTTGAATGGATTAATGGCTGCAAACAAGCCTTGTTCTGGAAAGAAGGGTGGAGTTTCTCATTGCACATCTGATGGAAGATTTGTTTGCAATGATGGATCAATCAGTAGTTCAAAAAAGAAGTGTGGATAAGTAATGGGAATTAGTTATAGAAAATCAGTTAAAGCTGGTCCATTTAAATTAAACTTTTCAAAAAGTGGTCTTGGGGTATCAACTGGGATCAAGGGACTTAGAGTAGGGGTTAACGCGAAGGGTCAAAGTTATGTAGGTGGAGGAGTTGCCGGCTTTCAGTATCGTCAAAATTTGAGTAGCTCAAAAGCAAGACAAAAGGCAGGCTATGATTTTAGTTCGGCTCAGGAGATACTTGCCACACTTCCGAAATCTCAAGCTACTATTATTGAAAGTATTCTTGGAGGCACTGGTATACTTGGTATATTAGTTTTCCCATTCATTTGGGGCTGGTTTGGATTTTTCCTAGCGATTGGATTTATTATTACAGCATTCGTTTTTTCGTCCTCTAGAAAAGCAGCAATAGAATTTTTAGAAAAGAATCTTGAGGGTTCAATAGATGAAACAAAGCTAAATGCGCTTCGAGAAAGAATTAAGAAATTAAAAACTTTTTCTAGGTACCCTGATGAACTGCTTACAACATTTTTAATCACTCATGTAAAAAATAGTTTTGAGGATAGAAATTTCTCAAAAGAAGAGAAAGAACTCCTTTTGGAATTTAAGAATAATTTATCTTCCGAAGCTTTTGAAAATGCCATTATGACCGGATTCGCTTCTATTTTACTAGAAGCAGTTGAAGACCTAGACTTCAATGAAGCAGAACGAAATTTTCTAATTGAATTCATAGATTTGGTTCAACTTGAAAATGATATGAAAGGTATGCTTGAGGAACTGATCAATTATTTCTCTCAGATAGAAGATTTAAGAAAAGCAGAAACTTTGGAGCCAATTACTCCTAGCATCTCGGTAGGTGACGCTAATGAAACAATTTATTACGAAGGTAAGGCAACGATTCAGAAATCCAAAAATGTATCTGAAGATGGGACTATTTTAGTCTCAGATAAAAATCTTCATGTATATACTGGCGGTCACTCGAAAGTAAAAATTTCAGATATTATC
>NZ_CP162134.1 GCF_040833955.1 Leptospira sp. WS60.C2 | reverse complement strand
TCTATCTCTTATTTTCCTTCCCAATTGGTATGCTTTCTTTTCGAAAATTTTGGATCAATTGAATTTTTGAAACGAGCCAAAAAAAGGTTTTTTTAGTTCGTTTCTTCCTTCATTGTCGGACATCCGACATAGCAAAAATTAGCAAAAACTATCTCTTCTCTTTTTGTCGGACATCCGACATTCAAACTGGTACGTACTTGACAAAGTGATTAAATTTAAACAGTTTCATAGCATGCCTTCTCAGACAGCGTCCTTGTTTGCCTCTAGCCAAACAGGCAAAGAATGGATGGAAACCATCCTTCCTTCTTTGTGGGCGGAGTTGTGTACTGAGTTCGGATTGTATTGTGGAGTCGTCGTTTTGAAAGCCGATGACGAAGACTCTTTTTACGAATCAGCAAGTTTCGGATATGGTGAAGATGGGTTTTATTACTCCTTTCTAAATCGAGGTTCCGCCGAGTGGGAGACTCTCATGTCTTCCCGGGAACCTGTTTATTTCTCTGCAAAAAATTTTCCTCTCTTCGGCAAAACAACAAATGCTCTCGCAATTCGTATCGTTGCGGAAGAAAGTATTGGCTTCCTTTTGGTCGAGTCCGAGTTGGAAACTTCTTTCTCGCTCGTCGCCCTTTTGTCTCTGTTTGCAGAAAAAATCGGGAAGGAGTGGGGGAAAAAAACGACGCCCCTTTCCCGCTCGCAATCAATGGAATTTGATTCCTCGTATCGTTTCTTTCGAGATACAATTCCAAATTTAGAAACGGCGATTGCTACCTTTCGAGACGAAAGATTGATTTCCCTTTTTGGAGCTTCCGGTTCTGGTAAAAAAACCTTAGCAAAATGGATCCACCAAACCCAACATTCCAATGCACCGTTTCTTGTCGTTGAGTCAGTTCCTGACCATTTTGGGAAGTTTGAAAAGGCGCTCGTGGAGTGGGGAAAGGAAACCAATTCGGGGAGTTTGGTATTGCCCAATGCACAAGCTTTTTCCTTAGGCCAGCAGCAAATCCTTTCTGATTGGTGGTCTAAATCTGGATTCCGTGGGTCTTTGTTTTTGTTAGGACCTGCTGAAATTGGACAGGATATTTTACCTGAATTTTTACAAATTCTTCGAAGGAATCCACTGTATTTGCCTTCTTTGAGTTTTTTGCCGAAACCAACGCTTGCTCGCATCATCCAAGCGATTTTTCAAGACCTTTGTCTCCAACAAAATAGGTCTGGTCTTACCTTGAGCCAAGCGGGGGAAGCGGAACTACTAGGTCGAGTTTACCAGGAAAATTTCGTGGAACTACGCAGTTCGATTTTGTCTGGAATTTTAACATGTCGGTCTCAGGTGGTGGATGTGCCAGACCTACTTGTCAGTCGATCGCGCCTCGATTTTGAGATTCCTGATGCGGAAGATTTAGACTTGCGGCGAGGGATCGAAGCCTTAGAACGGCAGAAGATTCTTTTGGCCATGAGGATTTTTTCTGGGAACCAAATCCGGATGGCGAAGGCATTAGGGATCTCTCGAGGCTCCCTCCAATACAAAATGAAACAACTTGGTTTGATGTAAAGATGGATGATACTGTATACGAAGAGCGGAAAACCCCTGCGGGTTTTCTCGTCAAAGTCCGGCTTTCCAAACTGACATACGTCGTTTTTACAGAATCTGGACCCGAAGTCCCAAAAGGAGCAAAAAACAACTCAATTGTTGTGAATGTCCCCAGGGTGGGATTCTTTGGGGATGATTTTGATGTCTCCCATTTCCACTTGGGGGAACTTTCCTTTGTCAACGTGAAAGCGGGAAAGATGGTCATCCCATACCAACATGGGTTTTCGAATGAAATCAAAACCATTTACTTGGGAACAGGAAGCCAAAGCGATGTACTTCCTGTTGTCATTTATCACTATAAAAATAAAGAAGATTTAATGGCAGCTTGGGAGAGGGGAGATCAGGCACAATTTTTGGTTGTAGATGAAGAAATTCCTCGTTCCGACATGGTATCATTCAAAATTCGCTATCCGAGCATGAACATTCTCGTGATCAAAAAAAGGATCAATACGTCGGCCGAATCCCAGGCTCCTAAGACAGAAGAGTCCAAGGACAAAGGTGTCGTTGATTACGACAAGGTTCGTGCCACGGATGTTGCCAAAAACCAGAACCTAAATACCTACAGTGAAAACCCGGTTTTCTTGGCCAGAATCCACTTACGATCCATGGAGTTGGACAAGGTCAAACAACTCCTTCTCGACTTCCACCTTTCTTCGGACGACGTCATGTTCATCCGAACCTTTTTGGAGGTAATGATCAAAAACAAGGACAATAAACCAGAATTAGAATCGGTGAAACCGCAACTCATTGCCATGAATGAGGCATTCCGATTGGCAGTTTTGATTTTGGAATTCCAGGTGGATGCCTTTGAAACAGAATTGGACTTAGGGTTTTCAAAAGATATCTCACACATGATTTACGCTCTACTTGCAAAGGAACAAGATTCCGCCAAAGACTTAGAACACGAAATCGTTCTCTGGGAATGGAAACTTCGAGTGCGCGCTTCTCTCTACAAAAAATAGCCAAAATAGCCAAAAAAACGCTTTATTTTTCCTGGAATTCAGGGAAAACTATGGATATTCGTATGTTTTTCCGAGAACTGACAGGCAAACTGGCACAAAAATTGCAAAAAACCGCGCCAGTTCTGTGTGTCCTCATTCTCTGCTCTATTTCTCCAGGGAATCTCTATGCCGACGAATGGCCGTTCCAGGAAGAGGAACCAGTCGTTCTTTTCGAAGATGCGCTCTTACCTGCCATTGAACTTCGAGATGGAATCATAAGCGAGGTCATTGTCGAATCTAAGACGGACGTAGCAATTGCGGACTCAACTTCCAAAGGATTGCATTCTTGCGAACTCTCCAATTTCAATCCGAACCACAAAACTTCTTCCTTGTTTTCCGTTTCTCGAAATAAAACGAATATTGACTTTTCTTTTCAAAATGAAATCGTCGACTCTCCTTTTGTCTTCCTTGTCTCTGGCGAAGAAATCCTCTGTTCGGCTGGCTACTCAGCAGACACTTATGATAGCAACAGTAATAGGAAAGAGGGCGAGGGATTCTCTGTAAAATCAGTTGCCAATGTAAGACTTTTTGGTTTTCTGGGGATATGTCTCAACCGAAGCGAGTTGCCTTCCAAAAATTTCTCAATGCAATGCGAAAACTCTCAACCGAGGTCAATGACTCAGAGATCTGCAAGCGATTGGAGATACTCATGGCAACAAGTAAAGACGACCTCCCTTTGGCTCATGTCAACCAACTCCTCCAGGATCCGAAAAACTTCGATCCTAAGACCATCCAAGAGCCGTATACGCAGTATGTCCGACATTTCATCTACATGGTCAAACGGAATGGGCGCATGCCGAGTGATATCCTTGCAGGCGATGAAAGCAGTCCAGGTGCCAATGTTGGGGCAAAACAGGGAAAAAAGACCAATTCCTCAGGGGCAGCGACTAGTAGTACTAAACCTAAAAAATCGACAAGAAGTGCTAACAAGTCCGATGTTTCTGTAAAGAAGTCGAAGTCTACCTCCTTAAAATCAAAATCATAACTAATTTGGCCGAATTTTTGAAAGGACTATGAGGCCTTATCTTCCCAAAAAACTCCCCTGTGCTACCTACAGGGGAAAATCTCGAAATTGGACCAATTCACCAGGTTTCCTCCATTCCTCTTATTCTGCCTATTTTTAGGCAATTAATACGAAAAACGCTCTTCTTTGTCCTCCTTTCCGAGGTTTCCATCCATCGTGAGGGAAAACCAGGAGGTTTCCTCTTGTAAACTGCCTATATTTAGTCATTTATTTCCTCTGACCGTAAGACTCCGGATCTGCCCAGGTCATGGCACGTCTAATCCGAGAGCAATTTTTTTTTGACCTTCCTAGGGCAGTGAATGACCTGATTTCGGCAGAATTTCCGAGGGGAGACGAAAAATAGGCGTTCCATTCCCGGCATTTCTACGGGCGCTTGAAGAATGACCAAAAGCAGGCATCTGTGGAAAGGGCAGATCAGGGAAACCTTGTATCTGTCTTGAGAGGGCGTGGATGGATCGATTTGCCTGCAACATCGTTTTTCCTGCCGATTTACGGGCAGTTCTAGTGAACCAGCTCGAACCAGAGCCAGATCATCGTGTTTTTGTCAGAGAAGGCTACATCCACTAAAATGGCCCTGGATCCAATCGGCATCAGGTGAATGGAATTAGCCCTCCATGCCATTTACAGAATGATGTAGTTTCCGCGAGATTATTGATTTGATTAGCCAAATGCCCAAAAAAAGGCAGATAAGGCCTAAAACAACCCTTTTTGAATGTGAATTTACCTAGACAATCAGGACCAGCAAATACCCTCTCCTGAGGCCTTAAATCGGGTAGAAACCTCCCATAATTCTGCCATTTTGACATGTGTAGCTCAATTTCATGTTCCTGTAAAAATGGCAGAAACCGGAATAGTGATTGCAAGACGAGGTCTTCTTTTCATCGTTCCTTGGTATATGGCAGAAACAATACGTCTTAGGGTAAAATGCCACGCCTGCTCCAATGTGATCGAAGGAACTGCCAAATATGGTTCAGGCCACTTCGTTCCAGAGGGAGTTGTTTTTGATTTTGTGGCTGTTGGCAAGGTTGAAGGGGCTCAAGGGCGTAGAGTCAAGGCAGAAGTGACTTGTATCTGTCCCAATTGCGGGGTGAAATGCAAATACAATGTATAGTGCTTAAAAAAAAGCAATAATATGCTCTTTAATTCAGCTCAATTT
Organism: Leptospira sp. WS60.C2; assembly: GCF_040833955.1. Lineage (NCBI taxonomy): Bacteria > Pseudomonadati > Spirochaetota > Leptospiria > Leptospirales > Leptospiraceae > Leptospira > Leptospira milleri. The sequence continues at coordinate 264,194 of NZ_CP162134.1, read as the reverse complement.
AGCCTTTTTATCGTCACATCTTTGGTGGCTTGGTGGTCTCTCTCATTCCTCGTCTCCAAAATCAGACACTATTTTGCTTATGAGTGCGCGATCAGAAGATTTTTATTGAGCATATATTTGCTTGTAATTAGTCTATTATTCTATTCGTTCTGGAATATATATTACTTAATTTTAATCATTTGGGTTGCGTTTGTTGACTTTTCAATAGCGCATGTGATTGCCTCTTTCAAAACGGCTCGCTGGAGAAGGTTTTTCCTTTGCCTATCGCTTGGGAATAGCCTTACCATTCTTCTATTTTTCAAGTATGGGCATTTTATTGCTGAAAATTGGGCGATTATTTCTGGATTCACTCTTGGTTCTCCTTCCTTCTGGGGACAATGGTTACTTCCTGTAGGGATTTCGTTTTATACCTTCCAGTCAATCTCCTATGTGGTGGATGTTTACCTGGGCGAATTACAGCCAGAGAAGAAGTTTTCCTCTTATCTTTTGTTTTTGAGCTTTTTTCCGCAGCTAGTGGCGGGTCCCATTGTCACGGCGAAATCCTTTTTACCACAAATCAGAAGGCCCAAGCCTTTTTTTAGCTCCCCAATCCTTTTTGCCGTTTTTCTGATTCTTCTCGGGCTTTTCAAAAAAATGGTTTTGGCGGATCATTTAGCAGAAGTTTCGGATTTGGTTTTTCTTAGGCCTTCGGATATGTCTTCTCGCGCTCTTTGGATTGGGATGTTTTCCTATTCCATGCAGATCTATTGTGATTTTTCTGGTTATACAGATATTGCCCAGGGTGCGGCACTTCTTTTTGGGTTTCGGTTGCCCGAAAATTTCCGGATGCCTTACCTTTCGAGTGGGTTCTCCGAGTTTTGGACTCGTTGGCATATTTCCCTTTCACAGTGGTTAAAAAAATACATCTACATTCCACTGGGTGGGAATCGAATTGGACCTTCCTTTACCTATCGAAATCTTTTTTTGGTGATGGCAATTGGTGGATTGTGGCATGGAGCTTCCTGGAATTTTGTCATTTGGGGAATGGCACATGGATTCTTTCTTGTGGCGGAACGTTGGTGTGGAAATCGGTTTGTTTTGAGCGTTGGTATCTTTTGGAAATCGTTTAAGATTCTTTTTACCTTTTTGATGGTAAGCCTTCTCTGGATTTTCTTTCGGAGTGTAAATTTAGAAGATTCTCTGTGCTACCTACAGGGCATTTTTACGAAAAAAGACGGTTTTTTACTGCCTTATAGCTATGAAATGAAGTTTATGTATTGTTTTCTGATTCTTCTTTTCGGCCATTTTTTTGGTGTTCGTATCTTTAAAGATAACCAACAATTGATACATATTTTTGAAAAAATGCCAAATTCCTTAGGGAATATGATATTTTTTGCGTTTTCGGCAGCGCTATGTTTGGTGGTCATTGTGTTGTTGGCAGCGGAAAGTAAACCGTTTGTTTACTTTGTGTTTTAGGAAGTTTCATGAAAAATCGAATTCTGTTTCTCACTTACTTTGTTGTTTTTCTTTTTGGGATTGATTTTTTATGTTTTCGAAAATTCCAATTCCTTCTGCCAAACGAGTCACCATGGAATACGAATCATTTTTTCAATTTTTTATATGAATATGAGAGGATTCGTTCCATACCAAAAACAAAAAAGAGAATCATTGTGGTGGGTAGTTCCGTTGCTTATTATTCCTTGGATGCTACTCTCCTAGAAAAAACATTAAAAGATAAGTTCGCATTGGATGTGGATGTTTTTTATTTAGCCTATGCTGGTAATAGTCCACTGTATGTGTACTTACTTCTTAATTGGTTAGAGCCTTTGCAACCAGACTTGGTTGTATATCCTGTTAATTTCATCGACTATCGGCTCCACCGAACATATGTTTTGTTTCCAGAAGGAAGTAATGAGACAGTTGAGGAAGCAAAAATGGTGCAAGATGCACTTACATTTGGAGAAGCACCTCAATCCTTATGGGTTTTCCCTTTTGAGACCTTACAGGAAATTGGATCGGAGATGGATTTGGAAACATGGTCACGTTACATTGTTTCCACCAGTTTTTCTTTTTATCGCTATAAGGATATTTATGAACAAAATATTCAAAACCTAATCCAACATCGTTTTGGTAGAAATACAAGTTACCATTCTTATATGGGAGTTTTGATTCCTGAAGGTGTGAATGGGCTTGGTTGGACGGGGAAGCAGTTCAGTTTTTTCCCCACAAAGAAAATCCAAGAAAAAGGATTTTGGGTGGAAGTGACCCCGTTTTTGCTTGCGGGTTCCACTTGTCAGATTCAGTTTTCGAATGGGGAAACAAAACAAACCATTGTCCTTAAAGATCCGCGTTGGACGAAACTCGAATTGGATCCCGCATTTTTTCAAAACCAAAAACAAATTACGGCAACTCTAGAAAAGGTTTGGTATGCTCATGAAGCCAGTGGTGCATATCTCGATTACCACTGGGATCCGATGGGTGTACGATTGGAGCAGACGTTTGGATTGGAAGAAGCAAAATCGGGTGTCCAATACAAACGGGAACCTAGAACGGAAGACTTCCGTTACAACGGGATGGACGACAAAACCTATACTCGTTATTTTTACTATCGTTTGTTAGAAGGTTTAGACAAACGTCCAGGGATTGGTTATTTAGTCGCATTAAAACATGCAAAAGAAAGGATTCGAAACGAACAATTTCGTCCCTATTTCCACTTCCGATATCTGCAAAAAATTGCAGACCATTTTCGGGATCGGAATTTGCCTTTTTTACTCATCAATAACCCAGAAAATCCAATCTCTCTGACATGGTATGAAGATTCTCTCTGGTATCGAGAACACTTGCGATTTTTGCAATCTTTGGAATCGGGTTCAGTTCATTTTTGGGATATTCACAACGTTCTTCCGATGCAAGGATTCTCGGATTTTCATCACTTCACTTATGTCGGGATGCAACAAATGAATTCGATTTATGCGGAAAGAATTGGAAATCTCTTTCCGAAATAACATGTTTTTCAATCCTTACATTAGATAAGGAAAATTATGGAAAAAATCAAAGTTGGAGTCCTGGGCGCAACAGGTTCCGTCGGTCAAAGATTCATTCAACTTTTAGAGAATCACCCTTATTTTACGGTGACTCATTTAGCAGCGTCTGAAAAGAGTGCAGGCCAAACTTATGGTGAGGTGATGAAGTCTCGTTGGAAGATTTCTTCCGACATTCCTTCTTATGCGAAAGACATTATCATTTCTTTGCCAGATCCCCAAGTGACGAAGGGCGTACAACTTGTGTTCAGTGGTCTTGATGCCTCTATTGCGGGTGAAGTGGAAACTGCCTATGCGGAAGCGGGAGTGATGGTTTTATCCAATTCCAAGAACCATCGTATGGATCCTAATGTACCGATTCTTTCTGCGGAAGTAAACGCGCATCATTTGGATGTATTATCTGCACAAAAGACAAAAGGGAAAATCATCACAAATTCAAATTGTACGATTATGGGTGTTACCATTTCCTTAAAGCCACTGATGGATGCGTTTGGCTTAAAATCTGTTATGTTATTTTCGATGCAAGCCATCTCAGGGGCAGGATACCCTGGTGTTCCGACGATGGACATTCTTGGGAACGTTGTACCGTTCATCGGTGGAGAAGAAGATAAGGCAGAGATCGAACCTCAAAAATGTTTAGGTACTGTAGAAGGTGGCGTGATCAAATCTGCTGACTTCAAAATTTCTGCACATTGCAACCGAGTGCCCGTTTTTGATGGTCATACGGTTTGTGTTTCAGTTGCCTTCGATAAAAAGCCAAAAAAAGAAGAAATTTTAAAGGTTTGGGCCGATTTTAAAGGGGAACCGCAGAAATTGGGATTGCCGTTTGCGCCGAACCCAGCGATTCTTTACCGCGAAGAAAACGATCGACCACAACCTCGTCTCGATTTGGACACGGGGAAGGGAATGACAACTGTTGTTGGAAGGTTACGAGAAGATTCTATCTTGGACTGGAAATGGGTTGTTCTTTCGCATAACACGATTCGAGGTGCTGCAGGTGCAGCTATTTTGAATGCAGAGTTATTGTATAAAAAAGGATATTTTAACTAAGGACTCTCTACCTACATGTTAGATCCAAATCTCCCAGAATTAAAAGTCATGGACTACACTGCCTGTCTCCAAAAGGTGCAGGCAATGGATTCTCGCGGAGATTTCTCTTACAAAGGGATCTATAAGGTACTCTTAGTGATCTTTGAGTGGACTGATAAGTTTTTACAAAACAGGGTTTTGCCAAATGTCGAACAAATTGAACGGGATAGTTCCATTGACCGGGACCGAACAGAGAACTATGTCATCGATTTAAGTTATAAACAAAATCCTGCCATCATCAAAAAATTGAATGTTTTGGAATTTCATCCCAATGAAGCAGGGGATCCAGAAAATCCAAAAACATATATCAAACACAATACTGTTTTCGCAAGACCAACTACTTCTGATGGTGGAACTGCATTTCGTTATGCACTTGGCCTAAATGAACTTTCTACAACTGCCATCAAAGGATGGTACAATGAAAAACGGAAGTATGTGGGAAAAGAAAAAATGCGAAAGGTCATCAAGGCAGCAGTTGATGCGAATCGTCTTTTTGATACTTATGCATCCACAGAAATTGGCAATTTATTCCAATGCCCATATGATAAGACAAAGATCCAAAAGGATGCAACCATTGTCATTCACCTCAAACCAATTCTCAAACAATTAGTAGATGATAAGGTTTTGTTTTTCTTTCGCAATGATTCTGCTTCTAGACCTGCTAACAAAAGTGTATTTTTGTATAATAGGCCTTCTGAAATTGCAGATCGATACGAAGCCTATGTAGATTATGCAAAAAATACGATATACCCAGCTTTAAAAAACTTAGGTGTAATGGGTGAAATCACAGAAGATTCCTGGGTCTCTCCTAAGAATATCCTAATGGAAATCAAAGGGTATATGAATGAGTCGTATGGTGACCAAAAAACTCTTATGGAAGAGTGTTTGGTGTTAAACGAAATCATTGAAAAAGACAAAGAAAGAGAAGAAAAGCAGAAACGAAAACAACAGATTGAAGATCTGATGGCCTTCCTTGCGGAGGCAGGACGAATCGTTGAGGTCAATCTACTGCGTGTGAGCGGAGAACCTTTGACGGATGAATTTCGGGCAACACTATTGTCTCAGCCAGAAGTTTTATACACGGAATATGCGGACAAACGTGTTTATAATGAATTTATTCTGCATAAAGCTTGTATCCCACAAGCCATCGATTCTGCAAAACGAACATTTCAAATCAAACATTCTGATTTAGAGATTCGTGTTTTAAATCAAATGAATGTATCCATTCATTTAACTGATGAAAGCCCCAAGCGACTGTTAGAAGAAATAGAGGCGCAAAGTTTATTCCAGTTTTTGCCTTTTTTCACTAGGTTGTGGAGAATGATTATGGGCAATATGACTGTCCATAAATTTGAAATTCCTCCCATCAAAGCGCGTTTGCAACAACAACTGAATAAAGATCTCGCCAGCCAAAAAGTAAAAAAGATTTCACAAGAGAAAGAACGTTTGGTGAAAGCTCGACTCAAAGAAAGAGAAGAGGCAGAAAAAGAAGCGGAACGAAGAGCAAAACAAGGACATTCACAATCTTCAGCTTCCAATCATTCTCAGGATGAGGATGATGACAATGAACCAGTGAAACAAGGAAGCCCAGAAGAAGAAAAAAAATGGAAAGAATCCATTGAAACCATTGTTCGTATTTTGGATGAGGCTTGGGATTTTGGAGTGTATCCAGATCGTGAGTATGTTTTATCTAAACTCAATGGAAAGTTTACAGAAGAGAACTTGATTTTCTTTTTAAAAAAGTTTGGCGGAAAGGAAATCTACAGTTTCCCAATCCGAAACCAAAGAGAAAAGTTCCCTTGGCCCATATTAGTTTCAACTGGGTATTTGAAACGACATGGTAAAAAACTTTTTGATAAAGTTTCTGCTGAGAGTGAACGCCAACGTAACGAAAAATTTCCTAACCAAGAGAAATTCGACATTGCGGAATCGCAGTTAGAGTTTCTAAACAGAATTTTACCCAAATTAAAACCTTAAGATTATGCCAGCAATTGAACAACTAAGAGCCAGAAAAACAAAGATCGTGTGCACCATTGGGCCTGCGACTGCATCCAAAGAAATGATCCGAAGTTTAGCTTTGGCTGGAATGAATATCGCTAGGATCAACATGAGTCATGGTGATCACGAGTTTCACAGAAAAATCATTCGAATTATCAAGTCTCTTAACAAAGATGAATTACACAAACAACCGATTTCGATCCTACTTGATACACAGGGCCCAGAGATTCGAACAGGGGATGTCCAAAACGATTTACACTTAAAAGTGGGTGAAACATTTACCTTCCACATCATTCCTGGGATGGAAGCAGAAGCGCAAAGTGTCTTCGTTAACTATCGTGATATCGTAAAAGATTTGAAGGTAGGAGATAAAGTCACTGTTGATAACGGACTCATCAACCTTGCAGTGCAAGAGATTCGTGAAAACGAACTTATTTGTACTGTGTTAGATGGTGGAAAATTGGGTTCCAGAAAACATATCAACTTGCCTGGAATCAGGGTGAACATTCCTTCTATCACTCCCAAGGATCTTAAAGATATCCTCTTTGGATTAGAAGAGGATATCGACTTTGTTGCCTTATCTTTTGTGCGTTCTAAGGATGACGTTTTACAACTCCGTGAGATCATTGATGAGAAAAAACACCATGCACAAATTATCGCAAAGATAGAAGACCAAGAAGGGCTTAAAAATTTAGATGAAATTATCAAAACTTCTGATGGCATTATGGTCGCTCGAGGTGATTTGGGTGTTGAGATAGAAATTGAAGAACTCCCGATTGTCCAAAGGCGAATCATCAAACGTTGCCAAGAAGAAGGGAAACGAGTCATTGTAGCTACGCATTTACTCGAATCGATGATTCACAATCCATCTCCGACTAGAGCTGAGGTAACGGATGTTGCCAACGCAGTGTATGAAGAAGCTGATGCAATTATGCTTTCTGGAGAAACAGCGATGGGGAAGTTCCCTGTGCGTTGTGTGGAGATGTTAGATAAAATTGCCCGTCGTATGGAAATGTCGATTAACCTTGGCCTTGCGGCACAAAGAAAACCAAAAGACCAAAAAGAAGAGATGGCAAGGTCGGCTGCTAATTTGGCTGATTCCATGCAAGCTCATGCAATCATTGCTATCACAAGACGAGGGATTACTGCTAATAATTTGGCTTCGTTTCATCCAAGATACCCAATTGTCCATGCGTTTACAAACATGACTTCTGTTAGGCGAAAGTTGTGGCTAACACGTGGGGTCATTCCATACCGAGTCGATTTTTCCTCAGATCCTGAAAAAACAATCAAACTTGCTATCCAAACACTTGTTAACAATGGCTATTTGCAAATGGGGGAGAAGGTGGTGATTTTGTCCGACATCATAGCGGGTGAAGAACGGGTCGAAACCATCCAAGTACGCGAAGTCAAATAAATTCTTATGAAGTTTCGGGGATTCGTGGTTTTGTTGGTCTTGTTATCAGCAAACGTGATTTCCCCGTTGTACGCAGAAGATCGAAATTCAGATGTTCCTGAATGGTTAGGTGAGTTTAAAAAGTTAGATGAAAAGGAATTGGCCAATAAAAAGGAAGGTTGGTATGCAACGGGACTTCCCCTTTTTGGTAATGACGCCGTCAATGGGTCGGGTGTAGGTCTTTTGGCTAATGTATTTTATAATGGCACAAAGAACGATTCTTCATTTAAATACACTCCCTACGAACATATGTTCAATGTGGGAATCTATAGAACAAATCGTGGCACACAAAATAATTATTTAGCTTGGGACGCTCCTTATTTTTATGACACAGCTTACCGATTGCGTGCTTATGTAGGTCATGATGCCAGTTTGTACAATCAATACTTTGGTGTTGGTACTGAGAGTATGCAACCGTTGTACTTCCAAGATCGGAATGTCGATGGTAGTAGGATTACAAGAAACGCAACGTTTTCTGATTTTGAAAATGCCAATTCCTATGCAAAGAATCGTGGACCAGGAAAGGAATTTACTTCTACCCAAAGGTATCACAACTACCAATTTGAAACAACATATGGCCAGTTTGCTGCTGATAAAACAATCTTTCAGGTATTTCGTGTTTGGGGTGGGGTTGAGTTTTCTAATAATAAGGTAAAACTATATGATGGTAGGGCAACTGACGCAAGAGAACCTTTAACGAGTATTACTGTGCCTGCTATTGAAGACACATCTAAAATTACAGAGGACGCAAAATCTGGAAAGATCATTGGTGTAAACGGTGGAAACTTGAATTACTTGAGGGCAGGGATTGCGTACGATACGCGCGATTACGAACCTGACCCTGATCGGGGTTGGCTCATTGAGTATAATATTAATAGAGCAGAAAAAGCAATCGGTTCTGATTTTAATTACTTAAGGCATTTTGCCCAAGTCAAAAATTTTTATCAACCTTTCCCAAAACTCTTTGAGGAGTTTGTCATTGCGCAACGTGTTGCTTTAACCAAAATTGAGGGAGAGGTTCCATTTTTTGAGTATCGTTATTTGTTTTCGATCGATGGTCCTTTTGGTGCCTTAGGTGGACAAAATACGTTACGTGGTTACAGGCAAGAACGCTTTTTTGGTCCAGTGATTGGGTTTTATAATATCGAACTTCGTTATCGTGTTGGTAGTTTTTCATTGTGGGATCAGTTTTTTCAGGTGAGTCTCGTCCCTTTCTATGATGTGGGACGAGTTTGGGATAAACTAAGGCAGGTGAATGCCTTAGACTATAAACACTCTCGCGGCTTAGGATTACGGATCATTTGGGACCAAGCAACCGTAATCCTAATGGATTATGCATATTCAAGAGAAGACCAATTGTTTTATTTAGATATTGGTCACACATTCTAGTGAATTTTAGTTGAACCTCTCTTTTCGGATCACTTCGACGTCGTTCATGAAAATTACCATTGGGTACTTTTCTAAGTATTTCTCTGAAATGATTTCAAAGATTTTTAGAGCTTTCCCTTCTGATACAAGTGACTCCAATCGAATATTTTTTCCTTCCCATGAAGTTAGGTGTTGGTGATTGATACCTTCTCCTTTAGCTTCACTGATGGTATAACCTTTGACATTCGCAGATTTAAGTTCTGTGACCAAACGATCTTGGAGTGCTTCATCGGCAATGATTGTGATGAGTTTTGCTTTTTCTAATTTCATTTTCAAACTCCGTATAGTGATTTCGAAACAGCTAGATATAAAGGTAATCCAACTGATAGGTTGAAAGGGAATGTGATGGCAAGAGATGCGGTGAGATAAATGGCAGGGCTTGCTTCAGGTATGGCAATCCTTACAGCGGCAGGTGCTGCAATGTAAGAGGCACTTGCACTGAGTGTTCCAAGAATCATCGCTCCTCCCATTGACAATCCAATAAAATGTCCAAGATACAATCCAAACATCGCTGTGCAGATTGGAAAGAGGATTCCGAATCCAATGAGAAAGACTCCAGCCTTTTTTAGATCCGTAAGTCTTCTTCCTGTGACGATTCCAACTTCTAAGAGGAATAAAATCAACATCCCTCGAAATGGCGTTTCGAAAAGAGGAGCAAACTGTTCATGACCTTTTTTGCCTGAAATCATTCCAATGATCAGACCTCCCAGTAATAAAAGAGTTCCTTTGCCTGTAAAAAGTTCGTGTAAGATTTTTCCCCAAGAAGACTCTTCTGATTTTTCGGTTGGATTCATTTTGATTAGAAGTAATGCCACAAGGATAGCCGGAATTTCCATGATGGCAAGTAAACTTGGCATAAATCCTTCATAGTTAATATGAAGAGAGTCAAGAAAGGCAAGTGCTTCACTAAACGTCACTGCTGATACCGACCCGTAATGAGCCGCTAAGGCTGCTGCATTTGCTTTGTCATATTTCCCAAATTTTGTTAGGAGTGTATACGCAAGAAGTGGAATCGTAATACACAAAATTAATGCCGCTATCGCTGGTTTATAAAATTCTAACAATGTCGTGTTACTGAGTTTTACCCCTCCTTTCAGTCCGATGGCAAAAAGAAGGTAGATGGTAAGACCCGCATACATTCCGTCAGGGAATTTTAGATCGCTTTTAACGAGTGTGGCAATGATCCCTAGCGCAAACGCTAGGAACATTGGTGTTTGTAAGTTGGCAACTAATGATTGTAAAATGTCCATGATAGTTTCCTATTGCTATTTTGTGATAGAAGCGATGTATTCTTCTGAAAGGAAATTGACCTTTCCTGTTTCCAAGTCATAAACAGCTCCAACGATTTGTAATTGGCCTTTGTTGTATTGTTTGGAGATGATGGGATCAAGTTTTCTGAGAGACATCACTTGAAAGGCAACATTGGCTTTTACAGCGTTGTCTAAAAAGTCACCATCCATGTGTTTTACTTTTTCTGCGGCAGGTTTGATGGCATTGGTGAGTGTGATAATGTGACCTGGCACGTCATCCGCTTTACATGCTGCATTCACCGCCCCGCAACTAGAGTGCCCAAGTACGACAATGAGATTTACACCAAGTGCTGCTACAGAGAATTCGATGGATCCCCAAGACGCATAGGTAGAAACTTGACCAGCTGTTCTTAAGATGAATAAGTCACCAAGTCCTTGATCGAATACAATTTCATTTGGTACTCTGGAATCGGAACATCCGACGATGGTTGCGAAAGGATTTTGTTTTTTGGACACTTCCTTTAAGCGATCAATGGATTGATTTGGACGTTGTGACTTACCTTGTACAAACCTTAGGTTCCCATCAATCAATCTTTGTAACGCTTCTTTTGCTGGAACACCTGCTGGGTTACTTTGTGCAAATGTCTGGGACGAAATGGTCAGAATAAGGAAACTGATGAGATACTTGTAGGCTTTCATTGTAATTCTCCTTGGTTGTTTCGCATTTTTGCGAAAGCTCCATTTATTCCAATATAAAATTCGTGAATAAAAATACACGAAAAAAAATTCGCATAAATAAAAAAAATAGGCGCATAAAAAATCAGGAAAACTACGAAATCTGGTCTGTTTTGGATGGAAAAAATCCTAATTTTTGATACAGGCAAGCAGGATAGGATCTCGCTGGATAGACATGTTAAAATTGAGGGAAGTTTACAGTCTGTGTAAATGTATTGTTTTAGAAACGAAGTTAGAAAGTAAAAACTGGTCAGATTCGTTTTTAACCAGTTCTTCCTTCTAAGATTACTTTGGTCTCATTTTCTATTTCATTGGAACTTCAATTATGAGAACCTCCGATTTCACTTCTGCCTGAAATGAGTATTCCTCAGATCCCCAAAGTCCTAGTGCATCTCTTCGCTCTAGAACTGTATTCTCAATGGATAATTTTCCTTGGATGAGAAATACATAAATTCCTTGGTTAGGTGCATGAACTGAATAAGGAAGTGTTTTCCCTGGTTCCAATGTGGCTAATGAAAAATAAGCATCTTGATTGATCCAAACTGCCTCTTCATCAATAGGTGAAACGACGGTTTGGAAACGATTCAATCTACCGGCTTCCTGAAATGATTTTTGGTCATAGCGAGGTTGGATATTGGCCACTTTTGGCAGAACCCAAATCTGTAAAAAATTAACTTTCTTTTCGGAACTGTGATTGAACTCCGAATGTTGGATCCCTGAACCTGCTGACATGATTTGTACGTCACCAGTTTTGATGATACCATTCGTACCTGTACTATCTTTATGCGCCAATTCGCCAAAAAGCGGAATGGAAACAATCTCCATATTTTGGTGAGGATGAGTTCCGAATCCCATACTAGGTTCCACGATATCGTCATTTAAGACACGAAGGGCTCCAAAATTCGTTTTTTCTGGATGGTACCAATGACCAAAACTGAAGGAATGATGGCTGTCCAACCAACCAAAATTGACATGCCCGCGTTCTGCTGCGGGGTAGAATTTCTTTTGGACGTTTGTTCTGCTCGGGTTTGTTGCTTCCATATTGAATAGTTTAATATCAAACTAAAATTTGTCAACTGTCTTTCTAATTACATTCACTAAAAAAAGAAAATCACTTTCCTTTCGCTTTGAATCTTAGAGGATCATCCTATGTCGAAATTAGCGTTAGAATCGATTCAAAGCAAAAAAAATTGGTTAGAATTGGGTCCGGTTTATGTCAATCGGGTAAGATTCTTACTCGCTGGATTTTACATCATAGCAACTTTAAGCTCTTTCAAAACATCAACTACTCTGCAAACCACAAGTTATCTTGTTGGGATCGCCCTTATGTTTTTGTATGGTGGGTTTCAAGCCTATTTATTTCGGGTTGGTAAATTAAATTCTTTTTTCCCTAAACTTTTTATCTTCTTAGATATCACTGTTTTATTTGGAGTGACCGCATCAGGTTTATTAGGTGGAAGTGTTGTTGCTGCAGATTTAATCAAATCACCTGCCTTATACGTTTTATATTATTTCTACGTTGTTTATTCAGCTTTTTTGTTCTCAAAACGTATCTTGTTGATGAGCACGTACTATTCTGTTTTATGTTTGATACTCATTCTAGCCATTGGATACGGACAAGGTGTATCGTTCAAAGAAGCAGAAGGATTACAGAGTGTAAAAGGAACTGTTGCCATTTCAAACGAAGTCCTTAAAATTTTGTTTTTAATTTGTTTTGGATATCTTACTTCCACGGTATTAAATTTGCTGAATGAAATTAAAAATGATTCAGACGATAAACACAAACTTGCTGAGATGGAAAGAGAGAACGCAAATAGTCTAAATGAAGATTTAAAAAAAGTTGGTTTTGAGCTCTTTGCAACATTAAAAAATATCCGAGAGCTCACAACTGATTTTAATCTCCAGATAGAATCTCAGGATCGTTCCATTCGAGAACTCACAGATTTTGTATCATCCTTCTCCGAGAGTATTCAGAAATCAGTTGATAATATTGGAAAACAACATTCTCAGATCAATTTGTTAAACCGAAAATCAGATTCTTTGAAACATAGTACTGTGGAAATCGGCAAAGTTGTCGAAGAACTAAATTCGAACATGAGTGATTTTCAGGAACGAAGTAATGTTCTGTCACAAACTGTAAAACATTTAGAGGAACGATTGCGCTCAGTCAATCTCTCACAAAAGGAAGTAAGTGAAGTAAACGATATAATGGCTGAAATTGCTGATCGTACCAATCTTCTGGCGCTAAATGCTTCCATAGAAGCTGCTAGAGCAGGGGAACACGGACGTGGGTTTGCTGTAGTTGCTCAGGAAGTTGCCAAACTAGCAGAGAATTCGAATGAAAATGCAACAAAAATTAAAAAAATCATCACTACTTCAAATCGTTATATCCACGAAGGAACAGAGCTTGCCTCCGTTGCATTGGACCAAACCGAAACATTACAATCGAAGTATGATCTCCTGAGTGAAGCGATTCGATCGGCGACATCAAAAATCAGTTCTCAGAAAGACATAAACAATGAAGTTTTAGAATCACTCGAATTGATTGAATCAATTTCTAAGGTATTGGATAAAGAGTCAAAAATCTTAGATAAAGATAAAGAGCAAATGATAGAAGTTGTTAAGGAAATGGAAGAAATCAATCAAAAGGTTGTAATTAACGCTAGAAAAATGGATGATAATACCTCAAGCTTGGAAAAACAAGCGAAAGAATTGTCCGCAGAGTAAAATTATTTAATGAAATCAAAATTTCTAATATTCTTATTTTTTGCTATGTTTGGTGTTTTAAGTGCTGAGCCAGGTGGAAAACGCTTTGCATTTGTGGTTGGTGTAAGTGAGTATAAAGATTTAAATTTATCAGACTTAAAAACCGCAAAAAATGACGCACTTGGAATGACCAAAATTCTTTTTAGTTATGGATCCTATAATCGAATTCAAACTTTAATCCAGGAAGGTTCGGTAAATTCTACGCCTAATAAATATAATATCTTAACACAATTGGAATCAGTATTAGAAGAAACAAACCCCGAAGATCTTTTTTTGTTTTATTTCTCTGGTCACGGTGTAATAGATTATAACGATAAAGTATATTTATTACCTGAAGATACAAATCCGCAAAAACCGTTTGAAACAGGAATCGCTGTAGAACAAATTTTGGAGTTAACTCGAAAATACAATCTAAAGAGAGTCATTCTTTTAATTGATGCCTGTCGTAATCCTGAAGATGGGAAAGTAGAGGTAGGTAGAAAGTATTTAGAAGGAGCAAACTTTAAGGATTCAGAAATTGTTTCTGTTTTTTATTCTACGAAAGCTGGATATTCTAGTTTTGAAGATCCAAAGTCAGGATATGGAATTTTTACGAAATATATCATTTATGGTTTAGAAGGTAGAGCTGATTCAAATTTTAATGGAGAGGTAACTTATTCAGAGTTATCAAATTATGTCATCCAATCCATGAAGGAATGGACAAAAGAAAATCAGAAATTGCAAAAACCATATTCGAAGGAGTATGCGGAAAAAGCTGAAGATACAATTTTAACATATGCAGTGAATCCTGAAACCTCATTAGCTGATGCTCCACTATTCAACCCATATAATCCGACATATGCGTTTCGATCTTTTTTAATTCCAGGCTGGGGTCAATATGCGAGAGGCCAAGAAGAAAAAGGCAAGGTCTATATGTCTATTTTTGCTTTTGGTCTTTTGTATGCAGGTTATCAATATAACCAATTTCGATCAGATAAACAAGCCTATGAATCGGCGATAGGTATTCCTCCCAATCCGAGGGTTGCCGAGACAATCCTTTTGAATTACTACTTAATTGAGCCATACCGCCAACAGATGGAATCTTCCAGGGCAAATTTGTCCCAGGCTCTCACTGCCTTGTTCGTAATATGGACTGCAAATGTGTTTGATTTTTATTTGTTAGGACCAAATCCTAAAGAAAAATCTGGAGTTTTTTTAGATTTGGATTTTGAAAATCAAGGGTATATGGGAATCAACCGGATTGGAAAAGTAGGTTATGCGGTTAGGTTTTAGATTTATATCACTGATTCTGCTTTTCCATTGCCATGTGAAAGCGCCTAAACAAAATTTATTTGATCCAACGTCGTTAGCAGGTGGATCAGCTGCAGTATTACTCGGACTAGGATTAGCTGATGAATTGAAGATTACTTCTCGTTACCAATCCAGTGATTATCCGACATTTGTGAAAACAGAATACCTTGATTTGGATTTAAGTGAACCTGTTGCTAATTTCTTTACAAAAGCAAATTTTAAAATTTCCGACCCTTACCAAAATGATTTAATACTTAGAGATGTTTTCCCTTTAACTGATACAAAGATTCGAATTTTATTTTCAGTATCTTCTCGATCTGAATGGAGAGAACCGGTCATTCTTTCCATCACCAAACCTAGTGGTCTTATCGATACAGTATTCTTTGGTAAACAGTTAGAATTTCGATTCCCTTATGCAAGATACTTCGGATCCATTTCAGAACCAAAAGGTTATATCTCAACTTCAGCATTGCCTGATGGTCGTATCATATTGGTGGGAGGAGTTAGCCCAACAAACCTTACTCTCGCAACAGTAGAGATATGGAATCCTGAAACAGGAGTATCAAAAGTGCTTACGCCACTAAATCAAAGTTTGGTGGGATCGGCAATTTGTATTCAGAATAATGGGAATATAATTGTTTCTGGTGGTAAAACTGTATCTGGCAATGTAACAGCAGAGGAACAAATATCCAACAAAATTTATTCCATCGATCCAGTCAGTGAGTCTGTCATAGAATTACCTATTGTGATGCAACGCAGAAGATTTGGGCATACAATGGTTTGTTTAAACCAGGGTGGTCTTGTGCTTTCTGGAGGACAATTCAAAGTAGGTACTGATCCAGGAGCAATTGCGAGTGATCATGAGTTGATTTCGTTAACGTCAAATACTTCTACATTGTTAACAGGAGCGTCGAACTTCCCACTTGGTATTTTTTTTCATACGGCCGAGTATGATGAAATTAAATCACGTATATTGTTTTTCGGTGGAAGGGATCGTCTGGATGCATTTGGATTATTTTCAAATACAATTTATAGCTTAAATACCAATTCATTTGTATTAACTGCATTATCTGTTACATTCCCAACGGCAAGATCGAATGTGACGCAGGTGAAAATGCCAAATGGAGACCGTGTTTTGTTAGGTGGTATGAATCGTGAAGGCACGGGGACCAAAGCAATTGAATCATGGAATGAAAATAAAGCAGAAACAACGAGTTTAGGATTCACTAGTAGATTTAAAAATGGAAGTGGGATTGTTCGATTTTCTGATGAGCAAGTGATTTTTACTGGAGGAGTTGATACTTTCTATAAATCAGGGATTCTCGAGCTGTATGATCATTACGAGCGGAAGAATTTCATCATAGATACTATGATGATGCCACGTTCAGAGCACTCCGCAGTGTTAACGAACAAAGGTATCGTGATCTTTGGAGATTCTGCTCTTTTAGATCAGAGGGTAGAGGTTTATGGTAAAGATTAAACAACTCACTCTATTTCTATTGTTTGTTTCTTGTAAAATAAATCCAGGGACTAATTTATTTGATACAACTTCGCCTGCAAGTTATGCTTTATTATTGTTAGGTGTAGACCCAATCGTAAAAATGGATTTCTCATCGAATCGAGTACAACCTGGAGGAGTCATTTATGTTACCACGAATCATGACTTCACTTCTAAATCCAATGGTTTGAGATTACCCATTAAGAATATCGGTTTAAATCCAATATCTCAAGTGATACCTAGAAGCAAATTTTTATATGAAGTGCGGATGTCTCCTTCTGTTACAAGTGGAAAGTTTACGATTAATCTCAAGGATTATTACCTAAATGAGTCTCTTATTGTAGATCCTGAAACTTTCGAATTTGAAATAGACAACAATCCTCCTTTATTACAATTAAAAACTGGAAATGGTATTGATATCTCCGAGCTGCAATCAGGATTTTTGGATATTGAAACCAATGAAGAAATCGTATGGGAAGGGAACCTATCTCAAGTTACACTTTCTGGCAATGCTAAGAATAGTTTAGTTGTATCTGATATCATTGTTTCACCAAGGAATATTCGTTTGATATTTGCTGGTAATCCAAATGCCAATGGAGGGATTCTTTCGATTGCTTTTGATGGTGTGAAAGATAAAGCATTTAACACGCAGGGAACCATTATGGTTCCAATCCAGGTTTTTGCTTTCAAAAGTGGGCCGAATATGATTTACCCACGCAGATCCTGTTCTGGAATGGAATTGAATGATGGAAGAAAGTTAGTCTTAGGTGGTAGAGTCAGGTCTGGAATTTCGGTGAATGGAAATGGAACTTTAAGTAATTCCGAATTTTACAATTCTTTAACAAAGGAATTTACCTTGGGTCCTGATATGGTCTATAGAAGACAAGAGTTTGCGATTGTTAAACTATTGGATGGTCGTCTGTTAGCTTCTGGTGGATTCGGTGGAAAAGTTGGAGCTCCAAGTAATGAAAGTTTAAGATCGATTGAAGTTTTTGATCCAGTTTCAAATACCTGGACGGAAGGCCCATCTCTTGTCACTCCAAGACAGCTTCATAAGATGACTGTTTTGCCAAATGGAGATGTTCTTGTGGTGGGTGGTTTTAACCCATTTTCTCCTTTTGAGTCGGTGAGTATGGTTGAGCTCATTCATGTAACACCAGATCCCGCAGCGATGACTGTTGAGACGATCGGCAATTTAGCAGATTCAAGAGGAAAACAGTCCCAAATACTATCAGCAAACACTGGAAAGGTGATCATTACGGGAGGGGAAAGATCGGATTTGGCTCCGGCTCCCGCTAATTTTTATGCTCGGGCAATTGATTCAATCGAAATCTATGATATTGCTACAAAAACCCTCTCAACTTCTAGTGCAAAAGTGATTAGAAGATTCAATCATTTTACTCACCTTTTAGACAATGGGGAGGTCCTCATTTTTGGTGGAATTAGCTCTCGATTTAATGATAACCAACCAATCCTACGTTCACAGATTTATAATCCTGTGAATGATACCATTAGAGATCATAAGAATCTTTTGTTTGGAAGAGAATGGGGTACATCCTTTGTGTTTCCATATGGGAAAGATCAAATCATGATTGCAGGTGGTTTGGAATATCGCACTGTGAATGGCTCAACATTTGACTCAATTTTAGATACTGAGTCTTGGTCCTCTTCGATTAATCGATTTTATCTAACAGGAAGATCCTTGAATGCAAGATGGGATGGATGTGAGATCACCTATACCTCGACGGGTGGGGGAATGATTTTAGGTGGTAGAATTGGAAGTATTTTAGCAAACACGGAGGAATATAGTTTTGAATAAACTTACTTTCTCATTATTGCTATTTTCTTTTGGATGTATGTTTCCATCGGAATTTAAAAATGTGTTCGATCCTAATTCGGTCACTGGTTTATTACTTTCTTCGATGGTTTCAGGAGATACTTTTTCATGTAGTGATACTTCCGATACGAAATCATTTGGAAGTATTGATCAGATTCTTTTAAAGTGCAATCGGGAACTTGCTTCATTGGATACTGATTTTCTTTCGATTCAAAATGAAGCTGTTTTCTCCAATATTCGATTTTCAAAAATTGCAAATGATCAATTGTTCGTACAATTTGATCCAATTACAAGTGATGGTAAATACGAATTAAATTTAAGTAATGTTGTTTCTGGCTTTGGTGAAACCTTGAAAGAGGACAAGTATCCCATTATCGTCGATACACAATTGCCAACAGTCAGTTTAGAAAACTTCTTGCCGATTACGGATTACACCTTTTTTTCTTCTAGGTATTGGGATTTTGAAAGTTCTGAGCCACTCAGTTCGTTTGGTCCACCTAATTTAAGTGGTTCCTTGGCGAAATCGATCGTGATACGATCGATTCAAAAGATCAGCGATACAAATTATAGAGTCTATTTTGAGACAAATTTTGTCTCCAATGAACCAGGTTCCATCACCTTCTCATTCCCGAATGCAAAAGATAAAGCATCGAATCTAGTTACAAATACGATCACAATACGGTTGATCGGTTTAGTTCCAGGTCCAAATTTAAATTATGGTCGAGCAGAATATGATGCATTTATCAATGATAATGGTGATATCATTGCAATTTATGGATATAGTTCGAATGCTGAAATTTTAAGAAAGGGACAAAATAGCTTTATTCTAACGAATCCAACATTACCAGAAATTCATTCTGGGGAACGAGGAGTCATGTTAGATGGGAAAAAATTACTCATCACAGGTGGAAGCAATGAATTCCCATTGCCATCGTTTAAAGAAAGTTATATTTTTGATACTGAAACAACTTCGTTTCTCCCGACAGGTCAAATGAATGAACCCAGAAGTCGACATGATATAGTGAAATTGCCTGATGGAAAAGTGGTGGTGATTGGAGGAATCAAAGATTATAACCCTCCACCAGGAATGTATTTTTCTACCTCGAATACCGCAGAAATTTATGATCCAGCAACTGAAACTTTCACAATGGTTTCAGATCCAATGAAGACACCTCGTTGTTATTCTTGTTCTGTCTTACTTAATGATGGAAGAGTTTTTATTATTGGCGGAGTCGATGGAATTTTTGCTCCCAAAGATACTACGGAATTTTTTGATCCTATTACGAAAACATTCAGTTGGGGACCAAGTTTGCCTATTGCTGTTGGTGGACTGAAATGTTTAAAGTTAGGTGATGGTAATGTGATGATTTATGGGTCTCAATTGTCAAACTTA
Source organism: Leptospira sp. WS60.C2 (assembly GCF_040833955.1). Taxonomy (NCBI): domain Bacteria; kingdom Pseudomonadati; phylum Spirochaetota; class Leptospiria; order Leptospirales; family Leptospiraceae; genus Leptospira; species Leptospira milleri. The sequence goes on along the minus strand of NZ_CP162134.1, from coordinate 244,434 downwards.
AGCAATGCTACCATGTTATTTGATGTATCGAAGAATCGAATTCTAACCATCGCAAATTCGGTATACCGAAGGGAATGGAGCGTAGCACTAGAACTGCCTGCACCGTTAGGAGAAGAGGTTGGAGGTATTTTATTCTATGGTGGCGCCTATCGTTATAACACGAGCGAACCTAGTAGAACCATCGAAAAATTAGACTATCGTAAGAGTAACAGCTTTTTTGAGATGGGAATGTCGAGGAATAGTGTTTCAAAACATAGTGGAGTAAAATTCTCAGATGGGACTTTCTTTTTTCTTGGAGGGGAGTCCGGAGGTTTTTTCCATCATGGAACAGACTATTATGGGTTAACTGAATCATATGCCCCATGACGAGGGACGAATCTATGGTTCGTTTAAGAAAATTTGTATTCCTGCAATTTCTCTTTTGGATGAATTAGTTCATATTCGTCCTCAGTTGCTTCAAATCAAATCTGATTGGGAAAATAAAAATCTCACTGATAGCCAAACTGCATTTCAGATCCTTTTATTGTATTTAGAAAAGCGTGTGAAAAAGCATCCATTCTTACGTATGGGTCAAAAACTCCCAGATAAAAACGCATCAAAAGAATTTTTAGAGGTCGTTCGGTTTTATGGAATGCCAGATACTGTACGATTTGCGCTTTGGAAATGGCACATTGGGGAATGGAATATTCGGTTGATTGATTATAATCCTAGTTCGCTTGAAATGCTACAAACGCAAAGCAAAGGAATTCGTTATGCAACGATTAGTTGGAAGCATGCTTTGTCAGGTTCTTTAGTAGAAGGGAAACGAGATGCGTTTGAGCATCTGCTTCACGATTTAGCACATGCTTATATGTTCTTTCGCGAAGATTATGATTTTGATGGTCAGAAAGTTTTTTTCCAAAAGATGTTAGATGATTATGAACAGTATGTGGAGTATTTGGAGAGAAATCCAATTTTTAAAGAGAAGTTTGAATATTGTATATCTGATATGAATTCGCATCCCGCCCATTTATCTGCGTATTGGAACGCCATTCGCAGAGAAGCCGGAATACAGGTATTGGAAGCTGAGGTGAATTCTTAAAGTTTTGGATTATTTTTGTGACGATGGATGTCGCGTTTTGTGTTTTTTTGGATTGTTGCTGTGATTGCATCTTGTAAGGAAATTCCCATTTGGTTGGCAAGACAAGTTAACACAAATAAGATGTCGCCAATTTCATTTGGAATTTGATCTGCAGATTCTCCTGATTTAAAAGACTGATCTCCGTATTTTCTTGCCATTAACCTGGAAAGTTCTCCTACTTCTTCTACAAGGATCGCTAAATTGGTAAGTTCTGAAAAATAGCGAACTCCGATCGTCTGTATCCAATCGTTTACTTCACCTTGTAATTGATTGAGAGTGATTTCATTTTGTTCCAAGTTTTTTCTCCAATTCTTTGGAAAGGATATTTGAAAAAGTAATCATTCCCTCTTGGTTTAAATGGATTAAATCAAAACAATATTTCCCATTTTTTTCACCTAATGAATCTTGTAGGTCCATTTCATCTAATGGTTGGTGTTTTTTTAATGCTTCCGTTAAACCATCTCTCCATACCTTCATGCGGCCTTCGTTATTTACCTTTCGAATCACATCCGAATAAGGAGCAAAAACATTGATGATATGAATGTTTCGTTTGCCTATAAATTCATACATCTTTGTTAGTCGGCGGAAGTATCGTTTTGTATCGTCTGTTGCATTGGAGTCTTTGGGGACAATACTCGCAATCCCACAGGTTTCGAATAACATCCTTCTGTGATCGGGATTGGAGCCTTTTGGGATTTCAATTGGCAAGTGCAATGCAAGTCGATTCATACAATCATCTACACTTGTTAGGTTGTATTCATCGATTGATTCTGGATGATCATTTTCATAATCCCATGGATTTGTATTGGGATTTTTGTTTTTTCTTGCGATTGCTTTCATTCGTTCATTAAAATTAATTACAAAGTCAGACATATCTTTGCGGTATGCAACTGATTTGAAAATTAAATATAGATAGTTAGAAAAATCTAACTTATATTCAAAATCTAACACGGTCGGAATTGCTTTAAAATTTCCCAATTCCGATAACATTGCCAACGTTGGATCTACAACATAGTTTCTGTCGACCCAAGGCATCCCAGGTTCCATCACATGAAGGATGACTTTTACATTCGGAAATTCATCTAAGTATTCTTCAAGAATTCGATGTTGTACCACCAACTCAGAACCTCGAACGGCAATGGATTGAGTTTTGAGGCCTAATTTTTTTAGATTTTCATTCAGAATTCTTACACTGATACCCTCAAACGCAACAGAAGTTCCAACGATAAGAACGTCAGGATTCAACTCATCTTTTTTGGAGACAACATGTTCTGTCACTCGATTGATATTCGATGCATATGAGTTCTTTTTTAAGTATGGTTTGTAAAAGCCAGACTGTAAAATAAGTTCAAAGAATAGAAGGAATAGAAAAGCCGTTACGATCTTCTTGTCTTTTATAAATAGAATTGTTTCTTTTGTTAGGCTCATGCTTAAAATTGAAAGTAGAGGAAGTTCTGACTTTCTGTTACCCCAAATAATAATAATAGTAAGATATTAACGATGACAAATAAAGAATACTTTATCCAATTCCCTGTAAGAAGAGTAGGGATTTGTCGTTTAGAAAAAATATAACTAGCAGTAAAACAGATCACAAGGAGAATTCCATAACGATAGTTTGTCCATTTTGTCAATGGAACACTCGAATCGTTAATGAACAATAATGCTTTCATCATAGGAATTGCTTTTTCCATCGTTTCAGCACGGAACATGATAAAGCCGAATGCCAAGCAGAACATTGTGAATATTCTTGCAAAAAGATCGTATACTTTACCACCTTTTTCATTTAAGAATTTCGATACGGAGGTGTCGCCATAGAATTTATGGGTGAGTAACATTGTACCTTGCCAGATTCCCCAACCTATATAATGGTACGCAGCGCCATGCCATAGACCTGCAAATAACCAAGTGATCATAATATTTCGAATATACATAAGAACACTGACTCTTGATCCACCTAATGGAATGTAAATATAGTCACGAATCCAAGTAGAAAATGAAATATGCCAGCGAGACCAATGGTCAGCAATGTTTCTGCAAGACATTGGAAAGTTAAAGTTGGCATTAAATTGAAATCCAAATAACCGAGCCACTCCAATGGCAATATCAGTATAACCAGCGAAGTCAAAATAGATCTGCCAACCGAAAGCCAATGCGCCAGTCCAGATCTCAATTGAGTTTAGGTTTTGATAATTAGCAAATGTTGCATCCACTACTTTGCCTAAGTTGTCTGCAAAAACGATTTTTCTAGTAAATCCAATTAGAATTAAAGCAAAAGCGGCTTCGATGTGTTCTTTGTGTACACTGAGTCTGTAATCCAAATCGCGAAAAAAAGTTTCTGCACGAACAATTGGACCCGCCACAAGTTGCGGAAAAAAAGCAACATATAAGGCAAAGTCTAAAAAGGATTTACGTGCCTCTATTTTTCGATTGTATACATCGATCGTATAACTCATCGACTGAAATGTATAGAAGGAAATTCCAACAGGTAAAATGATGTTTTGTTTTTCGAACTGGAAAGCTCCTAAAAGATGAATGTCATTGATGACACCAAGTAAAAAATCCGTATACTTAAAGAATCCTAATGTGCCTATGTTGACAACAAGTGATAGAAGAAGAAGCCAACCTCGGCTTGCATCTCCGTCTTCTTTTCGTTCGATGGCCCTTGCAGCAAAATAGTCAATGATCGTAGAAAAAATTAAGATAAATACATAAGGATTAATTTTTAGATCGCAATGAAGACGGTCTGTATAATATTTGAGTCCTGAGTCTGCTATCGCCGAACAAGAGATCGACGATGGTTGCCATGCCATGTAAAAATAATAACTCGCAAGAAGGAAGAAGAGTCTTTGCCACCGATTCTTCAGAATATTGCCGATGATGATCGTAATAAAAAAGAAAATTAAAAATTCGAAGGAGTTAAATAACATGTTGGGTTTCCTATCTGTAAATTGATTCTTCTGCTAATTTTTCAACTGGCCCTTGGATTCCTTCCGTATAACCAAATTTTGGTCCAATGGATCTAGGAAGGGTAGAGAAGGTAAAGTTCGTAAGAAAATAAAATAAAAACAAAGTCGTGTATATTGTATGCAAAACGGCATTCGAAAATTTTGGGAGTAAATGGGAACGATAAGAATGTAAAATATATGAATTGAGAATCCAAAGACCAATGGTGGTTCCTACCCAAAATTCAAAAAAATATCCTTCCCACCATGTATAAAAACCAATGGAAGGGACAAGCCAAAACAAAAGTATTAAAATTTCTGGTTTGTATTTGGTCCACATTGTACGGAAATTCAAAATTCCTAAACTCAAACTAAAAATCCAGAACAAAAGATTTAAATTATACGGTAGGTGCTTTGGATTTTGAAAATCGAATAAGTTCACACGGAATTTTGGAATCACATTTTGGAAGACAAGAAATGCATCTCCAATTCCTCGATAAAAGTACAAAACATAATTTTTGTCTTCACCTAAACTCGTTCCCCATCGATTGATCGCCGCATATAAGAACATCCAAAACGAAAAATGTTTTTCATCGATAGGGCCGAGCCCTCTTTTCAGGATCACGAAACCAACAAATAAATAAGATAGAATGGTGGCTAAACCCAAACACGTCAAATAGACAAAAATGATTCGTAGTTTTTTCCCAAAACTGCGATTGGGTGATAAAAAAATAGCCATAGGAACCATACCAAAATGGATTACATTCGATTGATGAAAGTAAATCGTGAAGAGTTGAATGGTCCATAAAATGAATAAGTGTTTTTTGTTTAATCCATTTCGTAAAAAATAGATCGTAAACAAAAATAACAAAGCCATTAAACAAGAATGGATGAGCGGTGTGTCGTTGTGCAAACTATAGAACCAAAATGCTTGGCTCACTTGGATCACTAGTGCAAGAAGAACTGCCAGTATAAAATCTTTATATAGTTTGTAGTAGATCCAAATAAAAAGTCCCAGGAAGAAGAGTGAGAAACTCAAGATTCGAAGTCGCAGAAAAAACATGATGTCCGTTGTCGGATAAATCGAGCGAACCATTTTCCAATACAAGAGACCAGAGGATTCAAATCCCAGATGATGTGGATTAAAAAAAGCAGATTCAATTCTATCCTTTTGAATGTTGAGTGCGTACACACAAGAATCCCAATCAAAGGCACGAGACAGATACCTAAGATGGAATAAAAATAATCCAAGCAGAAGCAGGTAAATAAAGAGCTTTTTCAAAAAGAAGATTCCTTGTTATCTTTTTAAAATCCGATTGATGAGGGCTTTGTTCTTTCTGTAAGGAAAAAAGAATGGAGTCGAGAACACTACGTTCCCATTTTTTTTCCAAAGCAAACGATTGAGTCCTAGGTAATCGCTAAATCCACCATGTTCATAGGTGAGTGATAATGCTTCCGCATCTAATTGGTATTGGTTGAGTTCTTTCCCGAGACCAGAGTGAGAAATTTGCCAAAGTTCATTTTTGACAAAAACAGATCGAACATTCCACTTTGCTAATAATCGACTCATATCTATTAACAAGGATATTGAAATGTAAAAATAAACAAATACCGATAAGTAATGATAATAACGAAGTTCATCCAAAAAAGGAATTTTTAAAACTTTCGTGATTTCCAAAACTCCAACGAACCAAAAGAAAAAATTCCCTAGATGGTGTATATAAGGTACACTGACCCAAAAGAATACTGTTGACCCTAGAATTAAAAAGATGGAAGGAAGGGGATTGAGAGTTAGCTCATCATAGAGCGATGTGCCAAAGTAGGCAGATTCTTTTTTTGATTTGTATTCTTTCCATTTGGAAAGCAAATGTTTGATTGGTTTCACAAAAATAGTACCTCTTCAATTTTTTTAGCAGTCTCCTGCCAAGTCCATAACTTCGATGGGAATTTTGGTTTTCTTTCTTTTTTGGGGCCGGACATCACTTGAAAGGCATTTGTCCAGCCAGAATCGTCTTTGGGTGGTATATACAAATCACAGGTGTCGGAGAGAATTTCTTTAAAAACAGGTATGTCAGAGGCAACGCATCTTTTCCCTTCCAACATAGCTTCAAGCAATGGCAAACCAAAACCTTCATGTAAGGAGGGAAAGAAGAAAGCCTTACAGGAATGAAATGCCAGAGCTAATGTGTTCTCATCTGGATTCTCGATAAATTGAACGCCGGATGATTGTATGGTGGGAGTATTTAATTTCTGATATAACATTTCACCTTCCTCTCCCCAACCTTTTCTACCCATGATCAAAAGAGAATGTTTGTCTTTGGGGTGTTCTTCTTTGAATCGTAAAAACGCATCCACCAAACGGTTGATATTCTTTCTTGGTTCTAAGGTTCCCACAGTCAGAAAAAATTCTTTTGGGAATTTAACCTTTAATGCCTTAGGGTTTGTTTTGGATTTTGTAACGCCGGGATAGACGATAAGGCATTTATCTTTAAATTCAGGACGAAATTGGATGATCTCAGTCTTTGTATTCTGGGACAAACAAAAGATTTTGTCTGCGTTCTTTAGGGTGATGGGGGATAATAACTTATGTTGCCAATAATTCCATTTTGCCATCGTTTCCGGTGCGGAGATAAAGTTCAGGTCATGGTAATTGACATAGGTTGGAATTGGTAGTCTCCAAAGAGGTAACATTTGAATGGTTCCCCAAAATACTTCAATTGAATGTTCTTTGAGTCGTCTCGGCAAAATGAAATTCAAATAGAGAGGGCCAGGGATCGGTTTTGTTTCGATGACCAAGATTACGTTTGGTAAAAGTAAATCCGAAAAAACAGGATGAATTGGTTTATTGCTGAGAAAATAAAATGTTTTGTCTGTATGTTTTCTTAATAAAACTTTTAGAACTTCCGCTAAATAACGAGAGTTCCCCGTAATGCCATAAGCAAGAGGTCGTACATCAATCCCAATTTTTGTTTTCATGAAGTGCAAACCTAACAATGTAAAAATACAGTAAACTGGTAGAGTAAAAAAGAATCGAAAACATGGAGAGGAATGATTCTACTTTTTGTCCAACAAACGTTCTATGACTGAATATGGGTAAACTCAAAAACAAAAAAAGGATCAAATAGGATTTTGTATCCTTCTTGGTTTCTATGATTTTGTTTAAGATGAAATAAATGGGAACCAAACAAATGATATAACTATGAATCCAACTGATTCCACTAAATAGAGCAGAAATTAAAAACAATAAAGAGACAATTGCCCATTTTTGGTTGGGGTTACGCCATAACATGAGAAGCGGGATTCCATAAATCAAAACAAATACAAGCTGTATGATCTTTAAAACTGAAAGTGATAGATTTGTAAAGGGCAAACCATAAGTTGGTTGGTTGATAAAATCTGCTCCTGAAACAAAATACTTGGCAAGAGTTGAAGATAAAGATTGATTATTCTTCCAAGAGCGGAGGAGTGGATTGTTCAATGCATTTCCAAGGATTTGGGTGATCCATTCTTTGGACATCTGCATTGTGTAATCCCAATTGTATAAGAGTGGGAGAGCATTCCAAAGAATTAGTCCGACAAAAAACCAAAGGATCCTTGTGTATTTCTTTTCATAAAGAAAGGCAAACAAAAACACAAGAGGTGTGATTTTAATGCTGACAGCCAACGCAAGGAGGATCCCTCCGAAAAAATGGTTTTTGATGAGCAGGGAAGCTAACACAAGTAAGATGAGAATGATTCCGACTTGGTTGTTTTGGATATGACTTTCAATGAAGCGAAAATTAAAAAAGAGAGTGGCAATCAATATCAAATATGTGTATTGTTTTGTTTTTCCATTGATATCTTTGATTTGAAATAGAAGGTATAAAATTCCTAGTAAGGAAATCCAACTGAAAAGTTCAAATATAAGTGCCGCATTCTGTTCCGATAGATATGTGATGGGAATGAGTAAAAAAGAAAAAAGAGGTGGGTAAATATAAGTGGCAGTTTCGTTTTGAAGAGTCAAAAGTAGGGAAAGATTTTCAGGTCGAAATAAATCTTCTGCCGTTTTGATTTTGGATTGTAACTCGAAAGCGACATCGAAGCGATATAAATTTTCTCCTGTTCCCCAACGTTCACTGGCATGGTAATAGTCCAAAAAATCTGATTTTTGGCGGGATTGATTGATTGAGGTAACCAAAAGGTATAAAAAAAGAACAGCGAGAATCCATTTCCCCTGTCTTTCTATGGTTTCTAAAAATTTCCACATAGTTCTCCTACCATTCCCAATATTTCTGGTTAATTGACAAGGTTTTCCTAGGGTGATTCTAAGATGGATTTTTTAAACGAATTTGATTTTCACTTACCAGAAGAACAAATTGCTCGATTTCCTGCAAAGAACAGAGACGAATCAAGATTGCTTCTCGTTGACCGATCCAAGGAGAAATTTTGGGAAGGGCCAAAATTTCGCGACATTCGGGATTGGTTACAACCGGGGGATGTATTGGTTTACAATGATACGAAAGTTTCCTATCGTAGGGTGTACTTGCAGGTAGAATCAGGTCGTATACACGAATCGATTTTTTTAGAAACAGTGGATGAATCTGACAAAGTTTGGACGTGTATTTTGAAAAATAGGGCCAAGCTTAAGTTAGGTGAAGTTTTATTTCCTGTAGGTTTTCCTCAGTATGTATTTCAGTTTGATGGGAAAGACAAGGAATTATCCATCCTGGTAGCAAAAGAACAAATTTCAGATTCAGATTTTGAAGTCTTCGGCACAATCCCCATCCCACCGTATCTTAAACGAACAGCGATGGAGGAAGACAAAGAAAGATACCAAACTATCTTTGCAAAAAAAACAGGTTCTGTCGCTGCCCCAACAGCAGGACTTCATTTTACCGATGCTCTAAAAGAAGATTTGATCCAAAGGGGAGTTGCATTTGTTCCTGTCAACTTGCAGGTCGGTTATGGAACTTTTCGTCCGCTGACCACCGAACAATGGCAGACGAAAACGCTACACAAAGAAAAATACGAAATCACGGAGGAAACAGCGAACCAATTGAACGATGCTAGAAAAGAAGGAAGACGTGTGATTGCGATCGGCACTACTTCCTTACGTGTTTTGGAAACTGTTTTTGATTCTCAACAACAGAAATATAAGGTGGGTTCAAGTCAAACTGACATATTTTTGTCGCCAGGGGACAATATTCAATCCGTACAAGGACTGATTACTAATTTTCATTTGCCTAAATCGAGTTTACTTTTACTGGTAAGTGCCTTTGCGAAAAGTCGACTGGTGATGGATTCGTATCAGTACGCATTGCAGAACCAATTTCGTTTTTACTCGTATGGGGACTCGATGTTCTTATTTTAAAAATAGGTTTACATTCACTTTGGATTCGGAAATATGTTTTTACAGTTTCTCTATGAACTCCCCAAAAGTTTCTGTTTTTGTTTCTCTCCTTTCTGGTATTGGTCTCCTTGCCGTGGTGATTATGACACCGATCCAAGAAAACCAGGTCAAAAATTTGGAGTCGAAAACCAAATCTTTGTTAGTGGAAAAAAAAACTTCAAATTTAACCCTTGAACTAAATAAATTCATACCGAAACCAGTAGATCCTGTCTCCAGTTCAACTGCCAAGGACCGAATGATTTCTTTCTCATGGGAAGAGCCTTTGCTTCTTTCCATCAAAGCAAAAAAACGTAGCAATTTTTCCTACTCTTCATCGCAAAGAGAGTCAGATGGTTCTCCCGCTTTGTATTCTGTCCAAGATGCAAAACTGAGTGGGGAACCGGCTTTATCACAAACCATTCTAACAACCCCCAATCATCCTTCAGTAAATATGATCTTTCGCCAACTTGAGACAAACAAGCGCACGTTATATGATCCTAAGTCATTGTTTGAATACCAAGGAAATTTTTCAGCATCGCCTTTTTTGAAAGTGCAAACATCATTGTATCAGTCAAAGGTAGAAAATCCTATTACCATATATGCGAACGATGGAGGTAGGTTCTCTTTTTTTTTAGGCAGTGACAAAGTACAACTCAATCTTCGTTACAATTATATCCACCAAAGGCCTACATCAGCCAATGGACAACTTGGTTTTATCCCTGCACAAGACATTGCTTCTCTCGGGTTTATCTTCTTTTTAGATCCTTCTAAAAACTATTCACTTTATGTGGGGAACCAAATTTTCAATGTGTTTAACGATCCTATGTTACAGGTTAGGGATCAAAATGGTCGATCGCCTGAAACGTTTTCGGCATCCTTTCGGGGAAAACACCCTGGCAAACTTAAAACCACTTTTTTTCTAAATTTTCAAAATCAATTTTATAAAGACGGTATGCTCGTAGGGGTTCCTGGTGGTTATATGGTTGGGAATGCATTTAATGGAAGATCGTTTTATGAATATGTTACCTCTCTTGGAATGGAAGTTGCGTTTTAAAATTTTATATTTCCTGTTTTTACTCATGGCAGCAAACGCATGTTATTTGGGAGATGAGAGGGAAACGAAACCAAAAAAACCAACGGTTCCTCCCTTAGAACAATTGGCTTCCTCTTTGTCAGAAAAAGGGTTTTATTTTCAACCGGAACGATTGGTTGTCTTAACATTTTTAGACAATGAAGGGAAAAAAAGCCCCTATGGTGAGATTCTTGCTGAAAAACTCACAACGGAACTTGTAAAAAAAGACAGATTTCTCATTTTGGATCGTTTGGCCAACCAAAAGGCCTTAAAAGAAGCAGGCTTAAGTTTAGATTCTCCCACAGACACTGCCACCTTGCGTAAAATAGGTGAAGTGCTCAAATTAGATGTCATCATTACAGGGATCGTCACCCCATACCAAGAAGGCGTTTTTGTAAACACTCGGCTCATCGAAATCAAAACAGGCCTCATCCTAAAAGCGGATGAAGTTTATGTTCGCATTGACGGTTGAGCAAGCTTTCGATTCTCCAAAAGAACCAAATTTACTGATTTTAGGTTTTGTAGTTTAATTTTCGATTGATTCCCTTTTTTCCTACGGTCTGATAGGTATAAGAGGTTCAGATGGCATTTGATATAGAAATGATTGCGGCTCGTTACTCCAAAATGGAAGCGGCCATTGCACAAGCCAGGAAGATTGTGGGTCGACCCCTCACTCTCACAGAAAAGATTTTATACAACCACCTTTGGGACGGAAACCCAACCAAAAGTTTTGGGCGTGGTGCTGACTATGTAGACTTTGCACCAGACCGAGTTGCCATGCAAGATGCAACGGCACAAATGGCTCTTTTGCAGTTTATGCAAGCTGGCCGAAAAAAAGTGGCAGTGCCTTCTACGGTTCACTGTGACCACTTAATCACAGCAAAAGACGAATCAGGCAAAGACCTTGGCGTTGCTGTTAAAGAAAACAAAGAAGTTTATGATTTTTTATCTTCTGTTTCCAATAAATACGGAATCGGATTTTGGAAACCAGGTGCTGGAATCATCCACCAAGTGGTTTTGGAAAACTATGCCTTCCCTGGTGGAATGATGATTGGAACAGATTCTCACACAGTGAACGCTGGTGGTCTCGGAATGGTGGCAATTGGTGTCGGTGGAGCTGACGCTTGTGATGTGATGGCGGGACTTCCTTGGGAACTCAAGTGGCCAAAAGCAATCGGTGTGAAACTCACAGGTAAACTGAATGGTTGGACATCCGCAAAAGACGTGATTTTAAAAGTAGCAGGGATCCTCACTGTCAAAGGAGGAACTGGTGCCATCGTAGAATACTTTGGTCCTGGTGCCGAAGCTCTTTCGTGTACTGGAAAAGGTACAATTTGTAACATGGGTGCTGAAATTGGAGCAACTACATCTACTTTTGGATATGATGCTTCCATGGAACGTTACCTTCGTTCTACTAACAGAAGTGATGTGGCAGATCTTGCGAACAAATACAAGGCACACTTAACGGCTGACCCAGAAGTGTACGCGGACCCAGCAAAGTATTTTGACCAAGTGATTGAAATCGATCTCGATACTCTTGAGCCATATGTGAATGGTCCATTCACTCCAGACCTTGCCACACCTATTTCGAAAATGAAAGAAGAGGCAGAAAAGAATGGATGGCCACTCAAAGTAGAAGTGGGTCTTATCGGATCTTGTACCAACTCCTCTTATGAAGACATCTCTCGTGCAGCGTCTCTTGCGAAACAAGTGGCTTCCAAAGGTCTCAAAACCAAAGCTGAATTTACCATTACACCAGGTTCGGAACTTGTTCGTTACACCATCCAACGCGATGGTTTTATCGATACGTTCAACAAAATTGGTGCAAAAGTATTCTCCAATGCTTGCGGACCTTGTATCGGAATGTGGTCTCGTGTCGGTGCCGAGAAAAAGGAAAAGAATACAATCGTTCACTCCTTCAATCGTAACTTCCAAGCACGACAAGACGGGAACCCAAACACCTTTGCGTTTGTGGCATCGCCAGAAATCACAACAGCACTTGCCATTGCAGGGGATCTAGGTTTTAACCCACTCACCGACACTCTTGTGAATGAAAAAGGGGAAAAGGTAAAACTCGACCCACCAACGGGAGAAGAACTACCTAGCAAAGGTTTTGCGGTAGAGGATGCTGGTTATGTAGCTCCTGCAGCAGACGGATCTGGTGTTCAAGTCATAGTCGATCCAAGTTCTACAAGATTACAACTCCTTGCTCCGTTCAAAGCTTGGGAAGGAACAGACCTCAAAGGTTTAAAACTCCTCATCAAAGCCAAAGGAAAATGTACAACAGATCATATCTCGATGGCAGGCCCTTGGTTAAAATTCCGTGGTCACTTGGATAATATTTCAAACAACCTTCTCATTGGTGCGACCAACTTCTTCAATGGCAAAACCAATGAAGTCAAAAATCAAATCACAGGAAACTACGAACCAGTTCCTCAAACACAAAGAGCTTACAAAGCACAAGGCATTGGGTCCATTGTGGTAGGGGATGAAAACTATGGAGAGGGTTCTTCTAGAGAGCATGCGGCAATGGAACCAAGACATTTGGGTGTGAGAGCGGTGCTTGTGAAATCGTTTGCTCGTATCCACGAAACAAACTTGAAAAAACAAGGGATGCTTGCGCTCACGTTTGCCAACAAAGATGATTACGATAAAATCCAAGAAGACGATTCAATCGACATCATCGGCCTCACTTCTTTCCAAGAAGGAAAACCACTCACTTTGGTTCTCAATCACAAAGATGGAAAAAAAGATGAGATCCAAGTGAACCACACTTACAACGCGCAACAAATCGAATGGTTCAAAGCAGGTGCTGCTTTGAATTTGATGAAAGCGTAAAACCTAAGTTCGAAACGCTTGCCAGATGGATGTCTGGCAAGTCCTTCCTCGCATGCCAACTCCGAAACCCAAATCAAAATTATCCTCAAAAAAAGGATCCGATCCCGAAACAACAAAGGCAAATTCAGCTGCCAAATCCAAAAAAGAGAAGGCCTCTGTCGGACAAAAAACGATGCATGAAACCTTAGTCTGGACAGGGGAATCTTCCAACCAAACCAAAGCACAGAAAGAATTCAATGATGCGCTTCGCAAACACAAAGAAACCTTAGAAAGGTCCAAAGAAATTGAACCTTTGTTCCAATTGGTAAATGAAACCTATTTAAATGTGGTTTTACCCGAACTGAATAAACAGAAACAATTGGAACGAGAACGATTTGAACTGATGTGTTCCATTTTACTCGAAGAAAAACTTTCCTTTGGTAAAATGCAAAGAGAGTTTTTACGTCGGTATCTACTCGATATGTGTAACGACTCTTTGATGGAAGACCCAGAGTTTTATACACCGTTCCGGGATCAGCTGGAAACAAAATTTGAGACACTCGAACGAATACGTTACAAAAATCAAATGGAATCCAAAATCAAACAAACCTTTGGGATGGACATTGATTTGGACGATTTTCATCGAACGCAGTTTGATTCGGAAGAAGAAAGAGAAGCACACGAAGAAAAGTATAGAGACTTTCGAGAGAAGTATGAAGAATACAGAGCCGAGTACTTTCGAAAATCCAATTCGGGACACAAAGAAAAAAAGAAATCGAAAGCGCAAATGGAAAAAGAAAAAAAGCAATTGGAAGCAGAACGATTGTTAAGTACTGATATCAATACTCTATTCAAAAACCTAGCGAAACTCATCCATCCTGACAAAGAACAGGATCCAATTTTGCGTGAAAAAAAAGCAAAACTCATGACTAAACTCTCTGGTGCCAGGGATAATATGAATATTGCTGAAATTTTAGAAATCAAACTCCAAGTAGACGAACTCATTCCAAACCAACAAACAGATGTCTCGTTTCATGATACATCCATCAAACGATTTGTTGGGATCATCAAATCTAAAATCCGAGAATTGGAAGATTCCATCAGACAAAGATTTTTTTCCCATCCTCTGATGGCAGATTATCCTGCCAGTAAAATCACAAAAGAAACTTTGAATGTGTATTTGAAACGAGTGAAAGAAGACAACCAAATGGTGACACGTGCCTATCAAAAGGAAGTCGACCAATTGACCAAAGAACCAAAGTACATCAAAGAGATGATTAGAGAGCTTCAAAGTTTAGGAGTTCAGTTCTAATGAAAGGATTTTTAAAACAAAAACAAACTGGTTTTGGAAAAAATGGAAAAGAATTCGGAACCGAATACTGGTCTGAAATCTATGGGAGTGGTCTTGATGTAGACGGCTCTTATAATGCCAAACAACATGCCGAGTATCTCAAGTCTCTTTTCCAACTGATGGAAATCCCCGTATATAAAATCGCAGACTTTGGGTTTGGGAAGGGGATATTACTTCGTGAAATGGTAAAAACATTTTCTCCTGTAAAGGTGTATGCAGTGGATGCATCCAAAGAAGCATACCTGGAACTCAAAAAAAAAGACTGGGTGAAACGTTCTGACAAATTTCAGATTTACCATGAATCATTAGAAACTTTTGAGTTACCTAAATTGGAAAAAGAACCAGTCGAACTTGGGATTTGTAATTCTGTGATCCAATACTTACCAGATGCTCAAATTCCATCGGTATTGGAAAAGATGGCAAAGTATTGTAATTATTTATACTTCACGGTTCCAACAAACGAAGACTATGCGGTCATGAAAAAAGAAATGTCTTTTGTGGACCCATATGCCTTCTCCCGAACCAAAAAAAAATACAGAAAATGGATCGCAAGAGACTTTGAAATCGTGGGTTATAATTTATTACAAAGTAAGTGGCTTGGGGAAAAAGGATTTAAAGAAGATTTCTTTCGAATCGATTGAGTTGGAAACGAAACCCAATGCTAGGTATTCCTCGGTCACGATGGGAAGCGATTATGAACTCTTTTTGCATTTGATGGATACGATGGAAATTCACTGTATTTAGAGATGATGTCAGATCTAGGATTTTTCAAAGAACTTATCTCCTTAGATTATACGATTTTGATTTGGTTGGGCTATCCTTTGTCCTTACTGGAATTCCTGGGAACCACATCTGGACTTGTATGCGTCTATTTAGCGTCCAGAAATCATATCCTCACTTGGCCAATAGGAATCTTTAATTCCATCTGTTTTTTCTTTTTATTTTTTCAAATCCAATTGTATTCCGATATGTTGTTACAAATTTATTTTTTTGGATCCAGTATATATGGTTGGATCCTTTGGCGAAAACGAACCGGAAGTTTTACTCAGATTGTTTCGTTAGGAACAAAAAAGAATTTATTGGTGATCCTTCTCATCATTGTGGGAACTTTGAGCCTCGGTTCCTTTACAAAACACTTACCTCTTTGGTTCCCCAGTTTGTTTCTTAAACCACCTGATTATTTGTATTGGGATGCGTTTACCACAGTGGCAAGCATCATTGCCAATTTTCTTCTCGCACAACGAAAATTGGAATCTTGGTTTTTGTGGGTATCTGTGGATGTGGTTTGTATTGCTCTGTATTCTCTAAAGAATATCCCTTTTGTAACAATCGAATATGTGATCTTCCTTCTCATTGCGTTTTATGGATGTTTGCATTGGTATCGGGAGTTTAGGGAGAATCAAAAAACTACTAATGTTTCCATAAGGTAATGAGTCGATCAAATAGGAAATCGATTCGAATGTTTGATCCTAAGTGCTAAAAAAACAACCCGATGTGTTTTTCAAATTGTCGAAATGACTTTTACCCCGGAAAAGAGAATACATTGTTTCGTTTTTTCTTGACTTAATCCTTTTTGGTTAGCTAATCTAAATGTATGGAATATAACATTCATGATGCGAAAGCCAATCTTTCGAAGTTCATCGTCCAGGCAATTGAGGATAAGGAAGTGGTGATTTCCAAAGCGGGAAAACCAGTTATAATGTTAGTGTGAATTACTTCTGATCAAACGAAGAAACGAAAAATAGGAATCTATCATGGGAAAACAAAAATCTCAAAAGAATTTTTTGAACCTCTTTCCAATGAGGAAATCTCATGGTTTATCTTTTGACAAATGATTCACTGATCACTCCATATGAAATTAATACGGTTTGGTGAATCAAGAAAAGAGGAGAAATGATTTTAATTAAACTTAATATTATACTGATTTCGTTATTTCTTTTCGTAATCTTTTGTGATCGGAAAAGTAAATTTGATCATGGTTTTTTCCGATATGATGAATTTGAATATATTCCTATGGAAAACATTCGCTTATTAAAATTAGGCTTTCATTCGCATGCAGTAGCAAAAAAAATTGAGTCACCACGTATATCAAGAAATTACATACAAAGACAATTTTTTACCAAGGAGAATCAACGGAGTTTTTTACCCAATTGATCATATCATTGTATTCTTTGGTACAAAATCATCAAAAAAAGAATTTAAATTGAATGGTGCAGAAATCAGTAAAACTAGAACAAAGGAAGGACAATCCGTCACTCTATTTTTTTATAGAGATATTCTCATCGATTATTCAATCCATCAATATTTATTTTTAGATCCTAATTCTAGTGATATCACATTAGGAGAGAATTCAACAAAAGATATGCGTGCTAAATTTAAGGAAAATAATTATTTTAACTTAGCATGGCCAAGCGAATACTGCGATAGAAAATTTTATTTTTATAAACATGCAAGACCAAATGAATTTTCAGAGTCGAGTTTAAAAGAAGACTGCAATTGGGAAAAAGCTGATTTTGAAGAACAATTGAAAGCAGAGGGATATTATAAAAGAAAACAATCATTGGATTCTGGAGATTTTTCCGCATTAGTGCGTGAGATTCAATCATCTTTAAAACATAGTGTTTACTGATACACTTGTTCGATTCTCAATTCCCAACCAGGAAAAACAATCCAATACTCAATGCCCTTTTTGGGCACCAGTTTTTTTAGTGGTAATAGATTATCTGAACTTGAGTATCCACAGCGGACTTGATCTCAAGTGATCTTGTATCAAAGAAAGGTAAAAATGATAGTATTTAAATTTAACATCCTAGTGCTTTCGTTGATCGAACTAGACTTACCGAAGTCTTCCGACCCTGAGTCCCGGGATGGGACGTTGGGGACTGGCATTTAGCTTGCGATTATAAAAATTTAAGATGCTATTGCTAAATCTTTGTAATTGTGAATTTCGTTAAATTCTTTCTTCTTTTTTAACATTTCTTCTTCCAGATCATAATCATTTTGTAAACCAAGCCAGAATTGTGGAGTAGTTCCAAAAAATTTTGATAAGCGTATTGCAGTATCAGCAGAAATAGATCTTTTATATTGTAAAATTTGACTAATTCTTGTTTGTGGAATACCAGTTTCCTTTGCCAGGCGATAGGCAGTAATATTCAAAGGAGTAAGAAACTCTTCCGATAGTATTTGTCCAGGATGTATGTTTGCTAAAAGTTTCATATAATCTCCTTATTAATGGTAATCAACAATTTCTACGAAAGAAGCGTTATTTCCGTCCCAAATAAGACAAATGCGCCATTGATCATTGATACGTATACTAAATTGGCCTTTTCTGTCGCCTTTTAGAATCTCTAACTTATTTCCTGGAGGAACTTTTAAGTCTTCAATATTATGAGCATTATTAATCATCCTAAGTTTTTTTCTGCCTTGGTTCTGAACTTCAGTTGGTAAATCTTTAGAAAACTCACCTTTCCAAACTTTTTCAGTTTTTTTGTCGGCAAAACCTATGATCACAATCAATACTAACGTTTCGCGATACTACTGTCAATCGTAATTTTACCCCTTTGGGTAAAATTCTTGGATGTCGTATAACTCTATATATTTGAATTGCAAGAATGAAAGTAAAAAATCTCAAGGTATCTTTATTTTGAAGAACAATTGAAAGCAGAGGGATATTATAAAAGAAAACAATCATTGGATTCTGGAGATTTCTCCGCATTAGTGCGTGAGATTCAATCATCTTTAAAACATAGTGTTTACTGATACACTTGTTCGATTCTCAATTCCCAACCAGTAAAAACAGCGGAAGTAATTTCCCTATTGGTATTTTCCGTGCTAAAAAACAGAGAATACTTTCCGGTCTTTAAAGTAAATTGGTTTGATATGTTCTATATCAATACCAATCCCTTTCGTTTTCTAAAGACCAAGTAGTAAAGATTAGAATCCCTCGCCAGGGCAAACGAAGGGCTTGGTCAGAGGAGGATAACGCCTCCGAGGACGGGAGCGAATGCGGACCCCGTAGTACGCCCGGTCGTTTCTTCAAAAGGAAGGTTGGTAGAGAAATAGATTCGAGGCGCCCACTTGAGGAAATAGAATCAGAGATGGTTCTACAACCATTAATCGTGCTTCATCATGGGAAGAATCGAAAGAAAGCGATTGGCTTTTGGGTATTTGTTATCTGAATTTAACTATTCTTTTTGATTTTATCGGCCACAAACGCTTTGTAGGCGGGGCTTCCAAAACTCACATCGAGTCGAATGATCTCTGGGGCAATGTAAGGATGGTGTTTCATAATATAGGCTTCGATCGCATCATAATGTTCCGCTTTGGCTTTGAGTAGGATTTTGTTTTCCGTATCAACAGTGATTTTGCCATCCCAAAGGTATACGAGTTCTACTTCGGGGAAAATGGTTCCTGAGATGATGATCCCTTGTTCCAACATTTCAGAAATTTGTTCTTCTGCCATGTCGCGGTCGCCTATCGTGGTAAATACTAAAATTTCTTCGGATGCCATACTGTGTCCTTTGCCGTTTCTTCTAGGATCGGTTTAGGAGGGGAGAATCCTTATTCTTTTGGGGTGTCTTTTTGCAAATAACTTTGGATTCCTTCTTTGGCTTTGTCCAAAATGCCAGATTCGCGAAGGGACCTTGCGACTCGTTGCCAAAATTTGATTTTCCCTTCCAATTCATTCCAACCAAGTGTTAAGTCCATTCGTTTGATCTTAAGTAACATTCTCAGTTCGGACAAAGTCATGTCCTTAGGGTCTTTTTCGAGGTAACGATTATGGTCTTGGAAAGGATTGAATGCCATACGAATTATCTGCGGAATACAAATGATAAAAAGAGAAGCGCCAAAACCAAAAAGCCAATCCCCGTTCCGAAGCTCGCTAAGATGGGATCACCACTCGACAAAAATTTTTGAATGCTTAAGAATACTCCGTACGAAGTGTACAAAAAGCCCAGAAAAATGAGCGTAAGTGCCGCAAATACCCAAACGGATTTTTTAACAAAGTTTTGGAGATAAAACTGTACGTTCTTTTGCAGATAGAGAAACATCACCTCTGCATACGAAACTAGTTTGGCGATGAACTCTTCAAAGGCGGCCTTTAAACCACCTTTTTTTCGATGTTTTGAGTGTCGTTCGTCCAATTATTTCTTCTTAAAAAACCAACCAAGGGCAAGTCCAAGACCAAGTCCTACGCCAAATCCAATGACAGCTGCTTTTTGTGGGTTTTCTTTTACATAGGTTCCCACATTATCGATCACTTCTTTGGCACGGATCGATGCTTCTTCGCTTGCTTTCCCTAACTTTTGTTTGATGTCGCTTACTTGTTCCATATACTTCTCCTTGGCTCTTTGTTCAATTTCCTTGGCTTTTTTCTCATACAACTTAATTTCATCGATGAGGGATTTTTCTTTTTTCACTTCTTCCATAACGTATGTTAGTCTGGTACGACAATGTTTTCAAAATTATCAGTGAATCGATATCCAATTCCCCAAATGGTTTCGATCCATTCTGGTTGTGCGGAATTTTTTTCCAGTTTCGAACGGATGCGTTTGATATGGCTATCGATCATTCGTTCAAAACCATCCCATTCCACTCCCCAAACTGATTCTAAAATCATTTCACGAGAAAATACTTTTCCTGGAGATCCAGCGAGTAGTTGTAAAATGTCGAATTCTTTCCGGGAAATGTTGATGATGTTTTCGTTTAACGTAACACGACGACGAATGGAATCAATCTTTAAGGCACCACGAATGATTTCGCCTGCTTGGCCCACATTGGGTTTGATCCCAATTTTTTTATCCCAACGCCTGAAGAAAACATCCACGCGGGTTTTCAATTCCCGAACGGAAAATGGTTTGGTGATGTAATCATCAGCACCTAACTCGAGTCCCATGATCCGATCAATTTCTTCCGTTCTTGCAGAAAGGATAAAAATCGGAGTACTTTCGTCTGATTTCCGAATGCTTCTGCAAATTTCCATACCATCAATGTCTGGAAGTGAAAGGTCAAGAATCACCAAATCAGGGTGATTGGATTTATAAAACTTCAATCCATCTTCGCCATTTTCAAAAACGGAGGTGGTGTAGTGAGCAGAATCGAGAGATTTCCGGATTAGGTTCCCGATGTCCGGATCGTCCTCAATTACCAAAATATTTTTCATGTTTTTCCCTTGAGTTCTTTCTCAATTTGGTTCTTGTAGTAGAAAAAAAAAGTAAAAAATGGAATCGGGAACACAAAGAGAACTAAAATCGTGGGCAATGTTTGCCATTTCGGGGATGAAGCTTCGTCCCTTAGAAGTGACGGAAAAACTCGGCCTGACACCTGATTATTACCATGGTGGGGATGTGAAAGACATCCAAAATATGACAATTCCAAGTCATTGGCAGCTGAATTCCAAATTGGGACCTGAGTTCCCCCCCCAAGATCATATTTGGGACATCCTAAAGACCCTGGGTCCTGTGCGAAAAGAACTGAAAGAATTTACGGAAAACTTTGAATCGGCAATTTATGTTTCGGTGGAGTTTGCTTCTGAGTTTACAAAAGGGGTCACTCTCGACAAACGAACGATGCTTTTGTTAGGCGAAATGGGCGTACAATTAGAAATCATCCCTTGGAACCTTGATGGGACTCTCTGAGGATGGCTTCACCGGGGAATACGAGTCGTGTGAGACCAAATCGTTTGAGGTAGTGGTAACTTGCGATGGTAAGCCCATTCAAAACCAGCACTCGTTTTTTCAATCGTAGGTCTCTTGCCATTTGTAAGAGTTTGGTGAGAAGGGTGATGGGTAAATAGGGCATATTCGAGAGGTCGATTTGGATATGGGATCTTGTTTGAAAAAATAACATATGCATGACAGAGTCCAATTCTTCTTCCATATCAAAGTGGACTTCTTTCGATAAGATGACAATTTCATACGCATTTTGAATTTCGCGAACAGTTAGGTATTTTGTTTTTTTTGCCATCGGAGGTTATGTTTGCACGTTCTACCAAAAGAGACACTCATTTTTCGTTCCAAAGTTTTACAAACCGTACGAGAGATTTTGACACGGAATGAGTTTTTGGAAGTGGATACACCCACTCTAAAACCCATCGTGGGGATGGAGCCATACCTGGATCCTTTCGAAGTCCGTTCTCCGTCGGGAAGAGAAAAGGGCTATCTCATCACGTCCCCTGAATACAGCTTAAAACAGATGATGGCAACGGGTCTTACTCGTATCTTTGAGTTGGCTCATACATACCGGTCGGGCGAAGTGGGAAGTTCGTTTCATACCAAAGAGTTTCTTATGTTAGAACTCTATGCAGAAGGAATGGATGATGAAGTGCTTAGGCATTTTATCGAAAAATTTTTACGGGAACTGATCTTTACAGTTGGTATACCAAAACTCCACAACCAATTGTCCAAACCAGGATTTATCCGACATTTTTCAGTACAGTCAGTGTTTCTCATCCACCTTGGCCATGGATTTGAGAAAGAAAAATTGATTCCTACCATCATCAAACAAAAGTTAACCTCTACTTCTTTCGAGGAATTACAAACTTGGCAATATGAAGATTTGTTCTTTTTGGTGTTCTTAAATTGTATTGAACCGAAACTAGGGGAAGGGATTGTTTTTTTGTATGATTACCCTCCAGAATGTGCCGCGCTTGCAAGAATTGAGAAGGGAGTTGCCAAACGATTCGAAATATATTGGGATGGATTGGAACTAGCCAATGCCTTTTATGAATTGAACGACCCAAAAGAACAACGAAAACGATTTGTAGACGAACAAACGTTACGTGCAAAACTTGGGAAAGACGTATTTCCAATGGATGAGGATTTTTTGGAGGCTCTCGGAAATGGATTTCCCAATTGTTCGGGAATTTCCATTGGGATGGATCGACTGATTTTAAAACTATTGGGGAAAAACGGACTCGCTGATGTGAGCCCGTATTGGATGGAATTGTAAAAGATTTTACTCCTCTTCTGATTGGAATTTTTCACAAGAGCTTGGTACTTTCCCTTCTTCAAACTCAGCACAAGAGAAGGCGGCCATTTCTTTTACGCATTGTTTCATATCTTCAATGTCTTGTTTGGTGAGTTTTTTGGTTGGTTTTTCGTTACTTGGTTTTTGGCCTTCCACAACATATTGTTTGTAACGAGATTCACAGACATTGCCATTCACAAACTGGGACTCAACCATCTTTCGTTGTTCGGGAGGAAGTTCTTTTAGTTTCTCCTTCATACATTCAGAAGTTTTTGCACACATTTTTTTAGAAAGGGCTTGGAATTCTTTTGCGTCCTTTAATGTTTGTGAGGTGATGATGAGTGGGAAACATAAAAATAGGAATAGAGAAATTTTTTTCATAAAAATAACATATCCCTTTTCGGCCACTGGTAAAGAAAAAATTTAGAAAAAGGATTGCATCCATAAGAAATCAAACTAAGATTTTCGCCCATGAAACGAATTGTATGCCTACTCTTAGTGACATTCACCGCAAGTCTTGTGGCGCAGAATCTGACAGAACGAACTCCTGTGAGTTTTTCCTCTGAACCCACCACGATTGAAGAATTCAAAACCATCCAAGCAGCCATGGCGACCACTCCCGAAGGAGGAGCGGCCATTCTAGTCCTTGCGATGTCGATGTATGGCAAAAACCCTGAGTTAGGAAGAAAGGCAGTGGTTCTTTCGGTGCTTTCCAAAAACAGACAAAAATCAAACAAACCAACAGCGATTGATGGAGTGGATTTAGGGGGCAGTGATTCCTACTTACTTGGACAACTTGACAAATACAAAATGGTACCAAACGGATATTGGAAGGGTGCCGAACCGAATAACGGGTATACTCCGACCTTACCACTCACAGTGGAAACGTATACCAATCCTTATTCAGGAGAAGAGTCTTCTGGTAAAATCAAACTTTTTGTTGCGACGAGAGGTGCTTCCACATATCGTCCCGTCAGTGTGGAAAAAGATGTTGATGGACTTTGGCGTGCCAAAGAAATGAGTTCTCTCTTTGTGGGAATGATGCCCGCCAAATAGATGTTTATTGATTTACTCTCGCTTCACCCAGTGGTGTTGGCACTTCTAGCCACTGGGTTCACTTGGTTTTGTACAGCTTTTGGTGCGGGGTTTGTGTTTTTCTTTCGCACGGTGCCAAGACCTGTGTTTAATGCGATGCTTGGATTTGCTTCTGGCATTATGATTGCTGCTAGTTTTTGGTCACTTTTACTCCCTTCGATTGAACTTTCGGAAAGAGCTGGCGGGCCTGCTTGGCTCCATGTGAGCCTTGGGTTTTTGTCAGGTGGACTTAGTTTGTACTTTCTGCATAAACTCCTTCCTCATTTGCATGTCGGCTTGGAAGAAAATCGACTAGAAGGTGGGAAGTCCTCTTTCCAAAGGAGTCTGTTACTCATCCTTGCCATCACCTTACATAATATCCCAGAAGGACTTGCGGTTGGTGTCGCTTTTGGTGCATTAGGAGACGATTTTACTTATGAGGCGTTGATGGCGGCAATGGTAGTTGCCTTTGGGATAGGGATCCAAAATATCCCCGAAGGTGCGGCGGTTTCCATACCACTACTGCGAGAAGGGTATAGTGCCAAAAAAAGTTTTTGGTATGGTCAACTTTCAGGTTTTGTCGAACCTATTGGCGGACTTCTCGGAGCGGCCCTTGTGTTTTATGTAGCTAATATCCTTCCATTTGCACTCTCGTTTGCGGCAGGTGCGATGATCTTTGTGGTGGTGGAAGAACTGATTCCAGAATCACACACGGGGAAAGAAACAGAAATGTCAACCCTTGGTGCGATGTTTGGATTTGTGCTCATGATGGCACTTGACGTGGGACTTGGGTAGAAGTTAGATCGACAGACAAGTTCGTTGTTCCCTTTATAAACTCTACTTGATCATTTTTTTATATGTTTGTATAATGATACAAATGTTAAATGGAAATTTGAGGATTGTTCTACTTGGCTTTTTTCTTTTTGTTTCTTGTGCCATCGACATCAAACAAATTCCGCAGCCTAGAGAAACAGAAAACACAATTTATCCTATCATCAACAAACCAGTGTACATTGGTAAGTTTGAAGTCTACACTTCCGATAGTGTCAATTATACAAGGGCTTGGAAGTATACTTTCAAATCCATTCTAAAGAACAATCGAGTGAGCAATCAAGTATTCGATGTCTCGAATGATAGAAATGCTAAACAGGATGTGGAAACATATCTAATCGATATTGAAGTATATCCTAATTTTGAATCCCATTTCAGTATGTGGAAAACCTGGCCCGCGTTTTGGCCATTAACAGGATACTGGCCATTGCAAGTGCGCAATCATAATTACGAGGTAAAACTTATCTGTAAGATTTCTATGAACGGTCTCATTAAATCCCAATTTGAAATTACAGAAACTGCCAAAAAAACGATAGAAATTTATGGGTTTTATCGCACTAGTGAAATCGAATCCATGATCGAAGTTGCCAATCTAAAGGTATTGGATCGATGCGCAAAAGAAATCATCAACCATTTGTAATCACATTGCTTTTGTTCTTTGGAGCCTGTATCTCCATACCAGAGACTCCATTCAATGACAAAGAAGAATGTGTTGCTCAGTATTTTCATGCAAAACGTCGAATGCGAGAAATTCAAATTCAAAATAGGAATTTTACGACAGCTATTTCTGCTATCTCCTTTGGTGTTGGTTTTTGGGCAGGCCCAGTGGGGCTCACACCTTTATTAGTATTGCCATACACGCAGTTTCAAAATAAAAAAGCAGTTGATTTAATCAATCATGAATATGAGTTCAATTATTGTCATTGATCATCCAGTCAATCCTGGGTACGTTATGCGATTATTTTTACAAAGAGGTTCCAAATGAAACACAAAATCGTAATTAGTCTTCTATTCCTTCTCCTCCAATGTGCCAATACTTCGTATTACCAAACTTGGGGAAAACAAAAAGTTCGTTTGAATGGATATACCAAAGAAGAAGGATATCAAAAAATCCAATCCTTCAATTTTACCTATACACGGGTGTATTTATTTTGGGGTTTGTCCAATGTGAGGGACCAGAGTTTGGATGAATTTTTTTCTGATCTCTATTTAAAGTATCCCAACGCTCACATTGGAGATTTAAAAATCACAGAGGAATATGAATTTATGGATGGAATTTACGATTTGATTACAGTCGGAATGATTCGGCCATATACCGTCCACATGCGTGGAAATCTTTATGCAACAAACAAAGGTGGCAATTAATGGCAATTCGAAGAAAGTTTTTTACACTACTTTTATTCTTAACGTTCTCTGTGTTACTCACACATTGTGCAACCTACCGTTATGAGCTTACAGATACCAAAATCCCTGTTAGTTTTTCCAATGAATTGGAACCGAATGAAAAGTATCGTTCTTTCCACATCGAAGTGAAAGTCTCCTGGTATTTGTTTGATACCCAACCCATAAACACACTTCAACTAGATGATATTCTTCGTGAGGAACTTCCAAACGCAAAAAAAATTGTGAACCTTCGGATCGAATCAAAAGAAAATGTCGCCGACTCTGTGATCCGTACTCTCACAACAGGAGCCCAAATTCTATTTGCTTCCAACCGTGCCCTTTATTCTCGCAGAACGATCATTATAGAAGGTTTGGTGGTGGAATAGGCTACATCTTACTTACAATTTGAATCTCAGTTTTTTTCTCTCATTGACTCTGTAAATTGGGAATCCTCAAATTAGACAGATTTTTTTCATGAAAAGATAATCTTGAAACATGTTAAAAACAGTCTTCTAGGAGATTCACAATTCATTTGAATGAATTGAAGTTTTTTTTTTAGAATTTTCGTCCTATTTCTTTGCGGTTAGACGAGTGGGAGAACTACCAAAAATTGAACTTTTGGATCTATTAAGAAAATGATCGAGCAAGAATGGAAAACACAACTAAAGAGATTAGTGCGACTTGCAGCATCCATTTCGGAAGTTCCTCACGTAGCGATAGTTTTATTCACCCAAAATGGAGAGACGTTACTCTCAAAAATTGGATTCGAATCTTTGCCAGATAGTGAAGTTATTCTTTTATGCAAAAGTTTGGATTTGAACGATGAAAAATCTCGAACGTTAACAAAAAAAGTCGAAAGTTTAAATTCAGAAAACAATGCATTAGACATCGGTGCGATTCCATTTTTTATTTGTTACCCAATTGAGTTTGGTAGTGGATTTGCCTTTGCTAAACTCTTTCTGATTGATTATCAGCCAAATTCCATTAGCCAAAATAAAGCTAACTCACTACAGATCTTATTAGAAGAAATTTCATTTCATCTAAAATCAGAACACAACTCTCTAGCAGAATCTATTGTATCAGAACAAGACCTAGCAGACCAACTGCTTGCAAACATGGCAGATGGATTTTCGGTGATTGATGCTAACGGGAAACAAATCAGAGTGAATCAAGCATTCTTATCGATGACTGGCTTCACTGAAGAAGAGTTGATGGGAAAAATCCCTCCTTATCCATATTGGCCCGAAGAAGAATTAGAGAATATTAACCTTGCTTTTAATCAAACTCGTACTTCGGAGAAAGGAAACTTTGAATTGATTTTTAAAAGAAAAAATGGACAAAGATTTCCTGTTTTTCTGTCTGTTGGAGCGTTAAAAAATCATTTAAATCAAACGATTGCTTTTTTTGCTAACATAAGGGACATCTCAGAACAAAAAAAGAAGGAAAATGAGATTACTTTAGCTTATAAAGAATTAAAAGATATAACGGAAGCCGTGAATGAAAATTCATTGGTTTCTGTTACGGATATCAATGGCAATTTGCTTAAAGTCAATCAGAAGTTTTGTGAACTTTCCGGTTATACGGAGGAAGAACTCATCGGTAAGAATCATAGCATTTTAAATTCAGGATTTCATTCGGCAGAGTTTTGGAGAGAATGTTGGAAGACCATTTCTCAAGGAAAATCTTGGAAGGGTGAGATAAAAAACATAACAAAAGATAGGAAAGAAATTTGGGTATCCTCTGTAATTAAACCAATTCTGAATGCAAAAGGAGAAGTATTGGTATACCTTTCCATCCATCAAGATATAACTGATGCGAAGTTAGCTGAAGTGGCACTCGAAGAGAGTCGTTTTCGTTATGAGTCAATTGTAAAAGTACTACCGGACATTATTTTTAGAGTGAGTAGAGATGGGATATACTTGGATTACCATGCTAATGATATATCAAACCTGATTGTACCTCCAGAAAAATTTCTAAACAAATCAATCTATGAAACTTTACCCGAATTTCATGCAAAGCAAGCATTAGAAAAAATTGAAGAAACACTTCGAACAAATAAACTCGTTACATATGAATATGAACTAGGTGCTGGGAATCAGACTCGTTACTGGGAGGGGAGAATGGTCCCAGCAGGAAGAGATGAAGTTCTTTTCATCGCAAGGGATATTACAACTAAAACTATTGCATTAAAAGAATTAGAAAGAAACAAAAGTTTCTTAGCTCAAACCAACCAAGTTGCAAGAGTTGGTGGATGGGATTTTAATAACCTGACTGGTGAGATTACTTGGTCAGATCTAATCTGTGAAATTCATGAATTGCCTCATGGATTTGTACCAACTTACAAAGAAATGGCGGATTTTTATACTCCAGAAAGTTGGCCCAAACTCGAAGCTGCAATACATTTTGCTATGACAACTGGAACTCCTTATGATATGGAGTTACAGATTAGAACAGCAAAAGGAAAATTATTATGGGTAAGAGCAATTGGAAACGCTGAAATCAAAGACAATGTTTGCGTGCGTCTTTTTGGAGTATTACAAGACATTGACATAGATAAAAAGAATCGATTAAGAATTCAAAAGAGTGAAGAATCATTAAAAAGAGCCCAACAAATTGCCAAAATGGGAAGTTGGGAATTAGATCTAAAAACGAAAGAGGTAACTTGGACCGAAGAACTTTATAACATCTATGGATTAGATCCATTAAAACCTCCACCTCCCTATTCTGAACATATGAAATTATTTACCAAAGAGAGTTGGGTTACATTAAAAAAGGCACTTGAGAAAACCGCAGATACTGGCGAACCATATGAATTAGAACTTCAAACCTATCGAAAAAATAATACTTCTGGTTGGATGTGGGTAAGAGGAGAGGCAGTTTTTGACCATGGAAAGATCATTGGCCTAAGAGGTATGGCACAGGATATCACCGATAAAAAATATCGTGAAGAAAAGGTGATTGAAACATCTCTTCGTTTGGACCTTGCAACGAAAGCTGCCAATGTTGGAGTTTGGGATTATATTATCAATGAAAACAGACTCATTTGGGATGACCGAATGTATGCAATCTACGGAATCACTCGTGAATCGTTTGCCGGTGTATATGAGGCTTGGAGATCAGGATTACATCCTGAAGACATTGAAAGAATAGAATTTGAAATCAATCAGTCATTACTTGGCAATAAAGAGTTTAATACAGAGTTTCGTATTATTTGGCCTGATGGTTCCTTACACTTTATTCGATCGTCTGCGATTGTGATGTGGGATAATTACGGAAAACCAATTCGAATGATTGGTGCCAATTGGGATATAACAATGGAAAAACTATTCCAAGAATCCTTACAATTAGCGAAGGAAGAAGCCGATAGAGCCAATAAAGCGAAAAGCGAATTTTTAGCAAATATGAGTCATGAAATTCGCACACCACTCAATGGAGTGATTGGATTTACCGATTTACTGAAAAGCACTGATCTTTCTCCTTTGCAGAAACAATATGTAGAAAATGCAATTATATCTGGGCAAGCATTATTAGAAATCATCAATGATATATTAGATTTTTCAAAAATTGAAGCGGGGATGTTAAATCTTGAGAATATTAAGACTGATATAGTTGAACTTGCAGAAACTTCTATTGATATTGTAAAATTCTCTGCTGCTAAGAAAAACATTGAAGTTATTTTGGATCTCGATTTTTCAATGCCAAGGTATGGATTTACAGATCCAATCAGACTAAAACAAATCTTAACCAACTTATTGAGTAACGCTGTCAAGTTCACCGAATCTGGTGAAGTTGAATTAAAAGTTCGTTTTGAAAACCTTGGAGGAGAAGAGGGTAAGTTTATTTTTTCCGTTCGAGATACTGGGATTGGAATTACGGATGAACAAAAAGGGAAGTTATTCAAAGCATTTACTCAGGCAGATACATCAACGACTAGAAAGTTTGGCGGGACAGGTCTCGGTTTGGTCATTTCAGAGATGATTGCAAATAAGTTAAATTCAAAAATAGAATTGGAGAGTAAACCTGGTATTGGATCCATTTTTTCATTTTCCATTCAGACAAAGTTTGAGTTAGGTGGCATTCTGAATCTTGGAAATATCAAAAGATTTAAGCGCTGTCTCATTCTTGAAGACAATGAAAAATGTCGGGATATATTAGAGGGAATCATGAGATTATTCCAAATTCAATTTAAATCGACTGATTCCGTTTCTTCTGCTCTTGATGAAATTGAGAAATCTGGCCCCTTTGATTTACTGATACTAGATTATGATATACCTGATTTAAAGGACTTTGAAACTTTAAATCATCTCCAAAAAAAATCAAATTTTAACCAGGATGAATTGGATATCATTCTTATGCATTCAGCGGCAAACGATTTTTTCTTAAGTGAAGAATACCAAAAAT
Source organism: Leptospira sp. WS60.C2 (assembly GCF_040833955.1). Classification (NCBI taxonomy): domain Bacteria; kingdom Pseudomonadati; phylum Spirochaetota; class Leptospiria; order Leptospirales; family Leptospiraceae; genus Leptospira; species Leptospira milleri. The sequence goes on along the minus strand of NZ_CP162134.1, from coordinate 214,107 downwards.
TAGGGATAGGATTGAGTTTACTAAAACCAATTAAATTGAAAGAACTGTATGAATATCTGAGTAAACAAAAAGAAAATGTCAACAATGAAGTGAAGACAATTCCAGCAAGGCAAGATGTTCCTGCAAATTCTAAGGTGATTCAAGGATCAATTCTTATCGTCGATGACATTGCTTTGAACATTCAATTGCTGAAAATGATTCTTAAAAAAATGGCGTCCCATCTAAACTTATATGAGGCATCAAACGGAGTAGATGCATTCGAATTATTCAAAAAACTTCAACCGGATTTAGTTTTTATGGATGTACAAATGCCAGAAATGGATGGTTTTGAAGTCACCCAAGAAATACGAAATTGGGAACAGAGTATTGGAAAAAATACTCCTATCGTAGCGTTAACTGCAGCTGCATTTCGTGAAGACGAGGAAAGGAGTATTTCAGCAGGAATGTCCGACTTTGTGACAAAACCTATTTCGTCAAACGACATCCAAGCGATCCTTATAAAACATCAGTTATTATGAATCTTCCTGTTTTATAAAGTTTAGAATTGAATTCAAAATCTTATGATTTCGTTTCCAATTGAACCTCTTGTCACTCCCAGCTCACCACCACTTTCCCAAAATGTTTTCCAGTTTGTAGATACTCTAGGGCTTCTGGCACTTCTTCCCAACCGAACACTTTGTCCACAACAGGTTTCGTTTTGTTTTGTTCGAGGGCACGGTTCATACGAGTAAAGTCACTGCGACTTCCCACAATCACACCTTGTACTTTCACTCCTTGCATAAGGATAGGATAGAGGGATAAACTCGACTCACCACCCGCAAGGACACCAATGAGGGCAATCGTCCCGTAGGGTTTCACACTCATCATGGACTTTTGCATGGTGCCTGCACCGCCCACTTCAATGATGAGATCAGCCCCTGCCATTTTTGTAAGCTTTCGTACATCTCGTTCCCAATTGGCTTTGGTTGCGTAGTTAATGGTTTCGTCGGCTCCTAAGGCTTTGGCACGAGCGAGTTTTTCATCGCTTGAGGAAGTGATGATGACACGAGCTCCCATCATTTTCGCAAATTGGAGAGCAAATAGAGAAACACCACCTGTACCAAGACAAAGTACGTCACTCCCAGGTTCAATTCCACCAAAATTCACAACTGCATTATATGCGGTAAGACCTGCACAACCAAGAGTCGCTGCTTCTTTGTCAGTTAGATGGTTTGGGGTGGCAACAAGACCTTCTTCAAGAAATGTACCGAATTGAGCCAAACAACCATCGTTTGGTCCTCCCAGAGTGGAGCGCAGGTTGTCCATATTGGGTGCGCCATCGATCCATTTTTGAGCAAAAATTGGAAGGACTCGGTCTCCTTTTTTCCAAAGGGTGACTTCAGATCCCACTGCTTCCACTACGCCAGCTCCGTCCGAACAAGGGATCAGTGGGAGTTTTTGCCTTGGGTTGTAAGTTCCAATCACCATTAAATAATCACGATAATTGAGTGAAGTCGCTGTTAGGCGAACGAGCACTTCTTTCGGGGCTAATGTTTCTGGTAGATTACGTTCTGTTTCTTTTAGATTTTGGATTCCAAAATTCCCTTGGATTTCCCATACTTTGTTCAACATCTAAACTCTACCCACCTTTCTAGAAAATTCACTCGTCAGATCCTTATGGTTCCATTTCCTTTGTCGAGTGGGAATCTAGGGAAAAGGGCGTTATGAAAAAAGAATTTTGGAACAATACTGTCGTAGTGATCACTGGTGCTTCCAGTGGAATAGGCAAAGCTTTATTTGAAGAACTCGCTCCGTTCCCATGCCAATTGGTTCTCCTGGCTAGAAGAGCAGGAGACATCCCCGAACCAAAATCTAAACATAAGGACACAGTCATCCACAGAGTTACTTGCGATCTTTCCGATCCTAGTTCCGTGAGAGATGCAATCGATTGGATTCGAAAACGCGTGGACCGTGTGGATATACTCTTTAATAACGCAGGGATCACTGCCCATGGTCGGTTTGATTCGCTTTCGATTGAGGTATTCCAAAAGACCTTCGCAACGAATTTTTTTGGTCCCATCCAATTCATCCGAGGGCTTCTTCCACTTCTTTTGAAGGCCAAAGGGAACATTGTGACCACATCCACTGTCTCTGCCTTGTATGGAGTTCCTGGACGTGCGGCATATTCTGCATCGAAGTCAGCTCTCCATGCCGCTCTCGAAGCCCTTCGCATAGAAAGTATGGAATTGGGACTAGGCGTATCACTGGTTTGTGTCCCTTATACTGACACGGCACTTCGTACCTCGGGACTTGATGCGGAAGGGAAGGTGCTCTCGGAAGCTCCTGCGAAAGGCAAACGCAAAACCGCAAAGGAAGTGGCTCATGTTCTTTTGAAAGTTGCAGAGGACAAAGAAGCAAGGCTTGTTACGTTCAATTTGAGCGGTAAGTTTTTAGAATGGATGCGATTTTTCTCTCCCAAGTTTTTAGAAAAAATTCTCTATAAAAAACTCTACGACGACTTCAAATCTCACTGAACGCCGTCTAAACCAAGGTAGAGGAAAAACCCACTTGGACAATATTCTAATTCCGTATCTAACAGCCGTTATTTTCACTATTTCGTTCATGACTCTTATGTGGTTTTGGGGAAAAACCCGAGACAATTACGCTGTCATTGATGTGGGTTGGGGTCTTGTGATTGCGGGGATTGCCACTCTACTTTCTTTTTTCGGAACGGGCAATTGGTATGCAAAATTAGCGCTTCTCCTTCCTGTTTGGATTTGGGCCATTCGGCTTTCTGGTTTTCTCTACTGGACTCGCATTCGCACAAACCACCCAGAGGACAAACGGTACGCTGGGTTTCGAAAAGACTATGGTGACAAAGTCCACAGTAAGATGTTCACCAATGTGTTTTTGTTACAAGGAGGCCTAGCACTTCTTTTGTCTTTTCCCTTTTACTTTGCCTCCCAATGGACATTATTTCCAAATGTAGGTCTTTCTGGTCCCAACGGAACTCTCATGGTTTGGATTGGCTGGACTTTGTTTGTTCTGGGTGTGATCGGAGAAACGATTGCCGATCGAGATTTACACAAATTCCTTTCGGTTCCAACAAACAAAGGTAAGGTTTGTAATGTTGGACTCTGGAAGTATACAAGACATCCCAATTACTTCTTTGAATGGGTGATTTGGCTTGGAATTGGAGTGATTCCGATCCTTTCTTCGCCCTATGCCATTGTTTCTCTCTTCACTCCCATATTTATGTTTGTGTTGTTACGATTTGTCTCAGGAGTCCCTTTTGCTGAGAGATACTCTCTCCAATCGAAAGGCGATTTATTCCGAGAATACATGCGTACCACAAATGCTTTTTTCCCTTGGTTTCCAAAACAATAAATAAAAAAGGACAAAACATGAATTTCACTGATTCTAACAAAAAGGAAGAATCATCTTCTTTTAGCATCAACTCACTTTTAGAGAAAAATATTTTCCCTGATTGGCTCATTCGTTTCCGTATTCGCCAGTTATTGGATTTGCGCATCAAACAAGAGCGAAAAGAAAACTCTTCGGCACAACTCGAACACAAAATGAACTATGTGAATTCATTAAAGAATTCACCGATCGCTGTGCATACCGATGCTGCAAACGAACAACATTATGAAGTTCCAAGCGAATTTTTTACCTATGTCATGGGACCAAGGATGAAATACTCTTCTGGGTATTGGCCAACGCTCGATACGACATTTGCAGAATCCGAAGAAGAAATGTTACGCATCACTGTCGAACGTGCAGAAATTAAAAATGGGATGCGTGTTCTTGATCTTGGTTGTGGTTGGGGAAGTATCTCTCTTTACATCGCGGAAAAATTTCCAAAATGTAAAGTAACAGGTGTTTCTAATTCGCGCACTCAAAAGGAATTCATCGACAAACGTGCCAAAGAAAGAGGAATCAAAAACCTCACCATCATCACAAAAGACATGAATGAGTTCACCACTAAAGATAAGTTCGATCGAATTGTGTCTGTGGAAATGTTAGAACACATGAAAAACTACGAGAAACTCTTCGAAAAATTATCGAAGTTTCTTGTGGCGGATGGAAAGTTTTTTGTACACATCTTCACACACAAAGAATTTGCATATCCATTCGAAGTGATTGATGAAACGGATTGGATGGCGAAGTATTTTTTCACAGGTGGCCAAATGCCATCGGATGATTTGTTTTTGTATTTCCAAAAAGACTTCCTCATTGAAAACCACTGGGTAGTCAATGGGACGCATTATGCGAGAACATCTGAGGCTTGGTATGAAAATATGATTGAAAACAAGGACAAGCTCATGCCTATCCTTGCTAAAACATACGGCGAAACAGAAAAAACCAAATGGTTTGTTTATTGGAAAGTTTTCTTTCTCGCCTGTGCAGAGTTATGGGGCTATCGAAATGGAGAAGAGTGGTTTGTGAGCCACTACTTGTTCCGAAAACGCTGAGTTTTTTTCCCTGCCGTTTTCACAAACACTCCACCTTCTTTTTTAGAAGTTGGGGTGCTGGAACGGCGGCTATCTCCACCACGTTCTTTTCTTTCTCCGCGATCGCCGCGTTCGCTGCGATCACTGTTGGACCGTCCACCACGGTAACCACCGCGACTTCCCGATCCGCCACCATCGTCACGACGACGTCGGCCACCAGAAGAACCACCACCAGGAGGCATTTCGCTCCATTCGGCCGGGGTTTTACCAATTTTTTCTGGCCCACTGATTTTAGCTTTATCGAGCATGTTGGAAAGAAGCTTCAAAGCCACAGAACGTTTGTCGTCTAACTTCAAAAGTTTTTCCAAGACTTCTTCTGCATCGGCATGGATTTCTGTTTCGACGACTTTGTTCAGGAAGTCTTCTTCTCGTCTTGTTAGGACTTCTTTTTTCGTTGGAAGTGCTGCAATCGTTAGGTTGGTTCCTGATGTGCCTTTGAGGCGAAGTAGGGCTCTTGATTCTCTTGTAGTCACAAGAGTCACAGCCTTTCCTGATTTTCCTGCTCGGCCTGTACGACCGATACGGTGCGTATAACTTTCGCTATCAAAAGGAAGGTGGTAGTTGATCACAAGAGACAAATCTTTTACGTCAAGACCACGTGCTGCCACGTCTGTTGCCACAAGGATTTTGACTCGGCCATCATGGAGGCTTTTTAAAACTTGTTCTCTTTGTTTTTGGTTTAAGTCTCCGTGGAGAGCTTCTACCGGATATCCTTTGAAACTTAGGGTTGCTTTCAGATCATCAGCTTCTTTTTTCGTTTTTGTGAAGATGATTGCCTTGTATGGGTTTTCATAATCCAAAATGCGCACAACAGCAATTTCACGTTCCGCTTCATCGATTATGTAATACACTTGTTCGATGTTTTTAGAAGATTTTTCTGTCGCAGCGATTTTTACGTGAGCAGGGTGCGTTTGGTATTTACTCGCCAATTTTTTAATTGGTTCGGGCATTGTTGCAGAAAATAATAATGTTTGGCGTTTTGTGGGAAGTAAGTTAAAGATGGATTCGATATCATCCATAAATCCCATATCAAGCATTTCATCTGCTTCGTCTAAAATCACCATCGATGGTTTGAAATTTTTAAGTTCCTTACCTTTTAATAGGTCAAGGAGTCTGCCAGGAGTTGCGACAGCAACTTGGGCACCTTTTGCCACTTGAGTGATTTGTTTAGAATAGGAACTACCGCCGTAAATTGTGGTGGTTTTGATTCCTAAATGTTTTCCCAGTTTGTACAATTCATCTGATACTTGCAATGCAAGTTCCCGAGTGGGTGTGAGAACAAGCACTTGCATGCCGTCTTCCACATTGATTCGGTTCAAACAGGGGAGTCCGTAAGCTGCAGTTTTTCCGGTACCGGTCTGCGCTTGTGCGATTAAATCTTTTCCTTCCAATACGAGCGGAATCGCTTGTTTTTGGATAGGGCTTGGTGATTCGAAGCCTGCTTCAGTGATTCCTTGTAGTATTTCAGGACGTAATCCGAAGGATTGGAAGTCATTTCCAACTTCGGTGTCATTCTTAGTCATGAAAATAGGATACAATAAAAAAACGGCTTAAAAAAGAAAGGGAAAAAGTACCAAACCTTCCCGAGTCCCATTAAGGCTGTTTGTTGGCAATTTCAGACAAATGGGCGTATAATTCCTCTTTTAAGTAGGGTTTGGGCATAAAGTATTCAAATCCAGAATTGAGGATGTGTTGTTTTTCTTCTGGCATACATAAGCCCGTACAGGCAAAGAGGATCGGTTTTGTCTTTTGCGAAGAAAGAGACTTGGCAATCTCAGTTCCATGTTTTCCTGGCATTTCGATATCCAGAAAGGCGATATCAAACACCTCCAATTCCAAGATTCGTTCCGTCTCTATCCCATTACTCGTTTCTGTGATGTCGAAAGGTAACGCTCGCAAATAATTTTTTAAGACTTTTCGGTTCATTTCATTGTCATCGGCGATGAGAATTTTTTTCCGATTGGTGAAAGCAGGGAGATTGGATTCCTGTTTAGTGAGGTCTTTATTCTTCCCATTCACACCTTCTTCTCGTTTCCAAACAATTGGGATTTTGACCTGGAAGGTGCTACCTTCTCCCACTTCGCTATCTACATGAACCGAACCGTTTAATTCTTCTAACGAAAGTTTTACGATTGAAAGTCCCAGTCCAGAACCAGAGATTTCACATCCTTCTGGAACAAATTCGTTGTACTTTAAAAAAAGGCGGTCTTTGATTTCAGGAGAAATTCCTGGCCCAGTGTCTTTGATTTGGATGATGAGATTTGCATGTTCATCTGCTTTTGTCTCAAGGAACACATGACAGAACACAGAACCATGATGGGTAAACTTAACTGCGTTGGCTGTAAGGTTCCAAATGATTTTTTCTAGCTTCCGTTTGTCTGAAAGTAAGTAGACATTTTCTGAGATTTCGTTTTTTAATTGGAATTCAATTTTTTTTCGTTTGGTTTCTTGTTTGAAAAAGTTATGATAAACCGCCAAACATTCGCTAAGGTTAAACCATTCATTGTGCAAGATAGAAGCGTTTTCTTCTAATCTGGCTAGTTCAATTGTATCATTCACTAAATTTAAGATCACTTCTCCAGCATTCTTAATGTGATCCACATAAGAACCGATGGATTCAGAAATTGGTTGTTCTCTGATCATTTCAGACATACCAAGAAGGGAATTGAGTGGGTTTCGAATGTCGTGGCTGATGGCGGCGATAAAATCACGTTTCGCTGCATTGGCTCGTTCTGCTGATAGTTTCTCAATTTCCAATCGGTCTCTGTCTTTGCGCATTTGGAGCAAACGAACCGTTTGTTTTCCTAACAGGCGTAACATCTGTAATTGTTCTTCTGTTAATTCTCTAGGTTTGTTATCAATGACACAAAGGGTACCAAGTTTGATTTGGTCATCAAGTGCCAAGGGAATCCCTGCATAAAAAATGACATTGGGATCTGTATTCACAAGGGGGTTATCTTTAAACCGAATGTCCCGTTTCGCATTGGGTACAACAAATGGATCGTCTCCTAAAATGGCGTGGGAACAAAATGCTAAAGACCTGGGTGTTTCTCTGGCCTTTAGTCCATGGTGGGATTTGAACCATTGTCTAGTTTCATCGATGAGACTGACCAAGGAAATTGGTACATTGCAAATCATGGAAGCAAGTTTCGTGATCTCATCGAACATTTCCTCTTCCGGTGTGTCGAGGACCTCCAAACCTTTAAGTGCGGCAAGCCTTGCGGCCTCATTTTTCGGTAGTGGAGCGATCTGCATACTTACTTAGACGAAAGTCTTTTCGTCTAAATGAAAGTAAAAAAACAAATTCTTTAGTCTAACTTTCATGAAACGAATGCAGCCAAAGTTCTTATTTTTTATAATGATTCTATCTATTTTGACTTTGTTTGTCTGTTCTCCTACGGCAAAGGAACGAGCCAAAAAAAAAGAAAACCCTCAGTTACGAACAAAACTCACGGATCTTCAATACCGTGTAACACAAGAAGACGAAACGGAACCTCCATTTCAAAATGAGTATTGGAATCTACATGAGGATGGGATTTATGTGGATATTGTTTCCAAGGAACCTCTCTTTAGTTCCAAGGACAAGTTTGATTCTGGAACCGGTTGGCCAAGTTTCACAAAACCACTAGTGAAAGAGAATGTAGTGGAAATCGAAGATCATTCCTATGGGATGATACGAACAGAAGTTAGGTCCAAATTGGGGGACTCTCATTTGGGTCACGTGTTTGATGATGGTCCAAGGCCTACAGGCAAACGGTATTGTATGAACTCTGCCTCTATGGAATTTATCCCCAAAGCAAAATTGAAAGAAAGAGGATACGAAGCCTATTTGTCGGAATTTAAGGAGTGAGTCCCTTCATTTGTTGCGAGACGATTCTTTCTAACAAAAGAACTTCCTACCGAAAAGGATTCGGTGTTTGAACTTAGGCCCAGAGATTCATCATAAATTCTTCGTCGTTTCGCAATGAGATGAGTTTGTATTTGGTTTCGTGGATGTCTTCTCTTGCGATGTCCCGTTTCCAACGAATGTCGATTTTTAACCTGCGAACCTTTGTTTGTAATTCGAGGAGTTCCCAAATCGGTGCTTCCAATTCTTTCCGATAAAGATTGGTAAAAAGAGGTACCAATTGATCTGGTGTATCCATTTTCAAAAGTTCAATATGTGTAAGATCCTCAATATTTTGTAACGCCCAAATGTGAAGGGTGAGGGTTGTGATTCGCTCGAGTTGCGCAATTTCATCTTTGGTATTACGAGTCACTTGTTGTTTGAAAAAGCGAATCCTTTTTTCTAAGTATTGTATGAGATCTGTTTTTGGGATTTCATTTTGTTTCCATTTGTCCCAGTCAGCTTTTAAATCCTCAAAAATCCCTTCTCCAAAAAATACCGAGGAGGCTTCCATGAGTTGGATGGAACCTGGCTCGGCAATCTTCAAACGATGGCGTAAAGAATCAGCATCTCCAGCGATCATATTTACGGGAGCCACATCTTCTAATTTTTGTAAGGCCTTGGAAATGGAATCGATGAACTGGGATTTCATTTGGTCTGTGGAGTGAGCCACAAGATAAAAATTCAAATCAGAATCGGAATGGTAATCCCCACGTTCCCGAGATCCATAAAATAAAATTTGGTAAGGTTTGGTAGAAGGGATGATTTCTAGTTCATCCAATACTTGGGCGTAAAGAGTGGGGTTTAGTGCTTCAAATTCCATGATCATTCAAAGTATAATTTCATTCGGGAAAGGTTTTCCAATATGGCTTTGAAGGCACGGTCACGTTCTTCTTTGCCTGGGAAGGGAAGGGACTTTACATTGTTTAAATCTTGGTAAATGATTTCAATGGAAGGTTGGTTTGGATTTTTTTTTATCGATGCAACATAGTCCAAGTTGATGACTTCCGATTCGCCAAGTTTTAACCACATAAAATTTCTCCTCAAAGCCTAACGGCACCTTTTCATTTGCCTAATCTTTTTTTCTAAAAAAACACTGCTTTCGAAAAAATCGATTAGTACACTTCTAAGGATGTTTGGATGAGGTTGTGAAAGGTTTTTGCCAATTCTTTCGGAGAATCCGCTTTTTTAGTAGAAGATTCAAACACGAGTAAAAATCCGTTATGGATTCCCTCCCAGCGGAGATACAGCTCTCCTTCTGGCATTCGGAAGACCTGCACACTGCATTTTTTTTGTCCCCAGACAAAGTAGGAAACATCAGGATTCTGGGTTTCGTCTTTAAAATAATAGCGAAATTGGGATTGGTTTTCCCTGTCAGTAGAAGACAAACGTAACCAAGTGAATTCTTTGTCTCCCATCCATTGGATTCTGTATTGGTTTCCCGTTCCAAACAGGGAACTCGATTCAGTGAGTTCAAAATTCTCTTTGCCGACCCAAACGGCATGGTAGGTAAGTCGCAGTTCCTTTGTTAGGGGAAGATTTTGTTTGGTTTCATTTGGTTTGGGAAATGGTGTTTCTTTGGGATTTGCAATTGGATGTGTTGTTTTACAAACAGTGAAGCCAAAGTGTAAACAATTCAAAATCAAAAAAAGGTTAATGGCCCACTTCATATTCATCTCCTAGGTAATTTTGGAAGAGGTAACCTTTCTCTGTTTTCTTTTGCAAATACTCAGGAGAGAGTAATACTTTTCCGCCTCCCCCGGTTAGGTCTTTTACATAATTGGGAATGGTGATGCCAGAGTGGTAGCCTCTAAGCCTGCGATAGATCTCAATTCCTTTTTCAATAGGAACAACGAAGTCTGAACTGCCAAACACTTCATCACATTGGTGCAGGTAATATGGTTTGACCCCGATAGAGATTAGTTTGTAATTAAGCTCCGATAAAATGTTTGCATCATCATTGATACCTGCCAGTAATACCGATTGGTTAAAAACCGAAACATGCCCTTCTTTAATCATTCGCATAACATAGAATTTCGTTTCATCTGAAATTTCATTAGGATGGTTGAAATGAGTGACCATGTAAATTGGGAAATGTTTGGAAAAAACAGAATTCAAACTCTCCGTGAGGCGCATCGGCATGGTAACGGGATGACGGGTGTGGATCCTGACTTGGTTTAGATGGGGGATATTTTTTAATGCACCAAGTAAATACTCCAGAGAGGAATCGGAAAGAGTGAGTGGATCACCACCTGACAAAATGACTTCGCGGATTTCTGTTTTAGTTCGGAAGTAATCAAGAGCCTTTTCCCATTCCATCCGATTGGGAGTTTCTTCTGGATCGGATACTTTTCGTTTCCGTGTGCAGAAACGACAGTATACAGCACAGACATGAGAGATGTACCAGATCGCTCGGTCGGGATAACGATGTGTGACACCCTTGACAGGCATGTGGATTTCTTCGGCGAGTGGGTCTTCGGTTTCGTTGGGTTTTCGGATGAGTTCCCCTGAACGTGGTAGGATTTGTTTTCGCACCGGGCAATCGGGGTTATTTTTGTCTAACCTTGCCAAATAATAAGGGGTTACGGCGAATTGGAACTGTTCGAACGCTTTCACAAATGACTCACGCTCTTCGTCTGTGAGTGTGATTTCCCTTTCCAAATCCGCCAAAGTGGTGATGCGGTTTTGTAATTGCCATTTCCAATCGGACCAAGTCATCGCTTATGACCATACTTCGGTTGACACTATGCCAAGTCCCTCGGATTTTGTTTACGAGTAACGAAATTATGAACTTAGGTATCACAGAAGTAAAAAAAGGAATGATCCTCAAAATCGACAATGAGCTTTATTCCGTCGTCAAAACAGAATTTGTAAACCCTGGTAAAGGGTCTGCATTCATCCGTACCAAACTAAAAAACATTGTCCGCGATTCTTCCATCGAAAGAACCTTCAAAGCCGCAGAAAAATTAGAAAGCGTGGATTTGGAACGCCGTAAGATGCAGTATTGTTATGCAGATGGTGACCAAATCATTTTTATGGATGTAAACGATTACGAACAAATCCCTGTTTCTAAAGATTACGTAGAAGACATCCTTCCGTTTATGAAGGAAGAAACTCCAGTGGAAGTGGCATTTTACAATGACAAACCAATTGGAGTAACACCTCCTAACTTTGCTGTGTTGGAAGTAACGTATGCAGAAGATGGTTTGAAGGGTGATACAACGGGTCTTGCACTCAAACGAGTCACTGTAGAAACTGGTGGAGAGATCAACGTTCCAATCTTTGTGAAACAAGGTGACACAGTTAAGATTGACCTTCGTGATCTTACATACGTGGAGCGCGTCAACAAGTAGATTTGGAATTGATCACTCCCTTACAGGAAATCACCAGACTTTCTCATCTTTACTACTCTCGGCAGTGGATGTTTGCCACTGCTGGTAATTTGTCTACCCGTGACGAGGTAATTCCTACTCAATTTTGGATCACTGCTTCGGGCAAACACAAAGGCGAATTACAAGAAACTGATTTTGTGTGTGTTGCCGTCTCGGATGGAAGTTTGGTCAAAGCGGCCGAAGGGTTAAAACCATCTGCCGAAACCAGTATCCACCAAGTTTTGTATTCCCAGATGCCTGATGTGGGTTCATGCCTACATGTGCACACCATTGATTCCAACTTACTAGAGTTTGGTGTTGGTAAGGAAGAAGGCTTTCGTGAGATTTCTCTTCCACCCATTGAGATCATCAAAGCTTTTGGGATTTGGGACGAAAAACCAAATCTGACCATGCCCGTTTTTTATAACCACACGCACGTACCAACCATAGCAAACGAAATCAAACGGTATTTCACTGAAAACGGAATTCCAAAAGTTCCTTTTTTACTCATCGAAGGACATGGTCCAACGGTTTGGGGAAAGACGATCAAAGAAGCAAACAAACACCTCGAAGCAGTACATTTTCTCTTACAAGTGATGGCCCGAAGGTTATGAAACGAAAGACCCATGTTTATATTTTTGGAATTGGTTCCGGGATAGGCGAGGGTCTTTATAGGCGATTTGAATCCGAAAAAAAACCTGAGACCCAAGTGTTTGGATTCTCTAGAAAGGGAACGAAAGATCTATCGACCTTCTCCATACGGGAAGAAGGTACTTACCATTGGGATGCGAAAAATCCCACTCACTTTCAAACCTTCCAAAACAAATTAAAGGAATGTTATGCGAAAGAAACAAAAGATCTAGTGTCCCCTGTTTCCGCTGTCGTTTACTTTGCATTGGGTGATGGAGTCTTTGGTCCCATCGAGGATCTTTTGGATTCTGATTTACGCGCGCATTTGGAGTTAAACGTAGAGTCCCTCATCAAACTTTCTCGTGTCTTTGCTCCTATTTTGCCGACTTTGGATGCATCTACGTTTGTCTTTTTAGGTTCCACCGCTGGCAAACAAGGTTTCCCAGAATCCGTCGCATACTGTGCTTCGAAACATGCGGTTCTTGGGATTTCTCGGGCGCTTCGGGAAGAATGGAAACCCTTTGGAACGAAGGTGGTACACGTGAGTCTTGGGGCAGTTGCCACCGAGATTTGGGACACAAGACCTGCGTTTGACAAGAAAGACATGATTTCGATTTCGGACATTTCCGAGTATTTGTGGAGTATTTCCCACTTGCCTAAATCTATCTTTGTGGATGACTTATCCATTACCCCAAAAAAAGGAATTTTGTAAGTCCGATGGATATCAAGGAATCGATTGTTCTCGTGACAGGTGGCAGTGGCGGGATTGGGCGAGAAATTGTAAGAACCCTAGTCCTATCTGGTTTTTCTGTATGGAATCTCGACAAAGTACGACCGAAAGAACCGATTTTACAAGAAACCTTCCGAGAAGTGGATTTGTCCGAAACCCCGTTTGTCGTTGAGCGCAGTTTGTCCAAAATCATTACGGAATCCTCTGATATGGGGGATCTGTATGGGATCGTACATACGGCGGGGTTTGGTGGACCTTACCATCCCATCACAGACGTTTCCATTGAGGAATGGGAATCCATTTTTCGAATCAATCTCACAAGTCTTTATTTACTTTCCAAATCTGTTTTGCCGATTTTCAAAAAACTGAAATTTGGGCGAATTGTAGCGATTGCCTCTTCTTTATCGATCGTTGGCGCTGGAAATTCTGTAGCTTATTCTGCCTCCAAACATGGGTTAGTTGGATTTATGAAATCGATTGCTGATGAATGGGGAAAATTTGGGATCACAGCAAATGCTGTTAGTCCAGGTTATGTTGACACCAATATGGGAATCCAAGAAGACCAAATCTCCGATCATAAAACCAAAATCATTCACCAAACTCCTGTCAAACGAATTGCGGAACCATCTGAAATTGCTCGTGTTGTGAATTTCCTTCTTCAAAAAGAATCTGGTTATATTACTGGATCGAATTGGACCGTTGATGGTGGAATCACTGCGATTTAGTGTATGAGAATCTCACCACCACACGATCATTTTTTACAACTCACTACCAAAGAACATTTGGGTAGGTCTTCTGGAATAATCTTACAAAAAGAAGCGCTTTCTATTATGAAAACAGTAGAAGCACAAAGTTCCAAGGAAAACATTGAAGCAGGACATCTCTTTCGTCCAACCGATTCCAATTTTGAAAAACTCAAAATGGACAGAGAAACAGCTCTCGATCAAATGTGGGAACTCATTGATTATGGACTGGCAACACAACTTTTTGAAATCAAATATGATACTGATTTGGGTGAACTACGTCTAGTTCCATTTTTGGTTGGATTGCCAAGTGGAATGCCGTTAGAGGAACCTTACAAATTACTCATTGGTCGTTCGACAGAACATTTGTACAAATACATTGAAAATAAAAGAATTTTAACCGAAGATACTTGGCGTGCCGTATTAAATAAGTTAGCTGATATTGATTACAAAGAAGAAGGGCCAGGTGACGAACTCGATCGATTGCTTGATCCTAAACAGTTCCCATTACAACCTTCTTCTGAAATGCTAAAACGATCGCGTGGACTTATCATCGATGAACTTTCAGCAGAACCAAAAGTAATCGTTTTACCTCATATTGGATTTTACTATGTTCCTGAAACTGAGGCGGCAAACTTTTTAAATATTGCGAATGAATATCTGATGACAAAGGTAGAACCACTTGCCAAAGCCTTTGATTCTGAAATTCGATTGGCACTAGACCGGTTATTTGCCCCGGGCACTTCAGACGTTGAAATCAGTGAGATTGAGATCATTCGTGCCAAAGTAGATACCTTGTACGGGTTTAAGGAAATTCTAAAAGAAAATGGATTTTATTCCTTTGTTCACAATGTGAAGAAGGTAACGGAAATTGCGGGGAAGTTTGCTGAATTAGAAAAGAAAAAGGAAGTTGATCGGCTCTTAAAAGTCTACATGAAAATGTTAGACAGTCAGTTCGATTTTGACTCACGTTTGCTTCGGATCAATTTAGAAAAAGACGATGAACACAATCTAGTGATCATTGATCTTCTAAGAAAAAACCCAAAAGTATTATCCGCAGAATGGCATGATGCAGATGCAAAAATTGCTATTTTTGTGAACAATAACCAAAATAATATCAAAGACATCAATAATTTGATTTATCAGAATTATCGTTTCACGACGGAACATATTTTATATTTAAAAGCCATTCTAGAACTGAATGAAAAAGAACTCAAACCCATCTTCAAAGATGAAGAGTTTGTCAAAACTTATGGGAAAAATTTACAGGCTGTTTATTTCAATTACATACCTTGGTTTTATAAGTTATTCTATTATTTAGGTATCACTCCCATTGTAAACTCTGGTTATGCGAAAGCAAAATCGATTTTGACTTTTTTACAAATGGATCGACAGTTTTTATACCAAAAGCGCAGAGAGAACTACTTCAAGAAAAAACTGCGCGAAAGAGAAGAGCGAGTTGAAAAGGAAAGAAAACAACAACTGAAAAAAGCACTGGTATCTGCTCTTTCTGATGCATATTTCAATAAAAATTGTCTCCCATCTGTGGAATGGCTTGGGATCAACTATCCAGCTTTTTCTGCAGAGACCTTAGAAAAGATGATTCCAGATTTTGCATTTGTATCCACTACAGGAAAATCAGTCAAAACTCATTCCATCATCCTGTTTCCAAACTCACCTGAGTTTGAAACACTTAATAAACGGCTGAAAGAACTACTGAACCAATGGATTCGTGGTGAAATCGATCCTCCAATGGAAGATCCTGAAGTATTTGTACAAATTCGTAATTTTGTTGGGACCTAAACTCGATTAGCACTCCGTTTAATACCAACGTTTGATTCTAAAATAAACTAACATCAAAAAGCCTAGGAGCCCCATGGCACTAATGGCTGAAACAAAACCATATTCCCATTCCAAAGTGGGCATGTGTCGAAAGTTCATTCCATAAATTCCAGCAACAAGTGACATCGGTAACATGATTGCAGTCATGATGGTCAAAATTTTCATGATTTCATTCGTTTTTCGAGTGGAAATAGCAATATGGGCCTCGAGTGCGGAGGAGATGGACTCAATATTACTATCCACTAATTCTAAAATGCGGATGGAATGGTCTCTAACATCGCGGAAAAAAGCATCAGCTTCATCGCTAAAAAAACTATTTTTAATTTTTTCCAAGTCTTCTAACACTTCTTTGTTTTGTAACATACCTTTTTTGATAGAAAGTAAACTGGAGCGAAGGCTATACACGTTACTGATATCTAAGGATTTTGCATTGGTAAAAATTTGGTCTTCGAAATGTTCAATTCTCTCTTCGATTTTTTGAGTGATCGCCAAAGTGTGGTCTGTCTCGATATCCAATATCTTATGTACGACAAACTCGTATCCTTTTGCTAAAATCTTAGAATTGGATTTCCAATCTTCAATCATATTCCCAATGCTATCTCTATAATCTAATGTCAGTGAGATGATTTGGTTAGGAGTGAGTATAAAGTTAAAATTCTTTTGAGTGAGTTGATTTCTTTCAAAATGAAATCCTCGAAAGATAAAAAAAATATAATTGGGAAATTTTTCCAATTTGATTCTACTGTTTGGGTTCAGAATATCTTCAATGGTCAATTGGTGGATATTGTGTTTTTGGAATAAAAAGGTAAGTTTTTCTTCGTTTTCGGCTGTAATGTGAATCCAGTGTTTAGGATGTTTTTGTGAAAGTGGAAGTGGTGTATCGAGTAACACCTCTTCTTTGGAGGAAGGAGTGAGAATGTAATTGAATAAAGCTGGCATTAGATTATGTTCCTTAAAAAATATTCCCGTAATTCTTTTTTCTCGGGACTACAATCTTCTGAAATGATGAATTTTCTAGTTTTATAATAACCTGAGGCAGTTGCCATTATCTCTTTGATTTTCCCTGCTCTAGAAAGGATTAGATGAAACTTCTCCCCCGGTCTAAGATTTTTTTCCAATTTTTGTAAAACAGAAATACTTGCTCTTTTTCCATTGATTGCTAAAATCTCATCGTCTAACATCAAATCAAACGAATCTGAGTCAGATTTGTGTTGAATTCTTTGCACAAAAAGGTTCCCATTTTTATCTTTTGTTTTGAAACCAGTTTCTCCGACTAAATCGGTTTGAATACGATGGATTCCAATCATATCCAAATAATAGTCCACTGGGATTGGTTTTGGTAATTCGAGATAGTCATTGAATTCCATTTTTAAATCTACACCTGTCACTTCCTTAACTGTGTCAAAAAACTCTTGTTTGGTAAATCCTCTTTGTTTTTCTTTTACGAATACTTCATTTAGTTTGTGAAATACATGCCGGATGGTTTTTTTCTCTTTGGATTCTTGTAATAAGAATAAATTCATACAAAGAGCTAGAACTCCTCCCTTTGTGTAATAAGAGACAGTGATATTATGACTATTCCCATTTCTTTTGTAATATTTTGTCCAAGCAGTAAAGGATGATTCTTCCAAACTCATCCAAAAATCAGCTTCGTTATCTTCCAAAGAAAAAATGTCAGATTGAAGTTTGTTTAAATATTCATCCAAATTTAAAAATCCGGACTGGAATAAAAAATAAGCGTCATAAAAACTTGTGAATCCTTCCGCAATCCATAGTTCTCTTGTTAGGTTAGGCTTTTGGTAATCGAAAGGACCAAGTGCGATAGGACGGATTCGTTTAATATTCCAAAGATGAAAATACTCATGTGATAATAGTTCCAGCAATCGTTTGTATTCTTCTTCGTCATGGATGAGTTCTGGATTAAAATAATTGATACTAGAAGCTTTGTGTTCCAATCCTCCGTACGCTGGTAAACTTAAGTTTAAAACAAATAGATAATATTCGTTTGGACTTTCTCCCATCCATTGGATTTGTGTTTCGGTGATTTTTTGTAAATCATTTGCCAGTTTTGTTTTAAAGTCAAAAGAAACATCTCCCTCGATCAGTAATTCATGTTTGGTGGTTCCAGCAGTAAAAAATGTTGAATTTTTTTTGCTTAGGTGAAAGGGTGAATCAAATAATTCATCAAAATGATCGGATAAAAACTTGTGAGGATTGTTCTCATCTCTTGGTAAACTTGTATAGATATTTGGGAAATAATCCGATACCTTGAATTCAATGCTGGCTTTTGTGTCTAATTTGCCTTCTGGATATAAAAATAGGGCAGGTGGATTGATAAAACCAAATTCAGTCTCCAGGTAGTTGGTTCGGACTGTAAAATCTTCAAACGCATAAATGATATATGTGATTTCGAATTTGGGAGGGAGTTGGGTGAGTTTCCATCGATGTAAGTCGACCATTTCCCAATGGACTGGTTCCTGTGTAAGAAGATTTCTTGCATCAAACTTATGTAAGTGGGTTGCATAATCTCGGATCATGTAAGATCCAGGAGTCCAGTTGGGTAAACAAAAAATAATCTCTTTCTGGTTTGTTTCAACAAGCAAACGTACCTGGAAGTAGTGTTTGTATAGGTCAAAAATACTAACCTCATACTGAATCTGGAGAGCTTGCTTAGACTCGACTTCTGGTGAGATTGTTTTTCCTTCTAACTCTTTTCCCATAGTACACTATCTTCTTTTATTTTAGTTTTAATCAAATGTTTTCTTGACTGAAAATCTGAAGAGTACTAGAAAAGGTTTAGCTAAGGTATAAGCAAAGGAGGTGGTCCATTTGGATAGTAGTTGTTACAACAAAAGATTTTTGACCCGCGAGGTGGCTGGGCAATAACGCCTGTGCTTTGTTGCAAAACCGACCAGACACAGTCTTTCCAAGTTCCGAATGGGTGGTCTCCTTCGGGCATTCTGCAGTCGCTTGGAAAGCACTTCTTTCCCCCTACAATTTACGCTTCTGTTTCAATCTGAAACGTCTTCAATAATTCATTCAATGTGTGAATCACTTGAATCAGTCTTTCTGCGTTTTCTGCCATAGAACTAGATTGGTCCGACAACACTTGTGAACCATTCGAGATATTGATCGTCATATTCGCTAATTCGTTCGTCGCCCTTTGTTGTTCTTCGGTGGACAATTGGATGGATTTGACTTGCTCTGTGATTTCTACTACTTCCGAATAAATGTTCTCTGTGCGAGAGCTTTGGTCTTCGATGAGTGGTCCAATTTCATTCGATGACAAAAAGATAAGAGAAACTTCATCCGTAATTTTTTTCAAAACTTCGACCAAACGTTCTACTTGTTGGTTCCCTCGTTCGATAGAATCTAGAGCTTCCTGTGATAATGAATTAATTTGCGATACGGATTCGGCTGATTGGCCGGCTAGTTTCGTGATTTCTTCCGCAACTACGGCGAATCCTTTCCCTGATTCTCCGGCTCTTGCCGCTTCAATTGCAGCATTTAACGCAAGTAATCCTGTTCGTTTCGCGATGTCAGAGATTACATTGGAGAAGGCTGTAATGGTTTTTGATTTTTCTTGGATTTCACGGATCGCAAGTGATGTCGCATTTGCCATTGTGCGTCCTTCTTCTGCATTGTTATTTGCTCGAATCGCGATTTCTCCAAATGTATTCACTTTCTCTAATATTTTTTTCATTAGGATCTGAATGTCACTTAACGATTGATGAATGGTTTCAGTATTAGTAACCGCACTTAAGACATTACTATGGATGGTTTCTGAGGAAGCATTGAGTTCTTCTACTGTTGCACTTGCTTCTTCGGAAGAGGCTGCTTGGCTTTGCGCTAGATCTGTCAGTTCTAAGATTGTATTTTGAATTTTTTCTGTAGTATCACTTATTTTGCCAGAGGATTTTTGAGCAATTCGAATGAGCTTTCTCAAATGTTCAATCATTTGATTTAAGGAAACCATAATGCTACCCAACTCATCCATTTGATCAATTTTGATCAGTTGTCTCAGATCTCCTGATGCAACTTGCCCTGTTGAGGAATTGATGGATTGGATACGTCGATCGACCAATCTTTGAAAGCTAAAGTAAATCGACAGGATAGAAAGTCCCACACCTAAGATTCCAAGTCCAATCGTGACAAGTAAAATGGAATTTAGAGTCGATTGGATTTGAGATTTTGGTACGGAAATCCGAGCAAACCATGGGTTATTTCCTTCTATGATCGTGATGGGTACTGCCACATGGAAGTATCCATTATACTCATATAAATTCAGGTCTTTTTCCTTTAATTTATTATAAAAGTGTGGATCAGCAGCCGAGCGAAAATCAAGTCCTTCCGAAAGATGTGTGAACCCATCATAAAGAACTAAATGATTGTCAGAGATAAGTGTTATTTCACCTTCGCCATCAGCAAATTTTAATGAATCCAAATAAGATTTAATCGTTGTTAGGGAAATATCAATCCCTGCAATGCCTATAAATTTTCCATTTTTAATGATGGGTTCCATAATGGAAACAATGAACATATCGGTTTTCCCGACTTTGTATATGTAAGGTGAGGTGATACTTGTTTGTAAGGTGGATTTGGGTTTTTGGTAAAATTCACCTTGGATTGGATCATCCACGTTCTTTAATACTTCTGTATATATTTTGTCGTTCAAACGGTAAACATAAGGTATGAATCTACCTGTGGCATCGTGGTTGGCTGTGTTTCGATAGGCCAAATCATTCCCATCAAATGCATTGGGTTCAAAACCACAGTAGGCAGCAAATGCAATATCATTTTCTTGATTTAAAGTTTTGAGGTATTGGATGGCATTTGTTCTTGAATTGAAGTTCCCTTGTTCGAAGGATTTTCGAAACGCAAACGATTTTTTCATAGGGGACTTCAGTGTATTTGAAATATCACTTATGATTTTGGATGAGATATATCTTGTATCTTCTTGAAGATTGTGAAGTAATGTTGATCTGACTACCATCGACAAGATGATCATGATTCCTGCAATGATGAAGGAAATCACAGCAAGGGAGATGAGGATGATTTTCTTTTTGATCAACATGTGTTACCTACAAATTGAATTTTTGTAAAATTTCCGAAAGTTTTGCACTAATGCCTGTCATACGAAGAGAGTTACCTGACATTGTTTCTGATTGTTCCGAAAGTATTTGTGAGCCATTTGAAATATTGATGGTCATGTTCGAAAGTTCTGATGTTGCTCTTTTTTGTTCTTCTGTGGATTGTTGGATAGATTCCACAAGAGAAGTGATCTCTTCAATCTCAACATAAATCTGATCGGTTCTTGTCTTTTGGTCTTGGATAAGAGGAACGATGTCGGATGCTTTCTCAAAGATTACCGATACTTCTTTGATGATGTCTTGGAGTAGTGCAATCAGTTTTGAAACTTGATTTCCTCCATTTTGAATGGATTCTAAGGCTTCTTCTGACAAGGAGTTGATTTGTGATACCGATGAAGCGGCTTGTGAGGCGAGTTTTGAAATTTCTTCTGCAACAACGGCAAACCCTCGTCCAGATTCTCCCGCTCTTGCTGCTTCGATAGCAGCATTTAATGCAAGTAAGCTTGTCTTTTCGGAGATATTCGAGATCACTTCAGAAAATTCTGTGATGGATAAAGATTTTTCTTGGATTTCTTCAATCGCTTTTGAGGTAAGGCTTGCCATAGTGCGCCCTTCCTCGGCTTTTACATTGGCTCCTCTCGCGATTTGACCGAAGTTTTCTACTTCGTTTGTGATCTTTTGCACTAGGTTTTGGATCTCCAGTAGAGAAGTATGAATGGATTTGGAATTAGAAACTGCTTGTTCTACATTGGCATTGATTGTTTCTGAGGATGCATTTAATTCCTCAACAGTAGCGCTTGCTTCTTCAGAAGATGCTGCTTGGCTCTGCGCCAAATCGGAAAGTTCTACAATGGTGTTTTCCATCAGAAAAGAACTTTCTTTTAGTTCTGATCCGGAAGATTGTGCGACAGTTAAGATTTGACGAATATTTGAAACCATTGCTCTAATTGCTTCTACAAGATTCCCAATCTCATCTTGTTGAGTATCATTGATTTCTTTTGATAGATTTCCGCTTGCCGCATCTTTTGTGAATGAAATCAAATTTTGTAATCTTCGATCAACTAACCTTCTGAAGATAATTATATTTGCTAGAGTTGAAAATAAGATACCCGTAAAACCTAAACCTAGTGCAATCCAAAAGATGAATTGAATTTCGTTTGTGATTTTCTCTTGAGGATAGGAAATGCGAAGTGTCCAGGGGGAAGTACCCTTAATCAAAGTTATGGGAAGGCTTACATGAAAATATTCAGAATCGGAGTAGATTTGTTTCTGTTTGGAAGACATAGTTACATTGACGTAATTGTCTTCTTTGTCATCCCATTTAGTATTTTTAGATTCAGGATGAAGTCCATTGTACAATGTGTAACCATTACTTGCAACTAGGGTAATTTTAATACTCCCATCTAAAATTTTAAGATTCTGTAGATAAAATCGAACGGTTGAAAGAGATAAATCGGCCCCTGCAATCCCTATGAATTTTTGATTTTGTATAATTGGATACACAAGAGAAATCATTGTAACGTCGGTTCCATCTACTTTATAATCAAATGGTGGGATCAATTCGACTTGTTTTCTTTTTTTGGGGAGTTGGTAAAAATCGGACTCAGGTAATTCATAACCCACAACCGGTTCGATGATGATCTTACCATTTGATTTTACAGCATAAGGAATGAATCTGCCTGTCTGGTCATGGTATTTCGTATTACGAAAGTTAGAGTCTTTACCATCGAATGCGTTTGGTTCAAAAACAACATAAGTCCCAAGAATGGATTCATTGGATTGAGACATGATGGTAAGCGTTTTAAATACTCTCTCTCGATCGAGTAAGTTTGGCTCTTGTAAAATTTGTTTGAGTAGATATGTCTCGTTTAGAGGAGCTGATAAATAAGTACCAACATCTAAAGATATTTTGTCTGCGAGGATGGAAATTTTTTCTAAGGCATCATCCTTAGCATTTTTATATATGACATAAGATATTATGACTAGGATGACCCCTAGGGATAATAGAGTAATGACAGAAGAACCAAAAGCTAACTTTTGTTTGATGTTCATTTCTAACGCAACAACCTCTCCAAAGTGATTGTTACACTACGTATAGGAATTGTTTTCTCAACTCATTTCTGAGAATAAAGTAAGTTTTTCGGGATAGGAGCTGAGACCGAGACCATTCCCATCGGGATCCGCAAAATATAGGGTATACTCAGTTTTGTGGAGGATGGGAACGGAAGCTAAAAACTCTTTCCACTCGGTTCGTTTGGACTCTTTGAGTGTAAATACTAGGTTTTTAGGTGCCTCTTGTTTGCCATCTTCTAACATTAAAATAACGGAACCGAGCTGGATCCACACAGATCGTACCTCTCCCGATTCATATTTGTGTTCCTTAAGAAAGTTCGCTTCTGGTAATCGACGGTAAAAACTCGCCAAATGGCTCGGATTGGGGCTTCCTATGGCAATATGGTGGATCATTTTTTTGTTTTCAAATCTCTTTGTAAAAAAGAAACTATCAGGAAATCTATCTCATCGGAGTTTTTCATGAAAAAATCTCTCATCCTTGCGCTCGCTCTCGGGCTTTTGGTGGCAAATTGTAAGTCCAAAGTGTATTCCCAAGAAGAGTGCGAATCTGCCCTTGCTAGCACATTCTCGCAAATTGAAGAAGAAGCGAAAAAGAACCCAGCGGCAGCTCCCGTTCTTGCAGGTTTACAACAAGGCAAACAAAAAATGATCGACCAATGTATGGAAGGAAAATTTGATCCAAACTGCTTAAAAAATGCTCCAGGAATCGCTGGCATTATGGGCTGTGTAAAAAAATAAATCTAATTTTCAACCGGGAGTTTTGATTCCCGGTTTCTCATTTTTCTTCTAATACTTCAAACCCTTTGGCATCCGTATAACAGCCGTGAGTTCTATAGGGTCCGTCCTCAAAAAAGCGTATCTCTTGTGCATACCGTTTTCCTTCCCACAAACATCGTTTACAGATAAATGGTCTGATGGCCCAATCTTCACATTCTTCTGGCCGAAAGGTTGGAAAAACTCGTAACAATGGTTTTGATATTTCTTCAGTTATCTTTGGATCAGATAATAGGGAAATGTTTCCCAATAGAAAAATAGAAAAAACCAAATACCGGAACATCCAATAAAACTATCGGGATTTTTCTCACTTTTCAGGATGGATTTGTGAAAGAAAATACGCAAGCTGAATGGAAAGGAGTCGTGTTTGTTCTTCTTGGTGCGTTACTTTTTAGCGCAAAAGCTGTTGTTGTCAAATTGACGTATCGATATGAAATTTCTGCGATTGGATCTTTGTTTTTTCGAATGTTCTTTGCCTTTCCATTTTTAGTTTGGATGGCATGGTCTGCCGAAAAAGATACGAACAAAACCACCTTAACCAAAAGAGATTATTGGAACGTCCTAATCATGGGAGTTGTTGGCTATTATTTGGCGAGTTTATTTGATTTTTTAGGACTCAAATACATTAGTGCAGGCCTTGAACGAATCATTCTTTTTATCTATCCAACTCTCGTTGTGATTCTATCATTTTTCTTTTTAAAAAAGAAAATCCATACAAGAGAAGTGTTTTCTCTCATTCTCACATACACGGGAGTTTTTTTAGCCTATGGACAAGATGTTCAAATGGGTTCCGCCAAGGATGTCAGTTTGGGTGCATTTTTTATTTTGTTGTCTGCGCTCACATATGCTATTTATCTTATGGGCAGTGGTTCCATCATTCCAAGGTTAGGTGCTAGGAAGTTTACCGCTTGGGCTCTCATCATCTCATCGATCGTTGTTTTTTTGCACTTCTTGGTCTTTGGCAAATACGAAGAACTCATTCAACCATGGTCATTTTATCCTTTGGCATTTATGTTAGGAACGATTCATACAGTGGTTCCCGCAGCACTTGTTTCAGAGGGGATCAAACGAGTTGGTAGCAAAACAGCTGCTATTGTAGGTTCTGTTGGACCAATGTCGACATTGTTTTTAGCCTATTGGCTTTTGGACGAACCCATCACCATTCTCCATAGTATAGGTACCTTATTTGTACTTACGGGAGTTTTTTGGATTAGTACGGCAAAAAAACCGAAAGAAGTCTCCGTTTGAGAGAGAAAATTACTTTCCAATTGTTGATTCAAAGTAGAGAATAAAGGATCTATATGAAACTTAGAATCGTTTTCCTAAGCTTGGCTTTGGTCACATCATTCACACAAACAGAACTTCATGCCCAATTCACATGTGAAGGGTCTGCCTGTGGTTTTTTGCCATCATCACTCACGGAAACTGGGAATGCGTCTCTTAAAAAGTTTGAGAAAGACTATTTGAATGAAGTACTAAAAACAAATTTGGAAGCAGCATTTTTAGCAAATGTAGGTGCAAGTAATATCGGAACAGGAACCGTTCGTCGCATCCAAGTAGGTATAAGTGCTTCCGCAGCTGGATACAAAAAAGACGATATCCAAGTGAAAGATGATTTAATCAAATATCCTAAACTTCCCAATGTGGGAGGTGCAGTCATTCCATCGTTTCATTTAGATATCAACCCTGGTTGGTTACTTGGAACGGAAGAGGGTGGTTATATCCGACGTTTGGGGATCTTTCTACACGGCATGAATGTGGCAGTGACGGAAGACCAAATCCAAGCTGCCTCCAATAATAAAAATTATGAAGGAAGGATCACCGTACGCTCGTATGGTGGGATGTTACGTTACCAACTTGTCGAAAAAGAAGGTTTTTTAATGAACCTCATCACTTGGAATGGAATTAACGTTGGTGTCGGACATCATGTGATGGAACAAAACATGAGTCTTAGTTATTTAGAAGGGAAAGCCGCTCAAATTGAATTCCAAGGTGTGAAAGGAAAATGGGGAGGAGATACCAATTTTCTTTTCAACACAAAAGTCCAAACAACCAATGTGGACCTCAGAACAGGGCTTGGCCTTTTTTGGGTCGCTAACTTGATTGTGGGGGGCGGTTACAGTTGGAATTCTGGACACAACTCTGCCTCTCTTTCCCGTCGTGGTCCTTTTATCATTTCCACAAATGATGCGTTCCCAATAGAGCTTCCAAGAGAATTTCAAACCGTGATCGACAGAGAACTTCTCAATCAGAATCCAAATGCCACACTCGGCTTTCGTGCTGGTGGGGAATCCAACTCAAGGCGAGGGATCGGGTATGGGATTGTTGGATTAGAGTTAGATTTGTTTATGCTGAAAGTCATTGCGGAAGGATTGTATGGAGGCAAAGACCTCTATTCTGCAAACTTGGGGCTCAAACTCTCTTTTTAGAAAACTTCGGGGAAATCCATAAAACCTTGCCATCCCATCGGGCAAATTTACCCTAAGTCAAGGTCTAAGTTTTAATGAATTTGTATAAACGTTATCAGCGAGCCTTCCTATTGGCATCCCAAGTATTTTCATTGGGGGTCGTTGTTCCAATTGGGATCGCACTCATTCTTTTTTATGTGGATTTAAGTCCAACTCAGATCAAAACCTTTATCGGTGCAACGATCATTGCGGCTCTTGTGAGTTTGTTGCTACCTACTTTTATTTTCCCAAAAAAAATGAAGTCAATCAAAGATGGACTTCTTACTTTGGAATCCCAATCGGAAAAAAATTCCGAAACATATACCCAAGTTTGGGATATCATTGCGAAAATGCCTGTTCTAGGCGCAATCGTTGGTACTACGCAGTGGTTACTTGCCATACCGATTGTCATCACACCTGTTTTACTTTTACCTGACACTAGTAAGTCCGATGGTTTCTATATCTTATGCAGTTTACTTCTAACTGCCTTACTGAACATAATCCTATCATTTGTTCTGTTAGAAAAAGCTTCCCATATCGTCCTGGATGATGAAATTTTTCAAGCCGAGATCCAAGACCGAATCACTCCTTATTACCGTAATTTACGAAACACAGTACCTGTGATGTTTTCTTTTATGGTGATGGTATTATCCATTTTTCTTTTGATTTATTCTTTTAATGTCAATGCAAAGGCCCTAGAAAAAGCCTTTTCAAACCAATTGTATAACTTCAACCAAAGTAATGAGGCAGGGATTAATGTTTATTTTGAAGCAGTTGAAGGCGCACTCAAGGAAGTGGCAACAGCACCTGCTGTAAAACAAGCATTAGAATCAAGAAATTACAAACTCGCTATTCCTGCTTTGGAAAAAAAATACAACGACACTCAGTTACTTCTTGAGAATGCATTCATTGCCTCATTTGACGAAGGTTATCCCATTGTTGCATCGGGCCTTCCAGGTGGTGCAAGTGTTGGTTACAAATTGACATCGAATCCAGAAGTTTCTGACAATCTCAAAGCTTCTAGAGAAGGAAAACCTCATGTGGGGATTGCCGTCAAATCACCGTTCAATGGTCAAATTGTCATCATGATCACAACTCCCGTTGTCAATACAAATGGAACCGTGATTGGACTTGTTGGGATGCCTTTTCTTGTGGGAAAGGCGATGGAGTCTTTCTTAAAAAATGTGAAAATTGGTTCTACTGGGTATTCTTTCTTACTCGATCGTGAGTCAACGATGGTTTACCATCCTAATCCCAAATACCTGATGACTAGCTTCAAAGGAACAGAGTTTGAGGAATTAGCAAAAAACGCAGGAGAAACTGATTCCTTTCGAAATCCATGGGAAGGTTCTACGTTTTTACTACGAAGAAAAGTCAGTTCCCGATACGGAATTCAGTTCTTTTCAACCATTGACTTAAAGGAAATCGAAGTGGAGAGTTTGTCTTCCCTTCGTGGTTTAACGATTATTAGTTTGATTGGATCGATTGTCATCGCACTCGCAATTTACTTTTTGTTCGCAGCAAGATTCCGACCTATGAAAACGATCGGACGTGTTTTACAAAATGTAGAAGTTGGTGATTTGCGAAATAAAGTGAAATTGGAATCATCTGATGAATTTGCAAGACTTGCTCGGGGTCTGAATTCCACTTTGAAACAAATCACGGAAGTTGTAGGATCTAACCAAGCATTTTCCGAAGATTTGGCATCATCCGCAGAACAAATGTCTGCATCCCTAAATATGTTGTCATCCAATGCACAAACCCAAGCGGCCTCTGCAGAAGAAATTTCTGCTTCTATCGAAGAGATTTCAGCGGCCGTACAGAATGTGGATGCACAAGCCGAAGACCAATTCCGCAAAGTGGATTTTCTAAAAGCAAAGATGGCAGAGCTTTCTAGTTTGATTGAAGCAACGGGAAGACAAGTGGGGAAAGCTTCTCAAGATGTGAATCAAATTTCTGAAGAAGCAAAACTCGGACAAGCATCACTAGATTCCATGAGAAATTCAATCTCCAAAATCAGCAATAGTTCGGAAGAAATTGGCAGTGTGATTGAAATCATCAATACAATCTCCGAACAAATCAACTTACTTGCGTTAAATGCGGCAATTGAAGCGGCACGGGCTGGTGTTTACGGACGAGGTTTTGCTGTGGTCGCAGATGAAATTGGAAAACTCGCAGAAAAGACAGCCATCTCCATCAACGACATTGGGGAACTCATCCAAGCCAACGAAAAGGAAATTGAAAGTGGAAGGGAAACCATCGAAACGACAATTTCACTCATCCAAAGGATCATCAAAGGTGTTAGTTCTTTTAACGAAATGACCGACACGATTGAAAAAAGCACAAAAGACCAACTCATCATCAACCAAAAGGTGGGGGAAGAGGTGGACAAAGTGAATGAAATCAGCCAGGCAATTCGATTGTCTATGGAAGAACAAAAAAATGCCATCGGGGAAGTCGCCCAAGCGATTTTTAGTATTAATGATCTCACACAAGGTACCGCAGCAGGTCTAGAAGAAATGACTGCCACTGCCAATGGGATTGCAAACTTAGCGGAAACCCTAAAAAGGAAGATCAATTTCTTTAAAATTTCCTAATCATCTTCAAAAATGATCGGTATTTTTCCACGACCGACCATATTTTAGTTGCCTTGATCTAGATATCAAGATTTCTTGATATCTAGATATCTTGGTTATGGCAATTGAAACACTCCCAACAAACCGCACTGCGAGCCATTTGCTCGCTGCTACCAAAGCCATTTCCGATGAAACTCGGATCCGGATCCTTCATATTCTCAGTTTTGGTGCCTTCTCTGTAAACGAAGTCGTTGAGATTTTGGGGATGGGTCAATCTAGGATCTCACGCCATTTGAAAATTCTAACAGAGGCGGGACTCATTGGGTCGAGACGGGAAGGAAGTTTGGTCTATAGTTTTTTGCCAGATGAAGAGGAGATGAGTTTAAAGTTCCCTGTTGAGCTCACAAAACTATTGTTATCTTATAAGGAAGATCTCCCCTCAAGGGAAAAAGACCAGAAAATGGTACACCAAATCTTAGAAGCACGGGAAAAAAAATCCAAAACCTTCTTTGATGGTGTCGCAGAGAGTTGGGAAAGACTACAGGAAGAAACGTTACATCCCAAACTCTATCGTTCTTGGATATTACAGGAACTCCCGACTTGCGAAAACATTCTCGATTTGGGATGTGGACCAGGGGGACTCATACCGTTTTTACTCAATAAAGCAAAACATGTGACAGGAGTGGATAACTCCTCTCGGATGATTGAAAATGCATCCATACATTTTGCAAAAAATCCAAGTGTGAGCCTCATTCAAACACCAATGGAACATCTCCCACTTTCGGCAAACTCCTGTGATGCGGTTGTAGCTTCGATGGTGATGCACCACATCTCTCATCCACCGACAGTACTCGAAGAAATTGCTCGTGTCCTAAAACCAGGTGGAGTTTTTTGTATCGTCGATTTGCAAAAACATAATGCGGAATATATGCGAGATAACTTTGCGGACTTATGGCTTGGTTTTGAGCCAGAGTTATTTGAATCTTGGTTATCTAACGCAGGATTTAAAGTCGAATCAATTGGAGAAATCCAAACAGAATCAAGTTTTAAAATTTTAACAATCAAAGCAACAAAGGAATAAGGAAGACAAAAATGTCCACAGCAACTGAAACAAAAACGGAACGATTGCCATACAAAGTGAAGGATATCTCTCTTGCAGAATGGGGAAGAGAAGAAATCATTTTGGCAGAAAAAGAAATGCCAGGTCTGATGGCACTTCGTAAAGAATTCGGAACTTCAAAGCCACTCAAAGGTGCAAGAATTTGCGGATCTCTTCACATGACAATTCAAACAGCAGTTCTTATTGAAACATTAGCTGCATTAGGTGCTGACATTCGTTGGTCCTCTTGTAACATTTTTTCAACACAAGACCATGCAGCAGCTGCCATTGCAAAAGCAGGAATCCCTGTATTTGCTTGGAAAGGTGAAACAGAAGAAGAATACTGGTGGTGTATTGAACAAACATTATTCTTTGATGGTGGCAAAGGTCCAAACATGATCCTCGATGATGGACATGACCTAACACACTTCATCCATGAAAAATACCCACAACTTCTTGCAGACATTAAAGGTGTTTCTGAAGAAACAACGACAGGTGTGATTGCACTTCATAAAAAATTGAAAGCGGGAACTTTAAAAATCCCTGCGATCAACGTAAATGACTCTGTAACGAAATCAAAATTTGACAACTTATACGGATGCCGCGAGTCACTTGCTGATGGAATTAAACGTGCAACAGACGTGATGCTTGCTGGTAAAGTAGCACTCGTTTGTGGTTACGGGGATGTTGGGAAAGGTTCTGCTGCTTCTCTTCGTAACTTCGGTGCACGAGTGATTGTCACAGAAATCGATCCAATTTGTGCTCTTCAAGCAGTGATGGAAGGATACCAAGTTCTTCGTGTGGAAGACGTAATCGAAAACGCAGACATCATTGTAACAGCAACTGGAAACGACGATATCATCACTCTCGAACACATGAAAGCGATGAAAGACGGCGCTATCCTTTGTAACATTGGTCACTTTGATACTGAAATTCAAATGTCACGTTTGAACTCTGAAAAAGGTGTCACTAAAAAAGAAATCAAACCTCAAGTAGACAAATATACCTTCCCAGATGGTAAGTCTATTATTGTTCTTGCGGAAGGTCGTCTTGTGAACTTGGGTTGTGCAACTGGTCACCCATCGTTTGTCATGTCTAGTTCCTTCACGAACCAAGTTTTGGCTCAAATTGAACTCTACACTACGAAATATGAGTTGGGTGTGTATCGCCTTCCAAAACACTTGGATGAGAAGGTAGCTGCACTTCACTTGGAGCAGTTGGGTGTTCATTTGACAAAACTCACTCAAAAACAAGCTGATTATATCAGTGTTCCTTTAGAAGGTCCATACAAACCGGACCACTACCGCTACTAAAAGAATCGCCCTTTTTGGTAATCCAAAAAGGGCTTCAGGAGTTTCTCATGGCGTATGTTGTAACTGAAATTTGCGTTGATTGTAAGTATACAAGTTGTGCTGCCGTATGCCCGGTGGAAGCATTTCACGAGGCACCAGACACATTGTATATTGATCCAGATACTTGTATTGATTGTAATGCATGCCAATACGAGTGCCCAATTGATGCTATTTTCCCGGACTATGATGTCCCAGAAAAACACAAATCATCAATTGAAGTAAACGCAAAAGAAGCAAATAAATACCCGGTTATCGTCCAAACAAAACCACCTCTCAAAGGTGCAAAATGTTCCGATCCGAGTAAATGATCTAACTTATGGGTGTTCCCTGAATTAGGGGACTCCCATCTTTATTTTACCTTTTTATTATAAATAGAAATATTATGAAATTTGAATATACCAATCCTTCTTCCAAAACTCTCTTAAAACTCTTAGAGGAAAGAATCTTAGTCTTAGATGGTGCCATGGGTACAATGATCCAAAGGCATTCACTAGAGGAGGATGATTTCCGCGGTGAAAGATTTAAGGATTGGCCAGTTTCCATCAAAGGGAATAATGATGTGCTTGCAATTACAAGACCAGACATCATCGAGTCTGTACATTTAGAGTATTTGGAAGCTGGGGCCGATATCATAGAAACCAATACCTTCAGTTCCAACATTGTTTCCCAAGCGGATTACAAAATGGAATCGGCAGTGCGGGACTTAAACCTTGCGGCTGTGCAGTGTGCGAAAAATGCAGTGGAAAAGTTCAAAGCCAAAACTGGTAAAACAGATGTTTTCATTGCAGGCTCGATTGGACCAACAGTCAAAACAGCATCCCTTTCCCCAGATGTAAACAATCCTGCGTTTCGTGCTGTCACCTTTGATGAGTTAGTGGATTGTTTTTATGAACAAGTTTCGGCACTACTGGATGGTGGTGTGGATTTATTATTACCAGAAACAAATATTGATACTTTAAATCTAAAGGCATGTATTTTTGCCATTGAGAAGGTATTTGAAGAACGTAAGATTCGCATCCCAGTGGTTTTATCTGTTACCATAACTGATGCTTCAGGAAGAACCCTTTCTGGACAAACGGGAGAAGCATTTTACATTTCCATTAAACACGCAAAACCACTCGCTGTGGGAATTAACTGTGCACTTGGTGCAGGAGAAATGCGTCCTTATATCGAAGAGATTTCTCGCGTGGCGGATTGTTATGTTTCCTGTTATCCAAATGCGGGCCTTCCCAATGCCTTTGGAGGGTATGACCAAACACCAGAAGAGTTTGGTGGATGGATGAAAAATTTTGGGGAAGCAGGTTTCTTAAATATTGTGGGTGGTTGTTGCGGAACGACACCTGCTCACATTCGAGCAGCAAAAGAAGCAGTGGCTTCGATCAAACCACGTGCTCTAAAAGAACAGCCAAAACTAAGTGCATTTGCTGGCCTTGAGCCATTAAAGCTAACGAAGGACCAAGGTTTTATCAACGTTGGAGAAAGAAACAACGTCACAGGATCTCCTAAGTTCAAAAAACTTATCCTAGATGGAAATTTTGAAGAGGCCGTACAAGTTGCCCTACAACAAGTACAAGCTGGGGCCAACATCATCGACATTAACTTTGATGAGGCGCTTTTGGATGGCGAAGCGTCCATGACTAAATTCTTAAATTTAATCGCGGGGGAGCCAGACATTGCTCGTGTTCCTTTTATGATTGATTCATCGAAATGGTCAGTGCTTCTTGCGGGACTTAAATGTATACAGGGAAAACCAATTGTAAACTCGATCTCACTCAAAGAGGGAGAAGAAGCGTTTTTAAACTACGCTCGTACCATCCAACGTTTTGGTGCAGCAGCTATCGTCATGGCATTCGACGAACAAGGGCAGGCGGCAACAAAAGAAGACAAAGTTCGAATTTGTAAACGTGCTTATGATTTACTGGTTTCGAAATTAGATTTTGAGCCAACAGATATTATCTTTGATCCAAATATTTTAACGGTTGCGACTGGAATCGAAGAACACAATAATTATGCTGTAGACTTTATCGAAGCAACACGAGAGATCAAAAAACTTTGTCCTGGTGCCAAAGTATCTGGTGGTCTTAGTAATATTTCCTTTTCCTTCCGTGGGAATAACCCTGTCAGGGAAGCGATGCACTCCGCCTTTTTGTATCATGCAATCCAAGCAGGAATGGACATGGCGATTGTCAATGCAGGGATGTTAGAAGTATACGAAGAGATTCCAAAAGACTTACTTGAGTTAGTGGAAGATGTGTTACTCAATCGAAGACCCGATGCTACGGAACGTTTGATTGATGCGGCTGGTAGTTTCCACGGCGAAGCAAAAGTACAAAAGAAAGATGATGCTTGGAGAAATGGAACAGTCGAGGAAAGACTCACACATGCTCTTGTCAAAGGGATTGATGAATTTGTCACCCAAGACACGGAAGAAGCACGCCAAAGTTTATCTAAACCGCTCGATGTCATCGAAGGACCACTCATGAACGGAATGAAGGTGGTAGGGGAACTTTTTGGGGCTGGAAAGATGTTTTTGCCTCAAGTGGTGAAAAGTGCTCGTGTGATGAAAAAGGCTGTCGCATACCTCATGCCGTTTATGGAAGAAGAGAAACGGAACCAAAAAGATGAGAGTAAACAAGCAAAGTTCCTAATTGCCACCGTAAAAGGGGATGTGCACGATATTGGTAAAAATATTGTAGGGGTTGTACTTGCATGTAACAATTATGAGGTGATTGACCTCGGTGTTATGGTGCCTTGTGAAAAGATTTTAGAAACTGCCAAAAAAGAAAATGTGGCTGCGATCGGACTATCAGGCCTCATCACTCCATCTCTTGATGAAATGGTACATGTGGCAAAAGAAATGGAACGCTTGGGATTTAAAGTGCCACTTCTGATTGGAGGAGCAACCACTTCTCCTGCTCACACCGCAGTGAAAATTGCAGAACAATACTCGCAACCTGTTTTACATGTGATGGATGCGTCTCGTGTTGTAAACGTGATGAACAGTGTCTTAAACCCACAAACAGCCAAGGAATATGCGAAATCTGTTACCGAAGAACAGGCAAAAATCCGGGAAGAGTTCTATTCCAGAGAAAGTGAACGCAACATCCTTCCAATTGCTGATGCGATCCAAAACAAATTTATGGCAGATTGGGATTCCTATACACCACCAAAGCCAAGTTTTATGGGTATTCGTGTTTTCGACGATGTAACATTAAAGGATCTATTGCCTTACATTGATTGGTCTCCTTTCTTTTTAGCTTGGGAACTAAAGGGGCGTTTCCCCCAAATCCTAAAAGATCCAGTGATTGGGAAAGAAGCTACTTCACTCTACAATGACGCGCAAAGTATTTTAAATCAAATGTTGGAAAATCCAAATCTCAAACCAAGAGCTGTTGTGGGAATGTTTCCAGCAGTTTCCCACGGGGAGACTGTAGAGATTTTCGAAGATGAATCCAAACAAAAGTCACTTGGTTTTTATCCGATGCTGCGCCAACAAACAACTAAATTATCAAACCAACCAAACTATAGTTTGGCGGATTTCGTGGCTCCAAAAGAGAAGAATAAAAATGATTATATCGGATTTTTTGCGGTTACTGCAGGTCACGGAATCGAAGAGTTAGCAAAATCATACGAAGTAAAACATGATGACTATAATTCCATTTTGGTAAAGGCTCTCGCCGATCGATTTGCAGAAGCTTTTGCGGAATACATGCACCACAAAATGCGTGAGGAGTGGGGTTTTGGAAAAGACGAAAACCTCACCACAGAAGATTTGATTCGAGAGAAGTATCGTGGGATTCGCCCAGCACCAGGATATCCAGCTTGCCCTGATCACACAGAAAAACGGAAGATTTGGAAACTACTCGATGTGGAAAAAAATGCAGGGATCCAACTCACGGAATCGTGTGCGATGTGGCCTGCGAGCAGTGTGAGTGGGTATTATTTCTCACACCCTGAAGCGCGTTACTTTGCGATTGGAAAGATCAACGAAGACCAAGTGGAAACATATTCTCAATTAAAAGAGATGGAAAAACCAGAAGTAGAACGTTGGTTGTCTCCTATCTTGAACTATGACCCGTCTAGGAAAGCAAAAGTTTAAACGGATCAGAAAGGTTTCTCCCCAAAAGAAGAGACCTTTCACAAGTCTAAGGGGATAGGGATATCACAATGACAGTTTCGATACCATCCCACAACCACGGTTGGAAATCCGTTGGAACAGGCAAACTCTCGACTGGGTTTTCCTTTCATCCCAAACTGGCAGAGTGGTTAAAAACTTATACTACCATCCCCAATGACGCTGAAGTCGAAATTTTAGAAGTGAGTTGTGGAGAGGTCAGTTGCCCGACAGAAGAAACCATGATTGTTTGGAAAGAACCAGGGGAAGAATTTTCATCTTCATCTCCTAGTCTTGAAACTCAAAATTCCAATACTACATCTAACAAAGATTCTCTTCCAATCTACCGAAATTTTGAATTTCGCATCTCACGGAAAAAGGAAAATATTTCCAAGATGGATGTGGATTTGTCATGGAAACGCTTTGTTGAGAAATCGGAGAGGGAATAGGATTACTGATTCGCATAGATCTTATCTCTTGGAGTTGATCTATCACAAAATAGAAATTCATTGTAAGGTTCATGAATGAACAAAATTTTATTAGAGGTTGTGCCACGTGAGATTCCTGTAGTTTTACAGGAAGTTAATACTGTAAAAAAGAATTTTAATCAAATCACTGGCATTAATATTCCTGATCTACTTCGTTTTGAAAATAGAAGTTGGGATGTTGCTTCAGTGATACATCCAATTTTCCCAAATGTAATTCCGCACCTACGGGCCATTGATTTTGATTTGGACCATTGTGAAGAAATCATCCAAACCTTAAAACATTCACAAATTTCTTCTGTTGTTGTGATCAAAGGCGACCCGCCAACGGATATGACAAAACGAGTTTATCCCACAACAACCATTAAATTGATCAAGAAACTTAAAAAAGAATTAAATCATTTAAAAGTATATGCAGGTGTTGATCAGTATCGTGTTGGAATCAAAGACGAGTTTGACTACATTGAAATGAAAAAGGATGCAGGTGCCGATGGATTTTTGACCCAGCCATTTTTTGATATGAGGTTGGTTGATATATTCACTGAGAAACTGAATGGGATGGAAGTGTATATCGGGATCAGTCCTGTGGTCACAGAAAAATCTCAAAGTTATTGGGAGTCTAGAAATCGAGCGTATTTCCCGAAAGATTTTGTTCCGACTATGGAATGGAATGTGAAGTTTGCAAAAGAAGTGATCACATATTGCTCCAAAAATGGAATGAATACCTACCTTATGCCAATTCGTATCCATCTCGAGGAGTATTTGCGTCGGATATTTGATTGAGGCAATGGAGATAGTTTATCTTTAGATTGGTCGCTGCTCTATACAATGCGAATAACATGCAAGAGTTGGCATGACAAACGCAAATGAGTCAATCGAAACCATTCCCAGCATTTATCCGGTATATGATGATCCCAATCAAAAACTTGT
Organism: Leptospira sp. WS60.C2; assembly: GCF_040833955.1. Lineage (NCBI taxonomy): Bacteria > Pseudomonadati > Spirochaetota > Leptospiria > Leptospirales > Leptospiraceae > Leptospira > Leptospira milleri. The sequence continues at coordinate 177,472 of NZ_CP162134.1, read as the reverse complement.
GATGCATATATCTATTAAAAGCTGTGGTCATTAGAACATTGCGGGGAAGAATCGCCACATTCGTGTGGCGTTTGTAAGAAATCAAAAGAGTATCTATTTAACAAATATACAAATATTGTATATTATGAGAAGCTATGAACCAGACTTTCAATATCTATTTCGGAAAAGTTCTTTTAAAAGAAATTGATAAAATTGCAAAAAGGGAACATAGATCTAGATCTGAACTGATTCGTGAAGCAGCAAGGGCTTACATTGAGAAAAAATCTAAATGGCAAGCTATCTTCGCTCCTGGTTCAAAATCAGTCGAAAAATCAAATCTTACAGAAGCTGACATTTTTAGAGAAATTAAAACTGTTAGAAGAAATAAAAAGGCTTCTTAATGTTCAAAGTTCTCCTAGATACAAACATTTACATTTCTGCCATTCTCTTGAATGGAAAACCTAAACTAGTTCTTCAAGATTTAATCGCTGAAGTTTTTGTTGGTTATATTTCAAATGGAATCTCGATGAAATTGAAGAAACTTTGACTAGACCTAAGTTTAAACTTCCAAAAGATTTTATTCAATTCTCTCTTGAGGAAATCAGAAATGACACCACGTTCATTAAAAATAAATCTTTAAAGCATTATTTCAATTTAAGAGACAGGGATGATTTTGATATTCTAGAAACTAGATTTTCAGCAAATGTTGATTTCATTATTACTGGAGAGAAAGATCTTCTCCTTCTCGAAAAAATAAAAGGTTTAAAAATTGTTACGCCTTATGAATATTTAAGAATCAAAGAGGAACCTAGCTAAGATTGAGACATCAGTGCCCCTCTATGTCATTTCGCATCACTGCGATTGATTGCGTTGGTTCTCCCCGCGCCAGCGATAGTAGCGGAAATCCTTTCCTTACCAAAAAACGATTTTGGTTTCCTATCAATTTGGAAAGATTGGAGCGGATAGCGCGGTCGTTTTTCTTATGATTTTTCGTCACGAACGGATTAGAGGCGCCCATGCTAAAGAATGTAAGAATGTGTTCGCCTATCTTTTGTTAGGTGTATTTGCTCTTCGGCTCTATTCTTAATTCGAACGACTAGGAGTGACGGGCATGTAATACTTGAGGCCCAGGTTTCCTTGGATTTCAGGTGCCCAGAGTTCGTCGAGTGTGCGACCGGCTTCTCTAGCATTGATAGGAACTCTCACCATTCCTTCAAATGTAAGATTGCTATTGGAAATGCTGATTCCAGGTGTTACATAGACTTGTCTTCCTACGAAGTTTGTGCGGGAAGGTTCTTGTGCTCTGATGGACGAGTTAAACCGATTGGCGTACTCCGATGTATCGAAACGATGCAATTCGGAAAGTTGTAAGAAGAGTTCCCAACGTGAATTTTTAATAAAAGAAAACAGATTTCGATTGAGTCTGTATTTGATTCGCACTTTGGATTCTGCTACATCTACATAGCCACTCGAACCTTGGTTGAGTGAAAGACCCATACTTAAGCCCAAATCAAATGTAAAACCATTGCGGTAGTAGACATAGGTGACATTGGGCTGGTAAGATAGCATTGCAACATTCGACCTGTCAGGTCTCACATCAAAATTTCCTTCTGGATTTCGGTATGGGTTTAGGGTGGTAAACGGTACGACCGATGAAAAAATTTGAATGCCCGCCATTGGGTCATCAGATTTTGAGAAAACAGATTGGGAGCCGAGTTCTAACTCTTTGGGGAAACGAAACGGGATTAGGATCGCCAAATTTCCGTTATGTGAACCACCCACTTGGAAGAGAGAAGCTTTTGGATCTGTAAATGAATAACTAGAGAAAAAGGGAAGACCTTGTGCTAAAAGGGACAGACTCGTTACGGTCACGAGAAGAGGAATGAAAAAGACCTTTTTTAGCATCTAAATGCATTTCTGCCTGCTTTTCCTTTGTTTGGCAATGAAATTTGCTTTCCTCTCTGTCTTTTTTTGTTATAAGTAAGACCGATGAATGAAAACGATACAAAAGTAGAACAATTTGGACCTTGTACCATCCCAAACCCCGCTGGGTACGACTACTGGACAGAAGACAATTCTGTTGTGCTCTTCCAAACCATCTTTTCTGGGCAGGAAGATGCCAAAAAAACAATCGATTCGAGTCCAGTGTTTTTTGAACAAGCTGGACCAAAGCAAAAAATCTACTTTCGACCCGAAGAAGTGACCGCAGGGATTGTGACTTGCGGTGGTCTTTGTCCTGGGATCAACGATGTGATCCGAGCACTCGTGATGGAATTGCATTATCGTTACAAAGTCCCGAGGATTCTTGGCTTTCCGTTTGGATATGAAGGTCTTGTGAAAAAGTCAGGCCACAGACCAATCGAACTCACTCCCGATAAAGTGGCTCATATTATGAATTTTGGTGGCTCCATTTTAGGATCCTCCCGTGGCAATCAGAAGATTGAGGATATGGTCGACACTCTCTTTTTATACGGGGTCAAGATGTTGTTTTGTATTGGTGGAGATGGGACACTCCGCGGTGCCCAAGCCATCCAAGCCGAGGTCAAAAAACGAAAAGAAGACATCGCCATCGTTGGCATTCCCAAAACCATCGACAATGATATCAACTACGTCCAAAAGACGTTTGGGTTCTCGACTGCATTTAGTAAGGCGGTAGAAGCTGTCAATTGTGCTCATGAAGAAGCAAAAGGAGCACCGAATGGAATTGGTCTTGTGAAACTCATGGGTCGCCACTCAGGGTTTATCGCTGTGAACTCAGCTCTTGCTTCCAAAAATGTAAACTTTGTTCTGATCCCTGAACAAGATTTTGATTTAGAAGGGGAAGGTGCCTTTTTGCCAGTCCTCATGGACCGCGTCAAAAGAAGAGGACATGCGGTTGTGATTGTTGCAGAAGGGGCTGGGCAAAAATACTTCGAGGACAAGGGGGAAAAAGACCAGTCTGGGAACAAAAAACTAGCGGACATCGGTGTTTTTATGAAAGATAAAATCACGGAGTACTTTAAAAAAGAAGGTACCACACTCAATTTAAAATACATAGATCCTAGTTACATCATTCGTTCTGTTCCGGCCAATGCGGAAGATTCGGTCTTCTGTGGATTCTTGGCACAAAACGCAGTGCATGCGGCGTTTGCGGGTCGCACAGGATGTGTGGTGGGAATTTGGAACAATGTATTCACGGTGATGCCCATCTCTCTTGCCATTGCTGAGCGAAAGGTGTTACGACCAGAAAAGAGTACTTTGTGGAGAGCGCTCCTTGCGTCCACTGGGCAACCGAACTCGATGAAGGCGAAGGGCACAAACTAGAAAAGATTTTTCTCTTCCATTGGAATGGGGATTCTGTCTAATTGGTAGGTGAACCGTATGAAACTCAAGAAAATAAAGGAACGAAGGATTGTCAGTGCCCTTGTATTGACTTCCATTGCCATTATTTTGGTTTGTACGGCGGGGCTTTTCACCTGCCCAAAATTTGGAATTGCACAAACAAACATTGAAACGGCAAGTTCTCAAGAGTACGTCATGCCCTGCCATGCAGAATCGAATGAAGCTGGGAATTCTGAAGAATCATCCAAAGGAAATTCTTGTCAATGCAATGAAGTTTCAAAATTGGATGAGATTCGCTTCCAAATTGAGTTTTCTAAATTAGTTCGGGTCGTCATTCAAAAACTGTATTTGGAATCTACAGTAGAATTACCAATTTCAAATTTTGCATTTCATACATTCCAATTAAACCCTTATTCTTTCCAGAACGATTCCTTAGTTTTACAAAAAACGATAAAACTTCTCATCTAAACCTACTCGATTTTTAAACATAAAATCGGAGGGAAATTATGAGAAAACATTATATAAATATATTAAAATATACTATATTGCTTATTAATTCAGTCTTCTTGTTTAAAGTAGATGCGAGTAACCTAAGCGGTAATAGCAGTATTGATAGCAAAATAAACGAATTATTAAAAAAACATCCAGAAGTATCATTGAAGTTTTTGGAATCGAAAGAGAAAGAGTTTCGATCTAAACACGCGGATGTTTATCCAGACCCAAAAATTGGGTTTGCATATAGGTCGTATCCATACCGATCAGGATTTGATACTGATCGGGCTAAACCTGATACACCGAGTATGACGGGCAAAGAATATTCTATTTCACAAGAAATTCCTTTCCCAGGTAGGTTAAACTTAGAAAAACAAATCCTAAAAAATGATTCTGAATTGGATTATTGGAGTGGAGTTTGGATTCAAAATGAATTCATTCGGACATACTTTGAATTGGTTTTGTCCGTTGCTGCAATAGAAAGGGAATTAAATGACCTACAAAACATTGAAAAACAATTAAATACCAAAGTAAAATTGGAATCTTCTCAATATGTTTCAGAACAGTTTAAGTTATCAAATGTTCTTAAAACCAAAAATCAAATGGAAAGAATTAAAGATAGAGTGATTGAGAAAACAATAACTCTAAATGAATTAAGACAATCCCTTGATTTTTATTCAATGTCTATCGGCTCAAGTTCCATCACGGAAGAAGAGATCATTTCCTATCTGACTAAAAAAGAAAGTAAAATTGAGCGGGAATTGTCAGTGGATTCGTTATCTAAATTCCCACTGATCCAATATGCTGAAGTGAACCAAACGAAGGCGGTTGTAGAATCCAAAAAAGATGAGATCTTACACTTACCTGATTTCGAAGTATTTGTGAGTTATATGCAACGAAGGCGTAAACCTTTTTTGCTTGATAGTGGTCCTTTGAACCTAGCCATCATGGACAATCCTGAATTTGCAGGAGATCTTTGGAGTGCAGGCGTAACCATACGAGTGCCAGTATGGTCTTTGTCAAAAGTAAATGAATTAAATCAATCAAATGCTATCAAAGTGATGAGGTTACAAAAAGAAAAAGAAAAGGAGCGGCTTCGACTTAAGACGGAATACCAGGCAACGATTGAATCATGGTTAGGCAATAAACAAAGACTCGAAAATTATAGAAACAATCTATTGCCTTCTTTTCAAAAAAATATAAAATCATCACTTTCATCGTATGCTAAAGGGGATAGTGTATTAGGTGAGAGTTATGATTTTATCGCTGAATCATTGGAAGTTCAATCACAAGTGCATCAAATCCAATTCAAACGTTGGTCATCAGTTTTAAAATTATTACAACTAACAAATCATTTGTTGCCTGAAGGAGAAAATCATGAAGGTTAAATATATTCTTTTCCCTATCTTAATTCTGTCTTTGTTTTTGGTTTCTTGTGGGGGAACCGTACACAATCATAAAGATATTTATACTTGTCCGATGCATCCTCAAATTGAAATGGACCATCCAGGAGAATGCCCAATTTGTGGGATGGCACTTGTAAAAAAAGAGGATCCACTCCTTGAACCTGAATCTGAACATACAAACCATACCCAATCAAAAGAGCCTGATTTAAAACTATCAGAGAATAAACAATCAATTCTCAATTTAGATACGGTTCTTGTGACAAAGGGAGCTATCAGTAAAACAATCAATCTCAGTGGACAAGTCGCTTATGATCCTGAGATCTTTTCGACTGCCAATGAATACAAATCAATCGCTTCTGGGAATGAATGGGGAAAGGAAATTCGGGAAGGAATCCGTTTACGTTTCACCAAATTAGGATTAAGTGAAAAGCAGATCCAATACATCCTTTCTAAAAATTCAGATCTATTCTTAACAGGTAGATCAAACCATACAGCATTATTAGTATTCCAAGTCTATGAAAATGATCTCTCTTATTTTAGGGTAGGGAAGTTCATCGACTTAGTTAACCCGATCGAAACAAATAGTTTGCATAAGGCAAAAATTGTGGCAATGGGAAATTTGATTAACCAAGACACAAGGACATTGTCTGTTTGGTGTGAGGTGAAAGATCCCGAAGAATATTTTAAGCCACAGATGTATGTACAAGGGACTTATGGGATTGAAAAAACTAATGTATTAAGAATTCCAAAAGAATCCATTCTCCCGACTGGAAATTCGGATTTGGTGTATCAGAAAACTGAGTCCAACCATTATGCTCCGAAGAAAATAAAAGTTGGGTTTTCCTCCGCAGAATGGGTCGAGGTGCTGGAAGGTTTGGATGAAAATGATGAAATCGTATCCAAAGCAAGTTTTCTTTTAGATTCAGAGTCAAAATTAAAGTTAGGTGGTTATAAAAATGATCAGCACAATCATTAGATTTTCCGCTAACAATCGGTATTTGGTTATCATTACGGCATTATTTTTTGTCTTAATGTCGATTTTTGCTATGAAACACATCCCTTTGGATGCATTGCCGGACATGTCCGATACACAGGTGATTATCTATTCCAAATGGGATCGTAGCCCCGATATCATTGAAGACCAAGTTACATATCCAATCGTCAGGTCATTGTTAGGAGCACCAAAAGTAAAAGCAATTCGTGGGTTTTCTGACTTTGGTTATTCTTTTGTGTATGTTATCTTTGAAGATGGAACTGACTTGTATTGGGCACGTTCACGTGTGAATGAATACATATCTCAATTACAAAATAATTTACCAACGGGAGTCAATTTAAGTTTAGGGCCTGACGCCACGGGTGTTGGTTGGATCTACCAATATGTTTTAGTGGATGAAACAAACCAAATGGATTTGGCTGAAATTCGTTCTTTCCAAGATTTTAAATTGAAGTATCTACTAAATTCTATCCCTGGAGTGGCGGAAGTTGCCACTGTGGGAGGGTTTAAAAAACAATACCAAATCCAGATCGATCCCTTGAAGTTACAAATTTTTGGAATCGATATGGACGAAGTGATCGACAAGGTACGTAAATCAAATGACGACATTGGAGCCAGGTTACTCGAAATTGGTGGTGCTGAATACATGATCCGTGTAAGAGGTTATGTTCAGTCGAAAGAAGACATCGAACAAATCTCGTTAGGTGCCAATTCTATGGGAACTCCTATATACTTATCACAAGTTGCCAAAATTGTAGATGGACCTGACTTGAGGCGTGGGGTCGGTGATTGGAACGGCGAAGGTGACCAAGTTTCTGGGATCATCATCATGAGGCATGGCGAAAATGCACTGCGCGTCATTGAATCGGTAAAAGATAAAATCAAATCTATGGAAGCTTCTTTGCCGAGAGGTTTAAAAATCAAACCTGCATATGATCGTTCCATCCTTATCAATGAAACCATTCATGTATTGAAGGAAAAGTTAACGGAGGAAATTATAGTTGTTTCCATTATCATTTTAATTTTCCTTTGGCACATTCCTTCTGCGATCGTTCCGATCCTTACCATACCAATCGCAGTTATTCTTTCTTTCTTACCGATGTATTTGGCTGACATAGGTTCCAATTTGATGTCCTTGGCAGGCATTGCTTTATCGATTGGTGTCCTCGTGGATGGAGCAATCGTGGAAGTGGAAAATGCTTATAAAAAATTGGAAGAATGGGAATCCTCGGGTCGAGTGGGTGATTTCCATGCAATTCGACTGGAAGCACTTTTGGAAGTCGGGCCTTCCGTATTTTTTTCTCTTCTCATCATTGCCGTTGCCTTTTTCCCAATTTTTACTTTAGTGGACCAAGAAGGTAAATTATTTCGACCGCTTGCCATTTCCAAGAACGTAACGATGGCGATTGCTGCCATTCTTGCCATTACCGTTGATCCTGCGTTTCGCATGTTATTTACGCGGATGGATCCCTTTACCAAATTTACGCCCGTTGTGAATTCTATTCTAACTGGTATTTTTGTAGGTAAATATTATTCAGAGAAAAACCATCCCATTAGCAAACGTTTGTATTTAGTATACGAACCTGTGGTGAAAATGGTTTTGAACCATCCGAAAAAGACAGTTCTTTCTGCGGTTTTGTTATTTCTTTTGACAGTTCCCATTTATTTCAAATTGGGGACTGAGTTTTTGCCTCCACTCAATGAAGGTTCTATCTTATATATGCCAACCACACTTCCTGGTATCAGTATTGGGGAAGCCGAACGAGTGTTAAAGATCATGGACCAGAAGTTAGTTCGTTTCCCAGAAGTAGAATCGGTGTATGGAAAAGCTGGAAGGGCAGATACTTCAACTGATCCATCTCCCATCTCAATGTTTGAGATAGTTGTCACTCTCAAACCAGAGAAGGACTGGAGACGTGGACTTACCAAAGAAGACCTAGTGAAACAAATGAACGAACAAATGGAAATCCCAGGATTTTCGAATGCTTGGACTCAACCAATCAGAGCTCGTATTGATATGTTGTCTACGGGTATTCGTACACCAATCGGTATCAAAGTATTAGGTGAAAATCTGGAAGAAATCCAAGAGGTCGGAATTAATATAGAAACTGCACTGAAAAAAGAAAAAGGTGTTCGGTCTATCTTTGCTGAAAGAACCTCGGGTGGTTATTATATTGATATTAAAATTAAAAGGGAACTTGCTGCCAAGTATGGATTAACCATCGAAGACATTCAAAACACAATTCTTTCTGCTTTGGGAGGAGAAACTATCTCCACAACCATTGAAAAACGAGAGAGGTATTCAATCCAAATTCGGTATCCCAGGGAATACCGTGATAGTTTAGAAATGATCTCGAAAGTCCTCATTCCAATATCGAATCGAGGCCATATTCCTTTGAGTTATTTGGCGACTCTTGAATACAATATTGGCCCGACCATGATCCGAGATGAAAATGGATTTTTGACTGGGTATGTGTATGTGGATACAACCGATACGGATTTATTAGGATTTGTAAATCGATTAAAGTCCATAGTTGAAACAGAGGTGAATCTTCCAAAAGGAGTATTTCTAGAATGGAGTGGTCAGTATGAAAATATCATTCGTGTCAGAAACCGGATGATGTTTGTGGTTCCTATCACGCTCCTTTTGATTTTCTTTCTTTTATACATCAATACAAAATCTGTAATAAAAACGGCAATCGTTTTAACTGCGGTTCCTTTCTCTATGATCGGTGCTTTTTGGTTATTGTATCTTTTGGATTACCAGGTTTCTGTTGCCGTTTGGGTTGGTATCATCGCATTGCTTGGATTAGATGCTGAGACTGGAGTTTTTATGCTCATGTATTTAGATCTCTCCTATGAAAAGCATAAGAATCAAAATAAAAAGATGAATGCAGGAATACTCCAACTTGCCATCATCGAAGGAGCAGTGCATCGGATTCGACCTAAGATGATGACAGTTCTTTCTGGATTCATTGGACTATTGCCAATTATGTGGGCCACCGGATCAGGGTCAGATCTGATGAAGCGAATCGCTGCTCCTATGGTTGGTGGGCTTGTTACAAGTTTTGCATTAGAACTTGTAGTTTATCCTGCGATCTATTTCCTTTGGAAACAAAAAGAATTGATTGAGAAGGATTCAAAAATGGTAAATATTGGCGGATGAAAATGAAAAACAGCTGAGGTTGTTCTTCAGCTGTTTTCTACTTTTTTTTGAAATTTGAGGATATTGTCCCGAATCTCTTCTTCTTTTTTGTGAAGTTCTTTTAGGAACTCGGTATCTAAAATCATTTCTGGTTTTTTGATGAACTTACTCTCGTCGTAATTGTCAATTTCGTATAACAAATCTTCGATGTTTGATTCAACTTTGACCAAACTTTGAATGGATTCCACCACCTTTTTATTCACAAAAAGAATTTCTTTGAATCGAAGAATGTAATGTTGGAATCTATTTTCGCGAATCATGGCCTGCCTTTGCATTTCCTTGACCACTTCGCGTTCTTTGAGGACTTCTTTTTTTTCAACCAGGATCTGGTTTTTGAAGATGCGGATTAAATTTTCCGTTTCTAATTTATAGTTTTCAAAACTACTGTTGTGGTTGTTTTGAAGGTCTTCCAATTGTTTGCGAAATTCTTTTTCTCGCAATCTGTCTTGTTCTTTGCGCAATTTGTCTGATGTTTGGAGTGCGTTTTTAACTCGTGTTTCAATTACAGCATCTAACATCGCTTTGTGCAGTTTGTCCAAACGAAGGAAGACTGCCATTGCATATAGAATGCGTCTCATAAAAACTCCTTTATCTTTAGTTTAGACGGATGATAAAGAGAGAAAGGTCATCATGTGGTTCCGCTTCTCCCACAAATTCACTTACTTTTTGTAGAATCGCTTGCCTAATCACTTCTGGAGGGTCGTTGATATGAGATAGAATCACAGACTCAAGCCTTTCTTCTGAAAAAAGTTCTTCTTTTAGATTCATGGCTTCTGTCACACCATCGGTGTAAAGAACAAGTAAATCTCCTGGCAAGTAACTGACTGTGTGTTCGGAGAACTCACATTTGCCAATTCCCATGGGTTGTCCTTTTCCGGAAAGGTGTTGGATCTTATGGTGTTTTTTGCGATAGATGATTTGTAAATTATGACCCGCAGAGGAATAGGTTAATTCTTTTTTTGTCATATTGATGCGGACAAGCATCGCTGTGACAAACATTAGGAATCCAGATTTGTCCTGTAAGATCTGGTTGGCGTTGAAAAGAGCTTCGCTTGTGGAAGTGGTTTTCGAAACTTCTTGTTGTAAAACCGTTTTGGAAAATTCCATAAAGAGTGCTGCTGGTGTTCCTTTTCCAGAAACATCGGCAATGATGACAGACACTTCGTCCTTTCCGTGTACCACCATGTCATAAAAGTCTCCACCGATTTCGCGAGACGCTTGGTAGTAGGTATCAAATTCCAAGAGTGAGTATTGTTTAGGAATGATGGGCAGCGAATGTTTTTGAATCATGGCTGCCACTTGCATGTCACGATCAATGTTTTTTAAGCGTTCACTTTGTATCTTTACTTGTAACGCTGTGTACGCTTCCCCGACCTGGTTTGTCAGAGTTCGAAGGATTCGAATGTCCATCTCATCAAAACGGGTACGAGATGTTTTGTCGGAAACAACAAGAGAACCCAACCATTCTTTGTTTTTCAGAATGGGAAATAAGATCATACTGTGTTGGAAGAGTCCCTTATGTGTGAGTTGCATCCCTTGTGGTGAATTAGCCGTGATCACCTTAAATCCCTTAAACATCCAATCCGATTTATCATTGAAGAGAAGTCCCACCACATCTTCATCTTGGATTTGGTCAGAAAAACCTTTGGACTTGGAACGGGGGAGTCCGCGTTTTTCAATCTTTTCAAAATTGAGGCAAACTCGGTCCACTTGTAAAACTTCCGAAATGGTTTTGACCGCAAGGTCCATAAATTCATCTGAACTTTGGATATTCGCAAGAGCTTGCGAAATTTGGAAGAGGCAATTTAGTTCATTCGCTCTTAAATTTAAGTTATCAATGAGAAGACGATTTTTGACGGCAATGGCTGCCAGGTTTGAGAGATATCTGAGGATTTTGATATCTGTTTGGTTGAAGTCACGGTTGTCGACAGAGTTAACCGCTTCTAGTACACCTTGTACTTCGCCTTGTGCCACCATAGGAACACAAATTAAGTTTCGTGTGACATACCCAACTTTTTTGTCGATGGCTTTGAAGATTCTAGAGTCATTGGCCGCATCGTTTACGATTTCTGGTTTCAGTGTTTCAAGCACCATCCCAGCAATCCCTTTTCCCCTAGGAACTGTTAGGTGAGCAAGCGATTCTTCTTTTAACCCACTGGTTGTATTGAATACCAATTGGTCGTTTTCTTTGTCATACAAAAGTAAGGAAGAACCTTCCGTTTGTAATACGTCACGAGTGATTCCCATGATTTCACTGAGAAGTGTATCCAAATCTTCATGGGAATTGATGCGACTGGTAATATCCGATATCAGACTTAACGTAAGTAATTTCGTAGGCATCCAAATCTATCCTTGTTCAATCAAACTTCCAATCCCTTGGTTTGTCAAAATTTCAATTAAGACGGAATGGGGCACTCGACCATCAATGATGTGAGCTCGTTTGACTCCAGAATCAATCGCTCCCAAACAACACTCTACTTTTGGTATCATGCCACCAGAGATCTGTCCACTTTTTATATAACCACGAATATCCACTTTTTTGAGACCTGTTACCAATTGGCCATCAATCAGAATCCCCGGAGTGTCTGTGAGTAAAATAAGTTTGTCTGCATGGAGTGCTTGTGCGATGGCACCTGCCATGGTGTCGGCATTGATATTGAGTGTTTGCCCTTCTTTGGACATGGCTACAGGAGAAATGATGGGGATAAAACCTTCGCGTTGTAAGGTGAGGATAATATTGGGATCAACGGAAGTGATTTCTCCTACTAGGCCTAAGTCTACTTTTTGTGTTTTCCCTGATTCATCTTCCACTTCCATCAGATACTTTTCGGCAATGGCAAGGCCACCGTCTTTTCCCGAAAGCCCAACTGGTTTTCCTCCCTTTTCTTGGATGAGAGAAACAATTTGTTTATTCACTTTGCCTGTGAGTACCATCTCCACCACTTCCATTGTGGCTTCATCGGTCACACGATGGCCTCGGACGAATTGAGTGTTGAGGTTGAGTGATTTGATGAGAGAATTGATTTCTGGTCCACCACCATGAACCACGACCGGATTGATTCCTAAGTATTTGAGTAAAACGATGTCCTCTGCAAAAGAAGCTTTGAGTTCTTCCTCCACCATAGCGGCTCCACCGTATTTGATGACGATGGTTTTCCCGGAATATTTGATCAAATAGGGAAGTGCTTCCAAGATATGATTGATTTTTTCTGATTGGTGGTTCATAAAAGTCCTCATTTATGATAATGAATTTTAAAGCCGCCGTTGTGCAAGTCACAAGTACAGCAAGAGTTTCAAATAACCTAACCAAGTGTAGGCAACTTGTGGAAGATGCGGCAAACGCTGGTGCCAAAGTCATTGGGCTACCTGAAAATTTTTCCTTTATGGGAAGTGAATCGGAAAAACAAAACCTTCTTGGTCAAATTGAGGAAGAAACCTTTTCCTTTTTAAAAGATACGGCACGTGATTTGGGCATTTATCTTTTGGGAGGTGGGTTTCCCACAAAAGCGCCTACGGGAAAAGTGTTCAACACGGCAGTGATCGTAGATCCCAAAGGTGAGGAAGTGTTCCGGTATCACAAGGTCCATTTGTTTGATGCAGTTGTGGGAGACGGGTTCCCATACAAAGAATCCAACCACACGGAGAGCGGGGAAAAGATTCCAGATGTGATCAACACCGAATATGGAAAGATTTCTTCGGCGATTTGTTATGACCTAAGGTTCCCCGAGCTCTTTCGTGCCTTGTCCAAACAAGGTGTGGATTTGTGTTTTTTACCAGCTGCCTTTACCGTTCCCACTGGAGAGGCACATTGGCATGTTCTCCTCAGAGCAAGAGCGATTGAAAATTTAATGTATGTCTTGGCACCTGGGCAGACTGGAACTCACGACCCACATGGCAAACGAAAGACCTTTGGACACTCGCTCATCATTTCTCCTTGGGGAGAAATTTTGGCGGAATTAAATTCCGAAGAAGGGTTTGCCATTGCCACAATCGAACTCGATCGATTGGCTGAGATCCGTTCTACGTTACCGAGTTTACAACACCGAAGGTTTTGAAATTAGAAAAATGACTTTTTGGTGGCGGAGGATTTTTTCATCAGGAGAAAATCTTTCATTACCTTTTCTGCCGCTTTTTGTTTTTCCATGTGTACAAAGTGTCCGCATTCTGAAAACAGTACCGCCTTCACATGTGGCGTGCTTCTTTCCAGTTCCATCACATCTTTTCCTGGAATGATGGGATCTTCTTCCCCGCGCATGATGAGAGTTGGTACTTGGTTTCCAAAGACAATCGGTCGTATGTCGGTTCGGTCAAGCATCTCAAGGATCATGAGAATTTGTCTTGGGTTTAAACATTCAAATTGCGGGTTGTATTCTTTTAAGAACTGTTGGATTTCTTCTCTTGTATGGAAGGCTTTCGAATCATACACACCATAGGAAAAACCGATTTGTAAGGCTTTGGGTAATGATTTTCCAATTTTAAATCCAAGGTCAAAAAACGTTCCTAAGTTGGCGCGAAGTCCCATCACTCCAATTTTTAAGATCCCAGGGACTGGTCCGTGTACATAGGGGGCGATTGCGATCACTTGTTTGATGCGCTGTGGGAAAAGGGACGCAATCGCAAGCACAGCCATTCCTCCTGTGGAATGACCAACAAGTGTGATGTCTTTTTCCCCAGCCGATGCCCAAATCCCTTGGGCCTGTGTTTCTAAAAAATCCTGAAGTGTGAGACCTTTTTTTTGATCAAAAATTTCAGCAGGGTAGTGACCAACTAAGTCGAGTTCAATGACATCTCCCAATTGTCGAAAGAAAGGAATATTGAGCCCCCAATATCCTGCTGCTGAACACCAACCTCCGATGAGGACAATGGTTTCTTTGGATTTTGGATTGAGAGATTTATGCCTAATATAGGTTAGTCTGTGATTTTTCCAATTGTATGTTTGTCGTTCTGACATATGATCCTCTAGTCTTCAATGATACGAGGGAACGATCCCAATATTTTTGTTACCACTTCATAATTGATGGTTCCTGTCCAAGTGGCGTGGTCATCTGCAGAAATCATCTCATCCCCGGATTTCCCTAATATGACAACATCGTCTCCAATCTTTGCATCCGGTATATGAGTGATGTCAAGCATGGTCATATTCATACAAATTCTACCCAAGATTTTTGCGCGTTCGCCACGAATGAGCATATAACCATGATTAGACAGTTTTCGATCAAGTCCTTCATAATAACCAACTGGCACAACGGCAAGCCTAGTTTCATGCGTGGTTTTAAAAGTTGACCCATACCCGACAAAAGTACCAGGATTTAGGTTTTGGATGTGTTGGATTTGTGTTTTCCAAGTGAGCGCCGGTTTTAACATCCCCACATCTTTTTTCATAAGAGAAAGTGAAAGTTTGGTCTCAAGACTGGGCCAAAGTCCGTAAAGAGAAATCCCAACACGGACAAGGTCCATTCGTGCTTCCGAAAATAACATGGCAGAGGCAGATGATGCACAGTGGCAAATGAGATCGATAAACCCGTGTTTAGCGAATGTGTCGATAGTCTCTTGAAAACGTCCCAGCTGTAACATCGAATAACTATGTTCGGTAAAATCTTCTGTGCTTGCAAAATGAGTGGCAATGCCAGAGAGAGGAAGTTTTTTTTCTGCAATCTCTTTTGCTAAGACCTCAGCCTGTTGGAAGGGAATTCCCAAACGGCTCATCCCCGTATCCACCTTCAAATGGAGTTTGGGAGTGGGGGATAGTTTTGCTAGAAGTTCCATTTCTTCGATGCGAGACACCATCACCCAAAAATTTTCATCGGCGAGTTCTCCTAACCTTTCTTTCAAATTAGGAATGCTTCCCATGATGAGGATGGTCACTTTGGGAAATACCCGACGGAGGGAGACGGCTTCCTCTAAGCAATTCACTCCCAAATAATCCGCACCAGCATCCATTGCAATCGAAGCTGTCGCAAGCAGTCCGTGCCCGTAAGCATTGGATTTGATGACTGCTGTGAATTTAGTTTTCGGACCAATCAGTTTGCGGAAAAGGGCGATGTTATGACTGAAGGCAGAACGAGAGAGATAAACCCGAGAAGATTGCACGGTCCCATTTTTTTTTACTTTTCTCTTCTGTCGCTTCAGATATTTCTATTTTTACATGTCTGAATCTACGTCTGTGATCCCAACGTTTCCAAGTTTTTCCAACTGGAACGGAATTTCTGAGTATTTCCCCGTTCAAAAAGAATCTGTTTGGTTGAACTATTGCGGGACCACGCCCGTGTCCACCTATGCCATTCAAATGATGAATGCCTATTTTCAAGAATATGCGAAGTTTGGGATCTTTGCTCCAAATTTTTCCGAACCATTCATCAAAAAAGAAATCAAAGGGTATCTGTCTCAAATTTTACATTGTGATCCTTCAGAGATCGGGATTGTACATAACACAAGTGAGGGGATGAATTTCTATTCCCATAGCATCCAGATTCCAAAGGGCAAACGGATTTTGGTTCTGGAAAATGAATATCCTAGCAATGTCTATCCTTGGGAACATTGGCAAAACAAAGGAGTTGGACTCGGATTTGTCAAAGTAGGGAACACTCCTGATGCATTTTTGGAAAATCTAAAACAAGAACTTTCCAAAGGAGATGTTTCCATTCTCAGTCTATCGCCTGTTCATTGGTGTACTGGTGTTGTGTTTGATATGGAGGCCGTATCCCATCTCTGTGAAACCTACGGAACCAAACTAGTGATCGATGGTAGCCAAGCTGTAGGCCACATCCCTCTCGATTTTTCCAAACTGAAAGTGGCATTCTGTGCCTTTGCCGCATGGAAGTGGTTACTTGGTCCTTTAGGACTAGGTGTGATTTACATCTCCAAGGAAGAATCGAAAGGATTCCAATTGGTTTTCAAAGGCCAAGCAAGTGTTGTTAACGATTCCAATTATTTCCCTTACCGAGATCAATGGAAACATGCTGCCGATCAATTTGAACAAAGTACCATCAATTTTAATGATTGGATCTATTTTTATGCTTCTCTTAAAATGTTAGCCACTCTTGGGTTTAGTCGTGTCCAAGACAGAATCTACGAAGTGGCTGGTAAGATTAATGATATGGTACACGCGTTAGGTTTTACATTGGAATCGGATGCCTTCCCTCAAGTGAAAACAGGAATTCTTGCGATCACAGGTCACAAAGAGCCAAACAAATTCCAGCCAGAGGCCATCCAAGCTCATTTGAAACAAAATGGAATCATCACAGCCGTCCGTTTGGGACGACTCCGCATGGCTCCCCACATCGCCATCGAGGACGAACACATAGAACGGCTGAAAGTTTCATTACAACGGTATTTGGCAAATGTTTAGGAAATTTTTGAACCTACGGATCGTTTAAATTTTTGTGTTCAATCGTATCGCCAAACAAATCGTCAATGCCTTCCCATTCGTGTTACTGGGGATCGCTGGGATTGGGTTTTTAGAACCTGAAAAACTTTCTTGGTTTAAAGGACCTTGGATCACCTATAGTTTAGGTCTCATTATGCTGGGAATGGGACTTTCTTTGGAAGTGGAAGACTTTCTTCGCATTTTTAAACAACCAAAACCTATCCTCATAGGAACAGTCTTGCAATATACCATCATGCCTTTGTTAGGTTACTCTCTTGGGTATTTGTTTCATTTGCCTGAAAGTTATGCTGTGGGCCTTATCCTTGTTTCATGTTGTCCTGGAGGTACGGCATCAAATGTCATCACCTTCCTTGCAAAAGCCAATGTTCCCCTCAGTGTCACATTAACTTCTGTTTCTACCATTTTAGGAATTCTTTTCACACCAATGCTCGTTGCGTTTTTCATTGGGAGTCGATTGGAGATTGATCGGCTTGGGCTTGTAGTTACCACCATTCAGGTGATTCTTTTGCCTGTTGGATTAGGGCTCGTTTTCAAATCGTCTTTCCCAAGTCTCACGGAAAAAACAAAAGACCTGTTTCCTGTCTTGTCTGTGATTCTCATTGCGATGATTGTCGCCTCCATCATCGCCAGTGGCAAAGAAACCATTCTATCCTCTGATTACAGAATCTTCTTGGCTGTGATTTCTTTGCATATCGGTGGGTTTGGACTGGGTGGTTTTTTTGCCTGGATTCTCACGAGAGATGCCAAAATCTCACAAACCATCTCCATAGAGGTGGGAATGCAGAATTCGGGGCTAGGGGCCGTACTTGCCAAGACGCATTTTCTCGATCCGAACACGGCAATCCCAAGTGCTCTTTCGAGTCTTACACATTCCTTACTCGGAAGTCTCTTTGCGACCTATTTCCGAAAGGAATCGAAAAAACCTGCTATTGTCGATTGACTATATATGGGGTCGGTACGTCATGGCATAAATTATGAGAGAAATCATAAAACTAACCTGTGTCCCATGTGCGATACCTGGGCGGTCAAATTACTTCCAGACTAAGAACAAAAAGACAAAGTCGGAAAAACTTGTGACAAAAAAATATTGCAAATTTTGCAAAGCACATACGGATCACAAGGAATCCAAAGTCTAAGGAATAAGATGCCTAAACCAGCTGCAAAATCCTCCGCCGAGAAGGGAGTTGACAAAAAGTTTATCGAAGAGGTGCGTGAGCTCCTCCAAGAAAAAAAAGAGTCTCTCCTTACGAAATTAAACCAGTGGGAAGACACGAGTTCTCCTTCCGGTCTTAAGGAAATGGGAGATATTGCAGATATCGCATCCGAACTCAATTCAGAAGCGCTCACTTCTGTTTTGACAGAAAATGAAATTGAGACCCTACGTGAGATTGAACTTGCGTTAGAGAAGATTGAAAACGGAACCTACGGGATCTGTGAAGGGACGAAGAAAAAAATCCCTCTTGCAAGACTCAAGGCAATCCCGTGGACAAGATTCACCGTCGAATACGCGGAACAAATGGCGAAAAGCCGTAACCGCGCTGGTGGATACCGAATGGATTCCCTATCGGCATACCCCACAACTGGAATGGATGTAGATTCTCTCGACTAGAGAGAATCGAATTGTTCCTATCTCTCCTCCTTCTCAATTCAAACATTCTTTCCTTTGTTAGCGTCGAATTCTATTTTCCCTTTCAAAATACAATTGCTTCTTCATACCATTCCTTAAACTCTTTCTATCGTGAGTTTTTTCGACCGCCTCCGTTCACTGCCCATCCTTGACATCCTTTTCTTTTTCACTGCGAGTTATCTCGTTTGGAGTCTGCACCGGTATGTGGAACCCGTTCCGCAATCCATCTTTTTCCCTTCGTTTCTTTTGCAATTCTCGATTGGATTTTTCCCTCAGCTCTACCAAAGGAAATGGGGAAGAGTTTGGACCAGTGCCGCTGCGATCACGATGGTGAGACTTCCCTATCTTTCAGGAATCCCCATGCTTGGTTCTTACCAATTGGTGGGTTTATTCCTTGGATCCATCCTTGGCATTTGGACCCGTGAGACTTTTCTTGTGATCCTTGGCAGAAATGAGATAGCTTTGCCCAAACAATCAGACCAAATGATCACCGACTGGATGATTCGAAATCCCACGGGGAAATCCAATTTGCCCATTTGGTATTCTACTTATTTTGGATTTTTGTTTTTTTTGTTTTGTCTTATCATCTTAAGTTTTTTGCAGTGCCAAGGTGTTGGGATGTTCTCGGGCCTTGGGATCCAAGAATTTTTATACTATCCGAACCTCTCTTCCAGAGAAGCAATGGGACTCTCTTGTAAAATCCTCATTCCTATGACACTTGTGGTATTGTATTTTTTTTCAGAAGAAAGGTCGATGCCAACTGCTTCTAAGGATAGTCTTTCGGAGCAGATTCGATTTGGACTCTTTTTTGGCTTTGCAGTGAACCTTCTTGTGATGTGTATCCAATCTCTGTGGAGTTTGGAATTTTTTTCCGAAGGTACACTTCTCAGTGTGGGAGCAGGAAGAACAACAGGTCTCTTTCAAGATTCGGGATCTGCTTCATGGATTTTACCTGTGATTGGATTTTTATGGCTGACAAAGCTAACTCATATTTGGCGAAAATCAAAAGAACGATTTAGCCTTTTTCTTCTTGTTGTTTCGTTTCTTCTGATCACCTGGCTTGGCCTTAGACAAGGCAAGGCATTTTGGGTGATATGGGGAATGTTTTTTACGATTGGTTTTGTTCAACTCACAACAGATCTCTGGATTGTTTCTACTCAGTTTAAAATCATCACAAGGATTGTATCGTATCTTCTACTTCCTGTTTTAGGAGTACTCGCTTTGTATGGAATCAGTTTCATTCCCAAAGAATGGGATCTTATTGTATTAGCAAAACGGGTGATGGTATTTCTAAAATCCTTTCCTGAAAATCCAACCTTAGCGTTTCAAAATTTAGATTTGGTTCGCTTCCAACTGATCCAAATCGCAAATCTTGGAATCAAAGAAAACCTTTGGATGGGAAATGGCATTGGATCCTTTCCTTTGGCATTACTGGATCCATCTCCTGCATCAATCAAAACCGTGAACCAATTGATTGATTTTCCTCCCACATTTTACCATTGGATTTTGTATGATCTGGGAATTTTAGGTAGTTTGGTATTTTTGTTTTTCCTCGCAATGTTTCTCTGGGAGAGAGGGCTTTGGAAACAAGTCATCTTAATGCTGTTGCCATTTTTATTTGGTGTTCAAATCCAAAATGCAGACGGAGCATTTGTTTGTTTTTCGCTCCTGTTTTTGGGTGAAAGGGGGACAGGTTATTCTTCCAGTTTTGATAAGTATCGAAAAACCATTTGGTTTTCCCCCTTACTTCTTATCTTATCCATCGGTTTCTCCATCAATTATACATTGTTTAGTTCCCAGAGATTTTTAGAACTTGGAATCGGGTCTGAGTTTCGAAAAAACGAGTTAAAGGAATACCAAATTGCATATACCCTCCCACCGAAGTCACCTAACTTTGAGTATGAATTTCATGGTAAAACATGGGAGTGGAAATTAGTTGAATCGAGTGCTTTACGAAGTGGTCGCATTTTTTTAGAGACAAATTCAAAATCATCTCTTGTTGAAATATATTTTTTGAATTCAGAAAGAAATCGCATCAAACAAGAGTTATTTTCGGAATCAAAAAATGGATATCTTTGGTCTGGGGAAGCTCCCAAAGGAGCAAGTTATTTGAGGTTACATTCCAGGTCCAAACTAGAATTTCGATTGCCGAAATCCCAATTTGACACTTCGGGCCGTATCCAGTTTTAAAATCTGACATCAATCTCCAGTTCGAAGGAGATCATCTGTTTTTTTGTGGATAGATAGAATTTTGGATCTAAGAGTTTCAGTCGTCTTTAGAATGGATTGTTGGGCTAACCGAATTTCATCACATTCTTTTTGAATGGTATCTGATAAAGTTTGAATTTCATCTAAATTTGCATTAATGTTTACGATTTCTCCATATACTTCGCCTGAAGTGTCACGTACTCTCTCTGCTACATCATCCAATGTTTTCGCCTTCGAAAGAATGGCTCCCCCTCTCGCTTTTAGTTCCTGGATGGATTGTACCACTTCAGCAATCGTTCCGTGCACAATGTGAATTTCACTGGAGATGTATTGGAAAGCATCTCCCGATTCAATCCCAAGTTTTTCAGCTCGTTTGTAATCGTTTACGTTTTCGCCTAGGATCTTTGAAATTTGTTTTGCATTGTTGGCAGTGACTGTGGAAAGATTTTTGATTTCATCTGCGATGACTGTAAATCCTTTCCCTTCTGATCCAGAATGTGTAGCTTCAATGGCTGCGTTGATGGCAAGAAGATTAGTTTGTTTCGATACGCCGTTGATAAAGTCGATGAGCTTTAAGATATTCCCAGAGGATTCGCTGATCTTTTGAATGGTAGTATTGGTATCACCCACTTTTCTTTTACCCTCATTACTCAATCTAACTAGGTTTTGCATGGTTTCACTTCGACCTTGGATTTCCGCAATGACGATGTTCACAATTTCAAACATGATGTTGATTTCCTCCGATGTTTTTCCAACGGCTTCCATCAAAGTCACTTCTTCCGTAGCGAGTTTAGTTACGATTTGATAAATACGATCCAAGTCCCTGCCAGTTCCATGGATTTTCGTGTCCAATACTTGAATATTTTCTCCAATTGTGTCGAGTCGTTTCTGCAAGTCAGAACAATTGTCGAGTAAAACCTCTGAATATTCGTAGATATCAATTCCATTGCCTGCGAGTAGGAGAATTGGGTCAGTGGCAAGGACAGTCGGTTCATTGTATGACCGATACAATTTTCGATTTGAGATCATTCGAATGATTGCAAATGCTAATATACCAATGCACACCCAAAGTAGGAGAAATTCATATTCTTTTGGGAGAAGTCCGAATTTCATTTGGCTCCAAAAGATACCGAATAAAACGAAAAGAGAACATAGATTGATAGAATCATTCCAGACCAATCGGGTAATGAATCTTTCTTTTTCGCTACGGAATGTTTGATTCGGCATTGGGTTTCCTAAATTTTCTCAGTTTTCCTTTTTTTTTGACGTATTTATTTTCATTTATACATCTAATGATTAGACTATGATATTCACGAAAAGGGAAATTGAAGAACATTATCCGCTTTCCGAACGATTGCGTTTGGAAAAGGCAAAATCGCAAAATTCCGTTATCTACTGGATCAATGAATTAGTGCGAAGTCAAGTCAGAGGAGCAGAGGATGTCCCTGGTCTCATTGAAGTGACAAAAGACCTGGTGATGCAAGTGGAAGACTTATATGCAGAAAAAGAAAATTCTCTGCCAAGTCACTCCTTGCCATCGTCCAAATCTATAGAACTCGAATCACTGGATGAACAAATCTCTGACTTGTATGAAGAAAAAGAACGTTTATTCCAAGAGACCAAAACGAGTTCGATCTCTGAGGTAATTGCACTCATCCGTGGAATGGAAGAACAACTAAACTCAATGTATGCTGAGTACGAAACATAAAAATAATCGATAGGAACCAAATTAATGAGCAAATTTATTGACCCAAATATTCTAGGAAAACTGGGAACACTCGCACAAGCGGAAGCGGATGCTTATCCATTCGGGATTGTCAAATTGGATCCATCTGGCAAAATTTTATTGTACAACAAATACGAATCAGAACTCTCCAATGTTCCGATCCAAACGGCAGTGGGCAGAAACTTTTTCACTGAAGTGGCTATCTGTACCAATAACAGAATTTTCTACGGAAGATTCAAGGAAGGTATGATTTCTGGTGATTTGGATGTTGCTTTCAACTATGTATTCACATACAAAATGAAACCGACAAATGTGATCATCCACTTGTACCACGACAAAAGCACAGACACAAACTGGATTTTTGTAAAACTCAGATAAACTTTTCCCTTCTTCGGAAGGGAATGTCTTATGCTTACACCATTAGTTTACGGTGTAAGCTTTCACTCATCACGGAAAGGTTTTATGCTTCATTGTAGGTAGACTTTTTCCGCTATGTATTCTTCGATTCCCGCCACACTTGCAAAATAACTCGTTTGTTTGTCTTCCTCTGGAATTTTCGCTCCGATCTTTTGTTCTAATTTTAAAAACAACTCTGTATAAAGAATCGAATCCATCCCACAATCATAAACCAAGTGTTGGTTCTCTTTTGGTTCATACCCAAGGATGGATTGAATGATTTCCGAAACGGAAGTGTCTGATTTGATGTTTCTAACCGTCTCACGCATTGTTTTCTCTGCGATTTGTTTTAAGAAAGTTTCCTTACATATGGATGTGATGGTAGTGTAGTCGGTTTTTCCGTTGGGTAGTTTGGGGATCGAGGTTTGTTTTACAATCACTCGAGGGACATGGCTATCAGGGAGTTCCCTTCGTAGCATTTGGAAAATAACATCTACTTCTAAATCAGAATTGGTCAGTAACCCAATGGAGTCACCAGATTCATGAAAGATGGGCACACATACAAATATTCCATCCAATCGTAAGCCGAGGATTTCCGACTCAATTCGATCCAGTGACACTCGTTTCCCTTTATGTTTGATGATCCGATCTTTTCTCCCTAAGAGAAAAAATCCAAGATCTGAGTGTTCTCCTAGATCACCGGTCGCATAATATTCATTTGCTTTTTGTTCCTGTAAGACCCATTCATTAGAAACAAATGTATAATATCGTTTGGACACAAATGGACTTTTCACACAGAGTTCTGCGGTTTCTCCAACATTTTGGAATTGGAATTGTATTTCCTGTAAGAATTGAAACCGATTTTGCCTGAGCGGGTCTCGGTAACCCAAACCACCTGTCTCCGTAGAGCCATAAATCTCTAAAACAGATATTCCACCTTTGTATCGTAGATCGCGAGCGAGTGGGACAGGAAACTTCATCCCAGAGACAATCGCACGTTCGGGAAGTTTAGAACCGTTTGACAGAGTCATTTGTAAAATAGGGGCAGAGGTAATTGATAATTTAGAAGGATGGTTTGTCTCTTTTTGTCCTACAATGGTTCGAAGGCCCAATGCTTTTGGTATCAGGTAGCCCCAGAGAAGTCCATACAGATGACAGAGAGGGACTTGCACATGGATTTCTTCGACTCCTTTTAGGAAGGATTGGAGTTCCGTTTCTTGTAACCAAACGTCCACTTCCTTTTGGACCTCGTCCCAGTCCTTCCAGACAAGTTTAGGGGAGCCGGTTGATCCAGATGTGACCAAACTGAAAGATTGGTTCGCGTTTGTTTGGGGAAGGAGAATGTCTCTGAATTGGGTTTCAAGTTTTGTACTTTTCCACAAGGGATCCACTAGGATGGGATGGTTACCTTTTATATCTTCTAAAAATGTACCCGAAAGAAAGTAATTACTGTCAGCGAACCGCAGAAGAGATGCCATAAAACAAAAATCCTCCCCCCTAGCATTAGGAGGAAGGATTTCTTTACGAGGAAGGTAGGTTTGTTTCTTATGTGGCTTTTGGGTTACTCATTTTTCGTTTCATGAGAAATCCTAAGGCAGCTCCTACTACAATTAGGCTTGCTGATACTTCAAACGCATTCTTACGAACCGCCTTGATGAGGTAAGCAGTAAATCCATTGTCAGTATAGAAATCACTCACACGAACCACATAGGATGGACGGTTTGGTGCAGGGATTTGATCAATATGCAAATACCAGTCCTTATGAGCCACACCGTTGGAGTTCATCCAAGCATTGAAGAAGATGTAACCAGAAGTAGATGGTTTTCTAATGTCAGATCCTTCTGTTGGGTGGTTGAAAACACCTGGCACAATGATCGCCCAAGGGAAACCATTCTTATCTAAGAAGGCATCTTTTCCTTTTGCATCTTTAAAGTAACCTGGGCGGTAAATTTGTCGGAATACGCCGTCCGTCTTTTGGTTGATGGCGAGGAAGTAGTTAAGGTGACCCCCCACTAAGTTCTTGGTCGCACTTAGATCCACTGGTTCTTCAAACGTAATGGTTACTTGTGCTGTCACACCTTTCACAAAGTCATTGATGGTGAAAGTAGTTCCCGCTTTCGGAGCATTTTTACTTCCGAACAAGGTTTTGTCAGAACTTGGAAGGATTAAAATTCCACGTTTGAGTTGTGCTGCTGTCAGAGTTCCCCCAGTGCAATCACCAGCTGTGTTGGCAGTGTATTTTGGAGCAGACGCACATCCGTTCCATGGGTTTCCGTTACCATCTACATAACTCACTTGCACCGTTGCGTTTGTAGGAACATCTAGGGAAAGTCTCAATTCATGATTGTAACCAGCACCTTTTGCAACGTGAGTGTATGTTCCACGAATCGTTTTAACTTTGTTTGATGGAGTTTTATCCATCTCCGTGCTAAATACGGTTGAGTGGTCGTTTAAGTCAGCATCTCCTGCAGATGGGAACATATCCTCAAATGCGATTGTATATCGACCTGATCTTGCGATCGCCGCCAAACTTGGGTCATCTGGGAATTCATCAAAATTGTTTGCGATTCCATCACAGTCAGAGTCAACCGATTGAACACAACCATTGACTGGTTGGAAGTTTGTGGTGTCGACGTTTACAACTGGTGCTACAACAACAGTACCTTCGTTGTTTGAGCCAGTTGCTGGTTGTTGGATCGGAGCTGAGCCTACGATTTCGACCACTTCTCCTGTCGTAGGATTGACTCCCACAACATTGATGTCCACTGCCACAACGGTTGGTGGAACACTCACTGGAATGGTCGCTGATCCGTTTGAGTCAGTGCTTCCCACACCAATCACATTTGGTTCCCCAGTTGTCACAGATTCTGTCACGGTCACTGGTGCATTGGCAACAGGGCCAGACTCGTTCACAATCACTACTGTGACTGGAACTGTAATATTTGTTTCAAAATTAAAGTCACCACCGCTTGTTTGGTCTACAACTGTTGTTGTTGTTTCGTTGTTTACGGTAGTAGGAGCAGGAGCGGTAGGTGCCGCTGGAGTTGGTGTCGGTGTGACATCGGAAGGCGTTTCTCCATTGTTTCCTGAACCTGTATTGGTATCAGGGGAAGTCACTTGGCTCGGGTCAGTTGTTTCTAGTCCCACCACGGTAAATGTTCCGTCACCATCATTAGCAGAGGCAGTTGTGGCCTGCGTTGTGCCGTCTCCAAGCCCTAAAAAGGGAAGTAATAACATTCCTTTTTTCTTGTTGGAACAATCCGCAAGAAAGAGAGGAAGCACCAAAAGAATGATCCATCGATTCATATATTTTTCCTACCTGTATAATGGATGAAACGACAGAAATTGAAAATAATCAACGTTCTTTTGAAAAAAATTAGGGAAATCCATTGGATTTCTGGGGGGAAGTACGAACAGAATTCAAAAAAAATACAATTTTCGTAAATGATCAGACATAATTGCTTAAAAATACATCAATTCTCCTTTTTTGCGATATGTGCGACCGCATTCCCAAAGACAAAATTCTGAAATCGAACATCTACGAATCCGAGTTCTGTTAGGATTTGAGAAAGTGTTTCTTGGTCAGGGTAGGTTTTTGAAGAATGGGGAAGGTAATCAAACATCTCATTCTGTTTCCCATAGAGCAAGTAACCAAAGAGAGGAACAATCTTAAAAAAGTAAAAATCTGCGAAGTACTTGAGAAATTTAGGACGAACACGCCCCACATCTAAATTCACAAACACTCCACCTCTCCTTAACACTCGTTTGATTTCAAAAAGGCATCGTTTTAAATCCGAAACATTGCGAAGGCCAAAACCCATTGTGATAATGTCAAAACTACCCTCGGTAAAGGAACTTAGGTCCATGGCATCCCCGACGATCAGTTTCACATGCGTTTTTCCTTCTACTTTCGGGAATGCAAATGACAACATCTGCTCCGAAAAATCAAGTCCAACCACGGATTCTAGGTTTGGATCTAAGGAAAGTCTTTCGGTGATGTCACCAGTTCCACAGCAAAGATCAAGTGCCGTTTTGGCGTTCGGTACGCTCTTTTTGGCTTCTCTGACAACCCAGTTTTTCCAAATTCGGTGCAAGAAAAAACTATTCCAGTCATTAAAACGATCATAGGCCTTGGCAATCCCATCAAAGTTCTTTCTTACATATTCCGGTTTCTTTTCTTGGGAAGGCAGTTTGTATTGGTTCATAGAGGTCGATACATCCATGAATTGGACATTTTCAATTCCCGCAATTTTGATTTTTATTCTCCTTTTTGCTTTTTCCATCCTTTCCTTGGCCTATTTTCTTCGTTTGTATCTAGGATTTCAAAAATTGGAGAAAAAAGAGATAAGACTGGGAACGTTTCCGAAGGTACCCAGTGAAGAAGAATTAGAACTATTCTTTTCTCCCTTGGAGCGAGTCGCAGAATGGTTTCCCACGATTGCGTCTTTGTCTATGTTACTCGGTCTTTTGGGAACTGTCCTTGGGATTAACACCGCTTTTGGAGAAATGGAATCCCAAGGAAAGGTGAGTTTGGAAATATTAGCGGGTGGCATCAAAGATGCGTTAAACACAACTATTGTTGGACTTCTCGTTGCGATTCCCTCTCTTTTTTTCCACCGAGTGATCGAAAACAAAATTCGGTATCTCTCCGAATTGATCATCAAGGACCATACCGATCAAAAATGAGAGTTCGTAAGCAAAAACACAATTCATCGATTGATATCAGTAGTTTGATTGATGTTTTATTTATTTTACTCATCTTTTTGATGTTAGCTGTTAGGTTTACAGAACCAACATCGACAATCTCATTGGATTTACCAAAATCAAAAACTGATCAATTCGGCAATGAAACCGATTCGATCAAAATTCAAATCAAATCCAATGGTGAATTGTATAAAAACGATATCAAAATGGATTTGGAAGGATTTCGAAACACAATCGAAACGAATTCTGATCCAAATACAAGCGTTAGTTTAGAAGTAGAAAAACAAACCGAATTCGGACTTTTTGTATCAGTTACCGATATTCTAAAATCTAAACAATATACAAAAATAGATATCAAAACAAAAAAAGAGTAAATTCTTAAGACAAAGTTGATTGTACCAAATCAATCAAGAATTTATAACGTTTGTTTTTGACTTTCTCCAGGAGGATCGTTTTCCCTCTATTTTCTATTGGTATGGCATCGAGTAGTTGGAGTAGTTGACCAAAGTTTTGAATTTTGATCATTTGTAAAATTTCATTTTTAAACTGATTTTCTTTGGCATTTAGAAAGTTTTGAACAAATTCCTTTTCAGTATCATCTTGTTTGGCAAGATTCCATACTTCTTTCGAATTTGTTGGGCCTATTTTTGTCTTTTGTAGAAGTTCTTTTGGAATTTCCTCTAAAAGTAATAAAGGCAATTCAAAACTAAATGTAGAACCTTTATTCTGTTCACTCTCAACTTGGATTGTCCCACCCAAAAAATCGACTAACTGATGTGAAATGGAAAGTCCAAGGCCAGTTCCTTCTTGGTAAGAACTCCCTTGTTCTGTTTGTTGGAAGGCATCAAAAATAGAGTGAAGTTGGTCTTTTGGAATCCCGATCCCTGAATCTTTTACAGCAAAGGTCACCAAATCGATATTAGGTTCTAACCCGGATTTGAGATTAATTTCTAAATATACATAACCTTGGTTTGTAAATTTTAATGCATTCCCAAGTAAATTGACTAAAATTTGTCTGATCTTTTGTAAGTCTGCTTCGTAATATCTGTTTTCGATTCGTTCTGGATGGATCAGTTCGAAATGAATTTGTTTTTCAGAAAATCTGTATGCAAACATCGAAAACAAAGTATCCCATAATTGGACAAGGGAAAATTTTTCCCTGGATTCTGTCATTTTCCCGGCTTCTATTTTAGAGAGATCTAATATATCATTGATCATTCCGAGTAAGTGGACTCCATTTTCGTATAATGAATTCACATAACCTTTGAGATGTTCAGGTAAATTCGGGTCTTTTTCTAAAATTTGAGAAAAGCCAATGACAGCATGAAGTGGGGTTCTGAGTTCGTGGGTGATTTTAGAAAAAAAGACAGATTTTGATTGATTTGCTTTGATAGCGGCTTCTACCGCTTTTTGCAGTCTTTTGTTTTGTAATTGAATTTTTTGTGAATAGTCGTTTAACTTGTCTTCTGCGATTTTTCTGTCGGTAATATCAAAAACAGTGGATTTACTAATTACGAAGTTACCATTTTTGTCAAAAGTTGGCGTTGAGTTTAAACTAACGAAAAATGTTGATTTATCTTTTCTGATAAACTCTAATTCAACTCCAGTTAAGGTTTCATGTGGGAATGAATGTATGATTTGTTGGAATTTTTCAAAACTGCTTTGTGTGAGGAGGTCATTGATTTTAAAATTTCCTACGATCTCTTCTCGAGTGTATCCCAACCAATCAAGTTCAGTGTCATTGATAGAAACTACAATATTCTCTTTGTTGAGAGAGTGGTATCCACAAGGTGCATTGTTGTATAAATCCAAAATTCTTTCATAAGATTTCATCAAATTTTCTTCTGCAATCTTACGGTTTGTGATATCAATCCCTATTGAAAGAACTTCATAAGGATATCCAAATTCATTTTTTAGAATGCGATTTGACCACGTAACAGTTCTTTTGTCATCGGATCCGATATAGACATCGAATTCCTGACGTAAATTTTGGTCTGGTCGATGAAAGATATTCCAAAGGAGCGATTTGATTTCATTTGATTTCTCAATTGGGATACGGAATAAATCAAGGACGAGGTCTTTCCCTTCCATTTGTTTTTTGCCAATCTGGAAAAATTCTTCTGCGAATGGATTCACCGAGTGGATTCGAAAATCAGGACTCCATCGGATGATGATAGAATTTGCTGTGTCATAAATATCTTGGTATTGTTTTTCCTTTTCACGAATGACACGTTCAATCTCTTCTGAATTGGTAAGTGTTTTGTGAAATAAAATTTGCCTTAGCTTTTTCTCTCTTCTGTATGCATTGCGATAAAAATATGCAAAATAGAGAAGAGTAGAAGCGATTCCTATTGCTAAAATTTCACCAATCATTTGACTTCAAGTAATAACATAGTCATGTCATCCGCTACTTTTCCTTCAGAAA
This sequence comes from Leptospira sp. WS60.C2, assembly GCF_040833955.1. Classification (NCBI taxonomy): domain Bacteria; kingdom Pseudomonadati; phylum Spirochaetota; class Leptospiria; order Leptospirales; family Leptospiraceae; genus Leptospira; species Leptospira milleri. The sequence goes on along the minus strand of NZ_CP162134.1, from coordinate 147,602 downwards.
ATTGTAAAACTTCATCTGAGATAGAATCCAAAAATTGCTTAGGAGAAAGTTTGATGTTTTTTTCGACGATTTCCGAGAATTTTTGATCTCCCATATACTCTTCTTTTTCGTTTGGAACTTCAAACATACCATCTGAAAATAAAAATAGACGATCGCCAGATCGAAGTGTAATATCTTCGTTGGTGGTATTCAATTGATCAGGAAACATCATCAAACAAAAACCTTTTGTTCCCAATTTATGAATTTTGTGATCACGAAGTAAAAATATGTGATGGTGGCCTGCCATTGAAAACGATAATAAATTTTCTTCTGCACGGTAACGGATGTAAACAGCACTGATAAAGTGAGTGCTGATCAGAGGGGTTAAGGTATTGTGAATCCAATACAAACATTCGCTAGGTGATAAGAATGATTTATTCATTGTCTTGAATGTGATGATTGCCATAAGTGATACCATTGCGGCAGCAATTCCATGACCAGTTACATCCCCAAACAAAATATCTAAGTCTCCACTTGGTAATACATCATAAGTAATAAGGTCACCACCTACCAAATCCATTGGTTTATAGGATGTATAAATTTCATAATGAGGAGATGGTGGGAATTGAAACGTAACAAGTTTTTCTTGGTTAGCTTTTGCTAGTTCCAAATCCTTTTGAATGGAAAACAAAAGATCGATCCGTTCCTTTTCTAGTGTTTTGATTTTTAGATGAGTTCGGATTCTTGCTAAGATTTCCGATTCTTGAAATGGTTTGGTAATATAATCAACAGCGCCAGTCTCCAATCCTTTGACAATATCGCTTGTTTCGTTTAAAGCAGAAAGAAATAGAATAGGAGTGTTTTTATGCCGTTCCATTGACAAAAGACGTTTTGCGACTTCAAGACCACTGATTCCAGGCAAAAGAATATCCAACAAGATCAAATCGAAATCTAATACATCCGCAAGTTCTAAAGCATACTCACCATCATAAGCCACGGCAACTTCATACCCTTGGCCTAATAAAATGTGGGTGATGATTTCCATATTGGTTTCATTATCATCAACGACTAAAATTTTAGAGGCAAGTTTGGAATTCACTATGCAAAAAGGATGGTTTACAAAAATCTTTTGGCAAGATTTTTTTAATTCTGAGTTATCTCTAAAAAACAAATGCGAAAGATTATTCACATCGATATGGATGCATTTTATGCATCGGTTGAACAACGTGATTTTCCTGAAATGAGAGGGAAACCTGTCGTTGTAGGTGGATCTCCGCATTCGAGAGGAGTAGTGTGTGCAGCAAGTTATGAAGCAAGAAGATTTGGGATTCGCTCCGCCATTTCCTGTTACCAAGCATATAAACTTTGTCCAGATGCCATCTTTACACCTCCAAGATTTGAAGTATACAAAACAGTCTCAAAAGAAATTCGAAGGATCTTTTTGGAATACACAGATTTAGTGGAACCCCTTTCTTTAGATGAAGCTTACTTAGATGTCACCACAAATAAAGGGAACATCCCTCTTGCGAGTTCCATCGCTAAAGAGATACGGAAAAAAATTTGGGAGAATACAGGCCTTACTTGTTCAGCTGGTGTGGCAACAAACAAGTTTTTGGCGAAGATGGCATCGGAGAAGAATAAACCAAACGGGCTTTATGTGGTTTTGCCAGGGGATGAAATTTCTTTTTTGGATGAACTTCCGCTCTATCAATTCTTTGGAATTGGGAAAAAAACATACGAAAAATTCCAACATTTGGGTTTTTCCAAAGGAAAGGATTTACGGATGGCGGAGGAATCCTTTCTCGTCAAAGAATTTGGAAAGATGGGTGCTGTTTTTTATAGAATGGCGAGGGGCATTGATGATCGGGAAGTGGTTCCGTATCGGGATCCAAAATCGATAGGTGTTGAGACAACATTTACCCACGATTCAGAGGATTTTTCTTACTTTTTGCTCACTCTCGAGTCACTTGCAAAAGAACTAGAGGCAAGAATGAGCAAAAAAAACAAAAAGGGAAAAACACTTACATTAAAAGTAAAATTTGAAGATTTTACTGTGAAACAAAAATCAATTACATCTGATTCCGTTTTCTTCTTGGCAGACAACCTTTTCCAACAATCCTCGAACTTGTTGGCAAATGTTTGGAAGGATCACTTGGATCCTCCTAAAAAAATTCGACTTTTAGGGTTGTCTGTGACCAACTTTTATGAAAAAGAAATCGAAGGAGATCAACCCTCCTTATTCGGATAAATTATGTTAGATGATGAAAATGATTTAGAATCCCTTGGGCCTTTAAAAGTATTACGTGTGAAAGGAGATCCTGACGCACCAACTGTAGTTTTATTTCATGGTTACGGTGCCAGTGCCTTTGATTTATATCCGATTCACGAAGTATTGGTAACAGATCAAAAATTCAATTGGGTTTTCCCGCATGGCCATTTGAGTATACCTCTCATGCCAGGTTATACTGGTAGAGCCTGGTTCCCAATTGATATGGCTGCATTAGAAGAAGCTATGCGAAAAAATGATTTTCGAAATTTTGCCGATAAAGATCCAGAAGGTATGGACATTGCAAGAGCTTCCACTTATTTAATGTTAGAAGCACTTGGAGTCCCATGGAACCAATTGATATTGGGTGGATTTTCGCAAGGTGCCATGCTTGCCACTGACATCACATTGCGGAATGAACAATCCTCGAAGGGTCTTATGATTTTATCTGGGGCACTCGTCAATGAATCCTTATGGAAAGATCTTGCCCCAAAAAAATCCAACCTTCGATTTTTCCAATCCCATGGAGAATATGATCCTATTTTAGGATATGCGAATGCGAAAAAACTGGAGAAATTACTGCGAAGTTCTGGACTTTTGGGAGAATTTGTCGGTTTTCCGGGTGGGCATGAAATTCCCGCTCCCGTTGTACAAGGGATCAGTCGTTATTTGAACAGTTTATCCTAGTTGTTCTATCAATCAAAAATTGAACATCATCTGGTAAAGGGAACTGTCTAAGTACCGGATGGTGGTTATGAAACAGTTATTCACTCTTTTGTTGTTTTTGGGGATGTCCCAAAATGTATTTTCTCAAGCCTTTGATCACAAACATAGCGTTTGGGACTTGTTACTCAAAAAACATGTAAAGAATGGTCTTGTCTCCTATAAAGGTTTTGTTTCCGATGTGTCCATCTTGAATGGCTATCTTGACAGTTTAACAAAAGTGACTGATGTCCAATACCAATCCTTTTCTGAGAAAGAAAAAATTAGTTTTTTAATCAATGCCTACAATGCCTTCACGATCAAACTCATTGTGGATCATTACCCTGTCGATAGCATCACGGACATTGGTTCGCCTATCTCCAAGATCAATTTGGCTCGTGGTATCCCTTGGAAAAAGGAATTCTTTCAATTACTTGGAAAGTCAAGACATCTGGATTGGATTGAACATGAGAAGTTGCGAAAAGATTTTGCTGAGCCAAGAATTCATTTTGCCATCGTATGCGCATCCATTGGATGTCCCATCCTTCAATCAGAGGCTTATATCCCAAACAATTTAGAGAAACAATTACAAACAGCGAAAATTAGTTTCTTAAAGAGTCCAAAGAAAAATTCTTATGATAAAAGTACGAACACATTGTACTTAAGTAAGATCTTCAATTGGTTCCAGCCTGATTTTACGAAAAAATCAACTCTCATTCAATACGTACAAGATGGATTCGATGAAACAATCAAACCCGATGCTAAAATTGTTTACACTGAATACAACTGGGACCTAAACGAATTCAAATAGAAAAAGACAAGAATAGGCCATCGAATGGAACAGGAGATGGCCAAAATATCTCTGAAAAAGAGATTCGAACGAAACTAGGACAGGAGATTTCGATTAGATCCTTTCATTGGTTTGGATTATGGAACTAACTCGAATTCGTAAGTGATGTTCGCTGTTTTTTCTAAGGTTTTAGCCACAGAACAATACTTTTCCAAACTCAAGTCAATTGCACGTTTTACCTGTGCTTCTTGGAATTCACCTTGGATGCGAAACTTCATATGGATATTTTTAAAAAGACTGGCTTCACCAACTTTTTCTCGATCTGCGTCAACAGCCACTGAGTAGTCTTTTACTTCAATGCGATGTTTGTTTAAGATCATCAAAACGTCAATGCTACTGCAACCAGCAAGTCCCATAATCAATAGTTCCATGGGTCTTGGGCCTGCATTTTTTCCGCCAATCTCGGGGGATGCGTCTATCTGGATGGAATTTCCGACCTCATTTGTAGCTTCTAAAACAAATGGTGACTCGATACGTTTTAAGTGAATGTGCATTTTGATTCCCACAGGGCGGAGGGTTTCTCCGCCACTTTTCCACTATAGATTTGGTTGTGGTGTGTATCGTAAATAAGGTTTGATGGTGCGGAACCCTTTTGGAAACTTTTTCTTTGCATCTTCATCAGACACGGAAGGTACGATGATCGTATCTTCTCCATGTTTCCAATTCGCAGGTGTTGCCACACTGAATTGAGAGGTCAATTGCAAGGAATCAATCACCCGAAGTAGTTCATCAAAATTCCTTCCTGTGGAAGCAGGATACGTAAGGGTCAGTTTCACTTTTTTGTCAGGACCAATCACAAAGACAGAACGAACCGTTGTGGTTTCACTTGCATTTGGGTGGATCATGTCATATAAATTGGAAACTTTTTTATCTGCATCCGCAATGATGGGATAATTCACAGTGGTGCTCTGTGTTTCATTGATATCCGAAATCCAACCTTTATGGCTGTCAACGGGATCAACCGAAAGGGCAATGACTTTTACATTACGTTTTTCAAACTCAGGTTTGATTTTTGATACATACCCTAATTCGGTTGTGCATACAGGGGTATAGTCTTTCGGGTGAGAAAATAAAATTCCCCAGCTTTGTCCTAAATATTCATGGAAGTCGATTTTTCCTTCCGAAGTTTCTGCCTGGAAATTGGGTGCTTCATCGCCAAGTCGTAATGCCATTTCGTTTTCTCCTAAATGGTTCAGATACTTCCTAATATTGAAACCATCCCTCGAAAAGCAAGGAAAATATACAATTTATTAGACAAAGTATCCAGTTTAGCAGAAACTTTTCTGAAATTCTTACTTCTTCGTCCTCGTGAAGGATCCATCCCAATCCAACTCGGGTGGTGATTCCAAGTAGTATTGGCACCTGTCGAGTAAGAGTTTGCTTGCTTCATCGTTTGTTTTTAGATACAAACTTTCAAACTGTGTTTTTGCATCGGAGAACTTACGATTGAAGTAAGAGAAGAGTGCCGTTTCGTATGCGTTCACAAACTTTTTGTTTTCCTCAGTTTCTTCCCCTTTTTTGCAAATCACTTCGTATAAGGTCACTGGTTTGGATTTTCCTTTCACTCGCACTGTATCGAGTTTCCTTGTGAAAAAATGGTCTTTGATTTCATCATGAACAAATTCAGAGACTAAAATGCAAACTCCATAATCTTTTCCCGCTGCTTCAAGCCTTGCCGCAAGGTTCACAGTGTCCCCCATCATCGTGTAAGAGGCGAGGGCATCGGTTCCCATAAACCCAACTTTTGCATAACCCAAATTGAGCCCGATTCGAAACTTCATATTGTGTGCTTCAGGGATATAGGCATTTTTTTGGATCCATTCTTGTTTTAAGACTTCTAACCTGTCCCTCATTTCAACACTCGCTGTGACAGCTTTCAAACAATGGTTTTCAACATCGAGAGGAGCATTAAAAATTCCAACAATGGCATCTCCAATGTATTTATCCAAAACACCGTCATGTTGTTTTAGAATGAGTGTCATAGCAGAAAGGTATTCATTGAGTAAGTCGGCGAGTTCTTTTGAATTTAGTTTTTCGGATATTGTACTAAACCCTGCGATGTCGGAGAAGAAGGCAGTGATGACTTTTTCGCTCCCTTGTTTTAATTTTTCCAAATCTTTGAGTGCTTCTCCGACCACAACAGGATCCACCATACTTCCGAGAACCCCACGCATCTTTTCTCGTTCTTTGAGACCGGACACCATTTGGTTGAGTGCAATTGTTAGATTTCCAAATTCATCATTTCCACCATCAGCAAAATGTACGTTTAGATTTCCTTGGCCTACATCTTCTGCACTACGTATGATCTTGCGTATTTTTTGAACCACAACCCCAGAAATAAAAATCGCAAAGACGATTGCCACGATGCAGATGGTGATGGCTGTAAACACAATTTGGTTTCTGTTGTCTTTGATGGCTCGAATACCGTCAGTTCGATCGACAAGTGTTCGAATGAGTCCAGAGAAATTATCACGCAACACCATGAATGGAACGTTTTCTGACTCGAGAAGGTGAGTGCCATCTAACTTCCACATAATCTCTTCCGATTCACTACGCGAATGGCCAAAACTTCCATCAGGGAATAACTTTTTTAATTCATTTGTCGGTGTTTCTTTTTCTGCAGAACTAATCCATTTGCGAATCGCCTTCCACCTGTTCCTTTGTTCTTCTCTGGCTTCAGGATCTTGGTAATACTTTTCGTATTCTTGTGGATCAGTTTTGAATTTTAAAAGAATCCAGTCCTCTAAAGTAACATCTCTTAAACTACGTAAACTTTCGATTTTTTCCTCCAACCCTTTTGGGATTGGGTATCGTAAGGAAACTTCGTCGTAAATTTTTTCCCTATCTGCAATAAGTTCATTGTAGGATTTATAATAACTAGTAAATAGTTTGTCCTTTGCTGGGGGGATAGGGGGTTTTGCATTTTTTAAAAATTGGATTCGTTCTCGAAGTTTCGGGATCAGCTGCGTTAATTCATTTGTTATGCGATAATCTTCCTTGATTACTTCCCTATAGTCACCTAATTTTGATTTAATTCCAATTAAATTGAAGGCACGTTTTGTCGAATTTTGGTGTCGGAAAAGAGGGGAGTGGAGGGCTTGGATTTCCCTTTCCTGCCATTCGTAAACATATTGTTTGTCGCTGTCTTCAACAGCAGTGATGTCATCAGACAATTTTTGGAAGGAATCAACAAGGCTACTTTCCATTTGATCAAATTGATCGATTTTTGCAAGAGGAGATGTATTGTCTATGATCTGCGTATCAAAAGAAGCAAGCGATGTTTCTCCTTGGATCATGGCAGAGAGTGGAAAGGTTTGGATGCGAAATAATTTTGTATCGAGTCCAAGTTCTTCCAATTTTCTTTTTTTGGAATCCGCATAAAACTTTGCGATGAACAAATCAAGTTTGGATTTATGATTCCGAATTTCTTTTTTAATATTTTTAACATCTAAATCCCATTTTGCTTTTGCTTCGGATTCTTCGGGTGTTGGTTGTTTGATGATTTCTAAATATTTTTCTTCATTTTTTACATAAGCGGAAGCGAGATTGGTAAGTGTATTCCATTCTCTTTCGCTGATGTTACGATTAGATGCTTCCCGAAGTTGTTGGCGAATTTCTCTTTCTAAAATGGCAACATCATCTTTTGTTAGATAAACAGAGAAAAAGGTATCCACTTTTTTGAGTACTTTGGAAGTTCCGAGTGAGCCAAACAAATTGGTTTTGAATCCAAAGACCGATACTGTTTTTTTCTTCGTGACAAGTTTTGCTGTTTGGTATTTTTTTAACTCTTCTTGTTGTTTTTCAATGCGAGATTTGAATTCTTCAATGCGGATTAAGTTTTGAGAGATGGATTCGATCTCCATCACGAGACCAGCAATGAAATTTTTAGATACAGCCGCTTGTTTCTCATAACTTTCTGAGAGAATGGCGGTTTGTTGTCTGACTGTGATGATGGACAATAATAGAATGGTAAGGGCAATCAAGGTGCCAGTGAACCAAGCTAATTTTGCACGAATCCCTTCTGAGAGGATTTTCCAAAGGGCCAACAAGCCAGTCTGAATCATTTTTAAAAATTCCATATACTTGGATGAATCCTAAGAAGACGAAGTCCAAATGCAAGATTTTTTGTAATCCGTATTTTGGTTTGTTAGGTGAAGAACTAAAATCTCATCCAAGGACAAGGTCTACAAAGTTCATTTTTGCTTGCTATTTTTCACTTTGTGGGTAGCGTTCTTTTATCCAATGTCTATCAATCGATTTGATTTAATTGCTATCGGGGGCGGTCCTGCCGCTCAAAAAGCTGCTATCCAAGCAAGTAAACTCGGCAAAAAAGCTGCTATCATTGAAAAAGATCCCTATTTAGGGGGAGGCTGTGTCCATTGGGGCACCATCCCATCCAAGTCCCTGCAAGAAACGAGTCGGTTTTACAGAAATCTGAAACTTTCTAATTTGCATGGCCTACAATCTCCACAAACCACAACCTTGACATTACAAGAGTTGATGTTTCGTGCGGGGACTGTGATTGAAAAAGAAGAAGATGTCACCCGGGAACAAATGATCCAAAACCGAGTGACGACTCTGACTGGTTGGGGAAAAATCATCGACCCGAATCGTGTAGAAGTCACCGATTCCAGTGGTCGAAAAAAAGTATATGAGACTGAGAATATACTCATTGCTACGGGTAGTAGCCCTAGAAGACCAACAAATGAAAATATCCCATTCGAAGATGGATTGATTTACGACAGTGACGGGCTTTTTGCAATGAAACAATTACCCAGGACTCTTGCGGTTGTGGGAGCTGGCATTATCGGTTCAGAGTATGCGACAATCTTTTCTCACATTGGAGTGAAAGTACATCTTTTGGATTCACAAAGTCGTATCCTTGGATTTTTGGATGAAGACATCTCAAATGAAATGACAAAGATCATGCAAAACGCTGGGATTCAAATCCATGTAGACTCTTCAATTACAAACTATCAAAAAATCTCAGACGAAGAAGGTTTTGAACTCACAACTAACAAAGGAGAGGTGATTCGTGTCAACCAAGTCCTGATTTCAAGAGGTCGGTTTGGAAACGTTGATGGGTTGGGACTCGAAACCGTTGGAATCATTCCCAATGAAAGAAAACAAATCCAAGTAAATGAAAATTATCAAACCAATGTTCCAAACATTTATGCATGTGGAGATGTGATTGGCTTTCCAAGCCTTGCTTCGGTCTCTATGTATCAGGGAGCTTATGTCGCAAAACATATGTTTGGCCATCCATCGGTTCCAGTGGATGCAGAAGAATTCCCAATCGGAATTTATACCTTGCCTGAAATAGCAACGATTGGTCCAACTGAGGAAGCTTTAAAAAAGAGAGGAGTTTCTTATGGAGTGGGTCTTGCCAAATTTGATACAATCACCCGTGCCCAGATCAGTGGAGACCAAGTAGGATTATTGAAGATTCTTTATGATAAATCCAGCCGCCGAGTTTTGGGCGTTCACATCATTTCCGACAAAGCAACGGAGCTCATTGCTCTTGGTCAATGCGTTGTCAATCTCAAAGCACCCATTGAGTACTTCACCGAACACATTTTTAATTACCCAACGATGATCGGTGCCTATAAAAATGCGTCAAATGATGCTCTTTTACGCGAAAAATAATCTCTATTCCTGAGAATCCCCGCTTTCTTACTTGTTTTCTTTTACAGAGAAGAACGGGATTTTACTTGTCAGAGTCTAGGTTTTACGAACACATACAAGATTGTGTCCGACAATTCTGTCTCCATGAGTCAAATCTACGAAAGAAGTCATAAGAGAATCTTTGACTTTCTTTATAAGTACACTCAAAATGCGGACACAGCGATGGATTTGATGCAAGACAGCTTTTTAAGTTTCCATAAACATTATGGCAATGCTGGTCTCTCGGAAGAGAAGTCCATCATGGTTTTGTACACCATCGCTCGTAACTTATCCATTAATTATGCAAAAAAGTTTTCCACTTCCAGGGAAATTGCTTCTGACGAAATCGAATTTCACAGTCATAACCCAAAATTGGAAACTAGAGCTGAATACCAAGATTTAGAAGACAGGTTGTACTCTTTTTTGGGCGAACTGTCTGAAGACGAAAGATCTGCTCTATTACTCAAAAACGTGGAAGGATTTCAACTCGTTCAAATTGCAGAGATTTTAGGAGTCTCTGTTTCCACAGCCTCTAGGCTTGTCATCAAAGCCACTGAGAAAGTTTTGGCCATAGCAAAAAGGGAAAATCTGGTTCCAGATTCATACAAATGAGCGAATTAGAAGATCAAAAACACATAGAAGCGTTGGAAGCCCTTTTGCGAAAACCATCGAAGCCCGCAGAAACGATGGAATTCCCGACTTGGCAAGAAATGGCCAATCGGACCATTCGCCATGAGTTTGTGCCAGAAGTAGATAAAACAACGAACCTAGTATCTTTTTTTCGAAAGCCGAAAGGACTTGTCGTGGTGAGTGGTGTAACTTTCGCACTTGCTGCAAGTCTTCTCTTTGTTTTTTTCCTAAACCCAAATACTTCCCAAACGGAAGAAGTAGTGACGTCTCTTAGTAAAGAAGGGAAACAAACTCTTTTGAGTCCTTTATCGGTTTCTGTGTCGCAAGTCAAAGGGAAGGTGTTTGTTGTTCCCTCTGGAAGCCAAAATCCAGTTCCTCTTGTGGAAAAATACCAACTGGCATCTGGAGATTTGATCACAACAGAAACGGGATCTCAAGTTGATCTTCATTTCGAAACTGGTTCCTGGCTTCGCATCACTGCACAATCGGAAGTGGTTGTGGACCAGTTGGAAAAATCAAATGAAGGTTATCATTCAGAAAAATTCTCGGTGAAAAAAGGGAAACTCTTCGCATCAGTTTCCAAACTCTCTAAGGACAGCGAATTTCTGGTACAATCCGGGGAGCACCTTACACAGGTTCGGGGAACGATTTTCAGCGTTTCCTTCGACGGAAAATTGGGAACCGTTGCGGTCAGGGAAGGTAGTGTTGCACTTGGTGAACTCATACTAAATTCCAAGCAACAAGCAGTTGTTAGGATCGGAGAATCAGTCCCTTCCACAGCATCTCCTGTCAGTCCAAAAGAAGACAAAGAACTCAAAGCCTTTTACACCCAATCCATGCTTGCGAAAGAAGCAATGTTGTACAAAGAACATGCTCGTTTAGAGCTTGTGAGGCTGGAAGATGGGACAGAATACCGTGGTGTGATTTTAGGACAATCGGAAACCCATTTGCAATTTGAAGGGATCGATGGAAAGATCGAGATTCCCATACAAAACATTCTCGAGACAGAAAAAATCCGATAAAATTCAGAAGTTTTTTGACAAGATTTCCTTATTCTGAAAGGCTCTTTACCGAGTACCCAGAAGGTCCCCAAAGGAAATTATGCCAGAGAATTACAAAAAAACCTTCCGATTTCGTTATCTCATCGATAAAGAATTCCAATTAAAATTCCTAGCCCATTATTCTCTTTTATTCATCTCAGGTGTACTGGTTACCCTTATCTTTTTATACTGGTTGAACCAATCGAAATATGATGGTGGGGCAGTCTTCCGTCTTAGGCAAGATGCACAAACCGTCTATTGGAAAGTGGAAAATGAAGATGCGGCTCCAGGGGAAGCAAAAGAAAAGTTTGTCCCGAGAGAGATTTATTTACCAAATTATGACCATCAATTGAATTTATATACGATTCAATTTGATGCCGTTGTCACACTTTCGGTTCTTTACTTATTACTCATCACTGTGTTTTCCATTTTCAAATCCCATAAGATGGCAGGACCTGTGTTTAGCATCAAACGATCCTTGCAACGAATGGCGTCTGGAGAACCAATCGAGACCATTCGCATTCGAAAAGGCGATGAGTTTCAGGAACTTGTGGAAGTATTGAATGAAGTCATTCAAAAGCGGATGGACGACGGCGGCCAGAAATCCAAATAATTTTTTTATGTCTCATTTAGGCTAGGGAGGCGGCCCCCGCCCTGAATTGGGTGGTGGAGGTGGGCTTGTGGGCTTTGCCGCTTTTCCTCCTAACACAAATCCTCAAAATCGTCAATAACCTCCCCAGCTGTTCAAAAAATTATCAGCAAAAGTTCATCTTTTTGAACGAATCCCACTCGAATCAACAATTAGTCTCAATCCAATCTTGCGCGAACCGCACGACTAAGAATCAAATTCCTAACCAGATTGACTTGTTTTCATCTCTTTCCGATTGACTTCCTCTCATACTTCGCACTAAACTCTTTCCGTTATGAAGCAAAATAGAAAATCAATTATTTTAGGGACCATTCTTTTGGGAATGACTTTTGTTACAAATTGTAACCAACCAACGCTTGCTAGGTTAAGCGATGATAATATTTTGGGTTCAGATGCCAAAGCAGCATTACTTGATGCATCGAAAAAGGTGGACACTGTGAAATTTGCACCTCTGGGGGTCAATTCCTCTGGGGCACAAGCTTCTTCTGCACTTCTCAATGATGTATTGATTCCAATTGTTGCAGAAATTAATCCAGACAAGTATTATAAACGCAGTTCCGTGGATTCGTGCGTGAAAAATATTTATATCCTAGGTTTAGCCCTGCCGAACTATGCCTCCGTAGAACTATCCTGTAAAATTGAAGAAGTCACTACCTTTGATTTTTTGAAATAAAAAGAAAGTAAGAGGGAGCTCGAAATACACGCTTTAGATTTGGATGGAGTACGATTCTATCCAAATCTTTGTAAGTGGATATTTCGCCAACGCAACCGTTATAAAATTGATCATCTAATTTGGAGTCGATTTTAAGATGATGCAACGACTAGTGTTTCTATGTAGATGATTACGTGATGCAGTGAGATACTTCCCATAATCAATCTTATGTCGCATTAAAGCACAGGCCGTGTTGAGTGTAAAGGCACATCGGTAACACTTTAGATCACACTCACATGGGTGAAACAAAAACCAGTTTCCTATTAATGTTGGCACATCCAGGATTACCCACCGTAAAAAAAGTCCCTACAGTTTTATTATCGTGATTCCCGCTGACTTTGGATGAGGCTTCATTTGTTAGATCTGTTGTAAAGATTACACTGGCGTTAGTCGCAATGATTAGGATGAACCCATCAATCCTAGGATCTTCTTTATTTGGTTCCACATTTTTTTTTCTTAATGTCCTCACAAAGATACGTGCCCACAAGTCGTTCTGCATCACAACGAAATTTGGCTGCGGCTTTTGTTTCCGTGCTACCCGATACATTCGAAGCTGATTCCGCACAGAATGTATAAGACTGATAGATCACTAGAGAACATCCCAGATAATCCAAATCAGCCCGCTGACAGGCCTCATAGGAAGCACTGGTTTTTGCACATTGGCTGAGAGAAAGGAATATAAGAAAAAAAATGAAGAAACGAATGAGCACCACTACGTAGTTAGACAGGAGTTTGATTTTTTCCTATGATTTTTTTTACTGTATCAGCAGAAATCAAGCTTTCATTTGCTATTTTATTCTCCCCATGCTATCATCTAGTATGGTTTATTATTTCATCCTTGCCGCCATTCCTTTTGCGATTGTGTCTGCCTTTTGTATCCATTGGTTCACAATCAGTGAAGAATCAAACCCAAACAAGCGTTTGGAGACCTCTCGAGGAATCTACTTAGGTTTTTCCTTTCAAGTTCTCGTTTTTGCCTGGTTATTGTTCCAGTTGGGACACGCAAGGTTTGCCTTTCCTTTGTATGCAATCGCTTTTTCTATGATAGGTGATTGGTTCAATTTACAATTCCCTTTCGCAAAAAAATACATGAAAGACCCTGTCCTTGGCGGCATTTTTAGTTTTGCCATCGCCCAAGTCTTTTTGATTCTCTCCTTTCGCCAACTCATCACATGGGAAGAATTATATCAAGGTGTAAAACCCATCCTTGTCACGGCAGTGTTTCTTATACTCCCAGCTATTATTTTTTATTTCAGAGTTTACAACCCCGATCGATCGAAATGGGTGATGGCTTCTGCGTTTATATATGGTCTAGTTTTGTGTTTTTTTGTTTCACTTTGTGTAAACGCCTATCTATTGTATGGTGGCACTTGGATGTATTTGGCGATTGGTGCTGGGTTTTTTCTATTATCAGATGCTGTGATGGGAGAAACCACAATCAATGGAACAAGACATCCAAAATGGGAATTCCAAGTTCCTTGGATCACTTACCTCATCGCACAGTGTTTTTTACTCATCGGCTTTTTTCTCGTCTCTCATACGAGAATGCTCGCCCATTGATTCGGGAGTTGACAATGCGTTCTCCCAAGCAAGTAACATCTGTTTTCGTATTGGGTTCCATCGGTACCCACCAATGAAACCAGAAGCTTGAATGACTCGATGACAAGGGATCAGTAGAGCGATTGGATTTTTTCCAATCGCACTCCCAACAGCTCTTTGTGCGTTCGGCTGGCCAATTGATGTGGCAATCTCACTATAGGTCGTCACATCTCCTTGTGGAATCGATAATAGGGATTGCCATACTTTGATTTGAAAGGGAGTTCCAAGGACCGATAGAGGGATGAGTTTCTCTGGCAAGGTGTGGTTTTGAAGAAATTGTTTTATAGGAATATGTAAACTTCTCTCTTCTTCTTTCCAAGTAGCGTATGGCAGCTCTTCTTGGATGGAAACCAAAGTTTCCATTTTCTTTTGGGTTGTTTGTAGAAATTGTAAATTTTGAATTCCTTTCTCTGAAGAAACAACAATCATGTCTCCAATGATCGTTGGGAAAAATTCATAGTATAAGCTGATGCCTTCTCCCTTCCCCTTGTAAGTCCCGGGAGTCATTCCTTCTAATTTGATAAACAAATCATGTAACCTACCTGTACCGGACAATCCCAATCGGTATGTAACATCCAAGAGAGAGGAAGTATGAATCATTCGCTTAGCATTCGTTATAGTGATTGATGCCAAAAATTGTTTGGGGGACACACCTACAAAATTGACAAAGAGTTTTTGAAAATGAGACGGACTCATCTTAGCTTGTTTTGCTAATGCATCTAAACTTGGTTGCGCTTCAAAATGTTCGAGCATCCATTCAATGGAATTTTGAATGATTTGGTAGTGTTGTTTCTGAAAATCCACATCCAAATCGTAACCAATCTTTCCCATTTCGAAAACCCGATTCTTGCGATTTTTTCTAAAATTTACAAATTGTTTGCTTTTTTAGGGCGAATTCGGAAGTATTTTTTATCTAGATGGTGAATTTCACAAAAGACTCTTTTCCCGTATTGATCGCCTTACAAAAGATAGTCGACTCCATTCAATCTCATCCTGTCACCATCTTGGATGCACCACCGGGTTCTGGAAAAACGACTGCCCTTCCCCAAGAACTTTTAAAATTAGATATCGCGAAGGGAAAAAAAATTTGTATCCTAGAGCCAAGGCGAATCGCAGCAAAAAATGCAGCCAAAAGGATCAGCCAATCCATCGGGGAAAATGTGGGGGAAACTGTTGGGTATCGGGTTCGATTTGACTCGAACACCAATCGTAATACTAAAATCGAATTTGTGACAGATGGAATCTTGACTAAAAATTTACTCAAAGATCCAGAACTTTCTGAGTATGGTCTTATTGTATTCGATGAATTCCATGAACGCCGATTGGAATCGGATCTTTGCTTTGCTCTAACGAGGAAATCACAAGAAATCTTTCGACCTGATTTAAAAATCCTCATCATGTCGGCAACACTGGAAGGACAAAATTTTTTAAACATTGGAATCTCCAATCATCCCATCCAAGTAGTAACAGAAACCCATCCTTTGGAAATTTTTCATATGGGTGAGTCAAAAAAAAATCCTTTCGAACGCCTGCTTGATCTGATCCCAAAAGCCGTAGAACAAACACAAGGTGATATTTTGGTCTTTTTGTCTGGCAAAAAGGAAATTCTAGATTTAAAGTATGCGCTTGAGTTGATTTCTACCATAAAAGCAAGTGCCGTTGTACATTCATTATATGGTGATATGAACCTGAAAGATCAGGAATCTGTCTTTTTACCAAACCAAAATGGGAAAAAGAAAATCATATTGTCTACGAATATAGCGGAATCATCGGTTACCATTCCCGGAGTACGTATTGTCTTTGATGTAGGTTATTTTAAACACTCCATTTTCGATGCAGAAGCTGGAATCGCTCATCTCGTAAAAGATCGTATTAGTTTGAGTAGCGCCAAACAAAGAGCAGGAAGGGCAGCTAGGGAAGGCAAAGGGACTGTCTACCGACTCTGGTCTAAGGAAGAAGAATCTAGTTTTTTTGATCGCACCAAACCAGAAATTCTGGAAGGTGATTTGGATAGACTTGTTCTAGAAGTAAAATCATTTGGTGAAGAGATCGAATCACTTCCCTTCCTTGATCCACCTAACAAAGGATCGCTACTCTTATCCATGGAACGTCTAAAACGGTTAGGCTGTTTGGATGAAAGATATCAACTCACCGATCATGGGAAAGAGGCACTAGAGTATCCCTTACCGATTCGATTGGGAAATATCCTTGCCAGACTCCCAAAGGAAAAGAGGGAATTGATTGCAGACATTGTTTGTATCTTAGCGAACGAATCAAAAGGTACGGAAGCAAAAGAATTTCCAAAGTCGGTTTCCATATCTTTTTTTTCCCAAGAACAAAAAATGATCTATGAACAAATCATACGTATTTGGGAAAATAAAAAAGATAAAGCAATAACGAATCAAAATGGATCTCGCGAATTTTATCTTTGCCATGGTTTTGTGGATCGTATTGGAAAACGAAAGACCAAAGAAGAGAAAGAATACAAACTAACAAACGGGAAACAGGCTAAGTTTTCGACGACGCTTTTAGAAATTCCAGAATACATTTTGGCCTTTGATACAATTTCCTTTGGTCATGATGTATACATTACCCAATACCTTCCAATTTCTTTAGAACAAATTGAGCTTTGTTTGCAAAACCAGATCACGATCCATCAGGTTCCTGAACTACGAACCAACCAAAGAGAAGAAACTTATTTAGTGATTAAAGAAGAACGAAAGTTAGGGGAACTCACCCTAGACACGAAAGAAATCCAAAAACCAAATCCCACTGCAATCCAAAATGCATTTGAAAGGTATCTACTCGATTTAGATTGGGAGGAAAACTGGAAACAAAAAGATAACCTAATCGAATACTACAATCGCGTACAATTTCTCGTGCAACATGGAGTGATCGATAAAAATATCTCTTTTACTCATCTAAAATCGGAAGCAAAACATTGGCTTTTCCCATTTTTGAATTTTGAAACTCAAAAATTTTCTTTGTCCAATCTCCCATTTTTAGAAGCCTTCCAAAATTATATTGGTTACGAAAACCAGTTGATCCTAAACAAAGAAGCTCCTTCTTCTATTCAGGTTCCTTCTGGATCGCAAGTTCAAATTCGATATTCTGGCAAAGAACCAGAGTTACACGTGAAGTTACAGGAGTTATTTGGACTAAAAGAGTTACCAAAACTTGCAAGAGGAAAAGTGCCAATCCTCGTTCACTTGTTATCACCCGCAAGACGACCGGTGCAAATCACAAAAGACTTAGAAAGTTTTTGGAACCATGGATACCATGAAGTAAAGAAAGAATTAAAAGGAAGATACCCCAAACACCCGTGGCCAGACAAACCTTGGGAGGCAATCCCTACCAAACACTTACATCACAATAAACGTTCGTAAATGGAGACCCACCCTTTTTGGTTCACAAAAAATTTGGTCTGACATTGGGGGCAAAGATGATCCCCCATTTGTTTGAAGCGAAGTAAGGTTTGACACTCTGGACATTGAATGGTTTTCCCCTCTGAGGATTTCGGACTGAGCTCGTTCGCAGGAGCGTGATCATGGTAAAAGGATTCCAAGTGATGAATGCATTCTGCTTCGTCGGGAAAGAAGGAAAATAAAGTTTGGTGTTCTGATGTAACCGTTCCTTTCCAACCAAATCCTGCAATTTTGCATCCTGTTTCTTTACAACGAGTCGTAATTTTTCTGAGAAATTCCCAACCAACTTCCGTCACTTCCGTTACCTCAGAAAAATCAAGGCAAAAAAGGGAGGGAGAAAGAGTTTCTTCCTTTAGTTTCAAGTAAAGTTCCGAGCCAATTTCCGCTGAAAAAATCCCAGCGAGGCGGAAAAGAAGTGATTTCAAACAGGTTTTTCCTCTTTTCTATTCTTCGGAACAGATTCTGTATTTACAAGGAATTTTGTTCCAAATACCTTTATTTATCAGATATGAAATCGATCCCAAGAAGATATTGGGTTTTCCCAGTAGACATTTTCTTCATGTTTTTGTCCTATTTTCTCGCACACCTTGTTCGATTTGAGAATCTAGGTTTTTTAGAAAATTATCCTGATTTTTGGGTTTGTGCAACCATCGTCGTTGCCTCGCGCAGTGCCGTGTTTTTATTTTCTGGGATCTACCGCTCATTATGGTCCTACGCTTCGTTACATGACCTCTTAGCCATCATCAAAGCTACCTTTCTCTCTTCTTTGATTTCAACACTTGCCTTACTGTTTTACAATCGATTCTACCAACTCTCTCGGATGGTTCCCATTCTTGATACACTCATCCTACTTGGATTTTTGTGTTTGAGAAGTTTGAGTTGGAGGATGTTACGCGAACAAATCTTTAGTTCAGATAAAATCAGAAATGGAACACCCATCCTTCTTGTGGGGGCCGGAAAACTTGGTAGTTCCTTCTTAACAGAAATTAGGCGAAATGTAAATCTCGATTATCTTCCAGTTGGATTTTTAGATGATAATGTTTCCAAAAAAGGTGGTTACATCCAAGGGATTCCCATCTTAGGTTCCACAGATGAAATTGGAAACGTTTTAGTTCGATATGGCGTCAAAAAAGTGATTATGACAGTCCCACAGCCTGATGGAAGGGTTGTGAGTAAACTCATGAAAGAATGTGAAGGTGCTGGCGTTGAATTCAAAATATTGCCGAGCTTTGGTGAATATTTAGCAGAGAAACCCAATATCACACAATTACGGGAAGTACAAGTAGAAGACCTACTCGGTCGACCAACTGTTGACCTTGAAATTGAATCCATCCGTTCTTACCTAGAAAAGAAAGTGATTCTAGTCACAGGAGCGGGAGGTTCTATTGGTTCTGAAATCTGCAGACAAGTCGCACTATTTAAACCAAGTGTTCTTGTCATCTTGGATTCCGCCGAAACTCCGTTATATGAGATTGATTATGAACTCCGTAAAAAATTTTCTGAGTTTAATATCGACATTCGGCCAGTCATAGCTGATGTTAAAAATCTTTCTCGAATCTCCGCTGTTTTTGAAGAACATAGGCCATCTGTTGTTTTCCATTCTGCCGCTTACAAACACGTACCGATGATGGAAATCAATCCATCAGAAGCAATTCTGAACAATGTGATGGGGACTAAAAATGTTGCCGATGTATGTCGGCTCATTGGAGTCGAACGATTTGTTCTTATCTCTACTGATAAAGCTGTAAATCCAGTGAATGTGATGGGAGCCTCGAAACGTGCCGCAGAGATTTACTTGCAACACATTTCACAAAACTCTAGAACCAAATTCATTACCGTACGATTTGGGAATGTACTCGGTTCCAATGGGAGTGTCATCCCAAGGTTTCGAGAACAAATCAAACGCGGGGGACCCGTTACGGTCACGCATCCGGAAGTGATTCGCTACTTCATGACCATTCCAGAAGCCACACAACTTGTCTTACAAGCTGGCAGTATGGGAGAACACGGAGAGATTTTTTTACTCGATATGGGAGAACCTGTGAAAATTCTTTCACTTGCAGAAGAGATGATTCGTCTTTCTGGTTATACACCTTACAAAGATATCAATATCGAATTTTCGGGATTACGACCTGGTGAAAAATTATACGAAGAACTTTTGTTAAACGCAGAAGGGATTAAGAAAACCCACCATCCAAAAATTCGGATCGCTGCCCCACTCGATCATTACAATCTACTGCTTTTCCAAAACAAACTAAATCGATTATTTTCACTCGCCAAGGCGAACAAAAATAGAGAAATTTTTCCAGCATTAAAAGATATCATTCCAGAATACAAAATTCATGATGAATACATTGAATGGGAAACATCACACGGTAAAAGGAATTTATGAGCGAAAACCTCACGCAGGAAGAAATCACAACATTACGTGAGTTCAAAAGAGATTTATTCAATTTATATTGGGAACGATTTGGAGTGTTCTACATTCATGTCATGCCACATCCAAAATTGGAAATCGGAAAACGAGGACTTTTGAATGCCGAAAAAGAATCCGGTATTGTACTTGTGTTTGGTGATAAAGCAGTTAAGGTATTAGATAGCAAAGCAGATTATCTTTTTGCTGAATTACAGTTTGGATCCACTTGGGAACCAACCATCATTCCATGGGATGCGGTTTTTCGAATTTACGATAAGTTCCAAAATTCAGCCACACAACTTCGATTTTTGCAAATCGAAACGAACACAAACTCAGAAGAATCAAAGCCAAAACCCCAAAAACCAGAAATCACTGGAGATGGGAATGTCATTCGAGTTGATTTTGGAGGCAAACGAAACGAATGAATTTTTTTACAATTACACGCGGTGACCTAGACGGTTTTTTTGGCCTCATGGTCGACAACCTTATCCAACTCCTCGTTTTATCTGCACTTTGTATGGGAGTTTGTGGTTTTCCATTATCCTTTATCACTTCTGTTGTGTTGCCCGGAGCTGCGGTTTCCCTTTTGGTGGGGAATGTATTTTATGCATGGCAAGCTTGGAAACTTGGACAAAGAACCAATAGAACGGATGTCACTGCCATTCCTTATGGGATCAACACTGTTTCTCTTTTTGCATTTATCTTTTTTGTTATGTTTCCCACCTATCAAGCAACAGGTGACTACAAAGAAGCCTGGAAAGCGGGGCTACTCGTATCTTTTGCTTCTGGTCTCATAGAAGTTTTGGGGTCTTTTATTGCCGCAAGCATTCGAAAATACACTCCCCGAGCCGCGTTACTCTCGGCACTTGCGGGGATTGCGCTAACTTTTATCTCTATGGACTTTTTGCTTCGCACCTTCGAAAGACCCATGATCGCCTTTATACCGCTAGGTGTCATTTTATTACAATACTTTGGGAAGGTTCGTTTCCCATTTGGGATCCCTGGTGGATTTTTATCCGTGATGATTGGCGTATTGTTATCATACCTTTCTGGCTATTGGGGAGACCCGGTGTATCAGGAAGGGGGAATACAAAATGGACTAGAAACTTTGGGATTCTATTTACCACAACTTTCTCTTAGTCCCCTTCTCGAGACTGTGAGTTATGCCAATTTACAAGCATACTTCTCGATCATTCTCCCAATGGGAATCTTCAATGTCATTGGATCTTTACAAAACATAGAATCAGCGGAAGCATCTGGAGATAGTTTCGATACCAAAACTTCTTTACTTGTAAATGGAATCGGAACTCTCGCGGGAACTGTTTTTGGTTCTCCTTTCCCAACGACCATATACATCGGTCATCCAGGTTGGAAAGCATTGGGTGCAAAACACAGCTATTCCGTGTTATCTGGTGTTTTTATGACGATTGTCAGTCTCTTTGGACTTATGGGTCTCATCCAAGCACTCATTCCTGTAGAAGCAGGTATGGCGATTGTATTATGGATCGGAATTATCATCACAAGCCAAGCGTTTCAAGCCATCCCTAAACACCATTCCCCAGCGGTTGTGGTGGGACTTCTACCAGCATTCGCAGGTTGGGCGGTCCTAATCATCCAAAATGTTTTTTTGTTTTTGGATGGGAAACTACAAAACGTATTACAAGAATTAGGTGCCACTAAAACAATTCATTTTTCCCTCTCGGATATTCCCCCTCACTTGCCATTTCTTCCCTATGCACTTTCGGGGGTTCTATCTTTGTCACAAGGTTTTCTCATCACTTCCATGATATGGGCGGCAATGGTTGTTTTTATTTTGGAGCGAGAGTGGCGAAAAGCAAGTTTGTGGGCAGGAATTGCAGCTCTCTTGTCTCTAGTGGGCTGGATTCATGCCTATGAGTTAAAAGGGAATGCCATCCTAAACCGTTTTACCGAAATTGCCAGTTGGGATTTCCCGATCGCTTATGTTTGCCTTGCGACCTTGTTTTTGTTAATACAGTTCCTTGGATCAAACGAAAAAGGCGAAAATTTAGAACATTAAATTGCTTGTAATCTTTTGCAAAGAATCTTACCATTTCAGTCTAATGTGTAGGTTCCGCTAAGAACCGTAAGGAGAACAATTTCCTATGACTTGGATCAAACGAATCGGTTTTTTCCTGTTAACCAATATTTTGATTATGACAACGATTTCCATCGTGACTACCCTCATGGGATCGATGGGATTTAGCATCCGAGCTTTTGGTTTGGATCTAACGCAACTCATTGTATTCTGTTTAATGTGGGGTATGGCGGGATCTTTTATTTCCCTCTTACTATCCAAAATGATGGCAAAGTGGACGATGGGAGTCAAAATCATCGATCCAAAACAAGCCTCTGCGCATGAGATGGACGTGTATCGTCGTGTACAATCTTTGGCACAAAGGGCTCACCTTCCTATGCCAGAAGTGGGTATTTATGAATCCCCAGAAGTGAATGCGTTTGCGACTGGACCAAGCAAATCAAATGCACTGGTTGCTGTGTCGACAGGTCTTCTCAATCGTATGAACACACAAGAGTTAGAGGGTGTGCTTGCTCACGAATTGTCACACGTAGCGAACGGAGACATGGTCACTCTTACTCTCATCCAAGGTGTGGTGAACTCATTTGCCATGTTTATCTCTCGTATCATCGCCTATGTCGCGGCAAATGCCGTGAAAGAAGAAATGGCCCATATCGTTAGAATCGTTGTGACGATTGTTCTCGATATTGTCTTCTCCATCCTAGGCTCTATGGCAGTGGCATACTTCTCTCGCCAAAGAGAATTCCGTGCCGATGCTGGTGGTGCCAAATTAGCTGGTAGAGAATCCATGATTTCGGCTCTTGAATCACTCAGACAAATGGTTGAGATGCCAGAAGACCCGAGAGGAGAAGCGATTGCTTCCTTCAAAATCTCTTCTAAAAAAGGTGGATTTTTATCTCTCTTTGCAACTCACCCAGCTTTAGAGGACCGAATCCTTGCTCTCAAACAAATGAGATAATCTTTCTCATCAAAAAAAACAAACTGAAAGGTCAGCAATTGCTGGCCTTTTTTTATTGCAAGACCCTAGTCTTCCTTGGTTTCATCCATTTATGTCCATTGTTAAATCTAAGATTCGAACCATTCCTGATTATCCGAAACCAGGGATTTTGTTTCGAGACATCACTTCCCTCCTCATCGATCCAGAGGGTTTCCAACTGACCATTGGGATGTTTGTAGAACGTTACCAAAATGCAAAACTCAATAAAATTGCTGCGATTGACGCAAGAGGCTTCATTCCTGGTGCTGCCCTTGCCTTTCAACTGGGTGTTGGTTTTGTTCCGATTCGTAAAAAAGGAAAATTACCCGGGAATACAATCTCGGAATCTTATGCTTTGGAGTATGGAGTTGACCATGTGGAAATTCACACGGATGCCATTTCCCCTGGCGATAGAGTACTCATCATGGATGATTTAATTGCCACTGGTGGAACTTTGGAAGCATCTATTAAGCTCATCCAAAATTTACAAGGAAAAGTTCACGAATGCTCGACAATCATCAACTTACCAGATTTAGGTGGAGCTAAAAGAATCAAAGACACCTATGGAATTGATGTGTATTCCATTTGCGAATTTGAAGGACATTAAAAACCTTTCTCTATAAATTTTATAAAAAGTTTCGATTAGAGATTCGTTTTCCAGTCGGAACTTTTTGTTTTATCAACTCGAATATTCACTTCATTACCTAAAAAATTCCATCTTACCATAAATAGTTTTTTTAGGATATGAATTCCTCGTCCACCCGTAACAAGTTTGCGATCAGAATCAATCGGGCTAGGTATCAACCGAGGATTAAATCCTTTCCCGCTATCGATCACATACACGTCAATGTACTTAGGAGATTCAAAAACATGTACTGTAATGATATCATCCTCACGTTTTCCACCGTGTTCCAAGGCGTTGTCTAAGGTCTCATCTACAAGAATTTGAAACCAAAAACTATCCATTGTTTTACGCCAATTTTGTTTCTCATACAAATTCCAAAGTTTTTCCTTGATGAGTCGAGAATTGAAACGATTGGCTGGGATCTTTTCTTCAAAGATCTGTTTAGATCTTTCAAATAAAAAAGAAAACGGATGTGTGAGATAATCTTTCGTAAAAGAATAATGAAATAAAAACACAATGAAACAAAACAAAAACAATATGTTTAGAAATAGAAAAAAATGCAAAAAATAAGAACTGGTCAGTGGTATGAGAAAAGTATAATAACAAACGATTAAAAAGAAAAAACAGGAGAAAAAAGTCGCATAATAAATATACTCAATAAAGGTTTGTATGGCTGGAAAATTAAAACGTAATTTTGCAATGACCAAATATGCAAATATAACAAACGTAAACACATAGTAAGCGTTATAATAATACTTCAAAAGGATCAAACTTGCTTCCGGATACACCTCATTGAGTAATCCTAGGTCAACAACCAGAAGCATCATTCCCATTCCAAAGACAAATGAAGAGACAATCAGAAGTTTTGGAAAATTTCGAAAAAATGTCGGGAAATGAAGTCCAAAAAAAATCAAAACAAAAGATAATAAAACAAGAAACGTGGAGATCGCATGAGGATGGTTTAAGATTTGGTTTTTTAAAAACAAAGTATCAAGTAAGATTGTCAAATCACCAACAAAGAAAAAACCAGCTAGGATCGAAAAACTTGTTTTCATTCCCGTGCGAGGGTTCTTTCTAAAGGATACGACGCCAGTGATGAAAGAAAAGAAGGCAACCGATCCGAATACAATGGATTCAAATAAACTCATGCAGAAACAGAAAAAAATTCTATCCAACCCTTTCCCTTTTGCGAGTACTATTTTATTTTTTCTATTTTTATATTCCCCTTTTATTTCAGCGGAATCGAGCAGCCAATCTGTTGACGAAATTAGGAAATCTGTAGTTCAAATCCGCGTATTTTCGCAAGCAAAGGATCCCTATTCACCTTGGATCTCTTCTGGAATCGCAGCTTCAACAGGATCTGGTTTTCTCATCGCAAACAATAGAATTTTAACCAATGCCCATGTTGTCTCCAATGCAAAATTCATCGAAGCACAGAGAAATAACCAAACCGAATGGTATGAAGTCAAAGTTCTATTTATAGCTCATGATTGTGATTTAGCGATCCTAGAGGTTCCAGATACAAACTTTTATGCAAACAGTCTAGAATTAGAGTTAGGTGGTATTCCAGAACTTGCAAGTCCTGTTGATATCATTGGATATCCCATTGGTGGCAGTAAAATTTCTGTGAGCCGAGGGATTGTTTCAAGAATTGAACAAGCAAGTTATGCACATTCTCAGATTGATAGTCATTTGGTCGTACAGGTGGATGCAGCAATAAACCCTGGAAATTCCGGTGGGCCTGCCTTACAGAATGGGAAAGTTGTAGGAGTTGCCTTTCAAGCTTCTACCAAAGGAGAAAACATTGGCTATATCATTCCCACTAATGTCATCCATCATTTCTTAAAAGACATTGAGGATGGTGTTTATGACGGTTATGTTGAACTTGGAATTCAAACACAAAATTCTTATTCAGAGTCACATCGCAAATTCTACGGAATCCCACAAGGAGAAGAAGGTGTTTTTGTGACAAGAGTTTTCAAACAAGGATCCGCTGATGGTTTTTTACAAGCAGGGGATTACTTAACCGCCATTGATGGACGTAAAATTGGAAAAAACGGGAACCTACAAGAAACAAACTCGATTGATTTTTTAGAGGTGATAGATAACAAATTTGCAGGCGACGACATTCGATTTGATTTGATTCGGAACAAGAAGAAAATCCAAGTCTCATTCCCCGCAAAAAAAATGCCTCAAATGGAAAACCAAAGATCAAGTTATGGAAAGGAGTATCCATATTTTATTTTTGGAGGATTGGTTTTTCAAACAGTCAATCGAGATCTTTTGGAGGCATGGAGTAAAACTGGCCAAACGCAAGGAGGAAGTTTGCTTGTGTATCGTTTTTACGATGCTTCTCACCTATCGGATGGAGATGCAGAGGATGTTGTATTGTATCGCAAGTTGTCACATCCATCCAATTCTCATTCTGACTTTTATCTCAATATGGTGGTTTCTTCTGTGAATGGAACAACAGTAAAAAACTTGAACCACTTCAAATCTTTATTACAAAGTACAAAAGAGAAAATAGTTAAGATTCATTTTTATGGTGTCCAAGTGCCAATGATTCTAGAACGAGAAGAATCAGAAAAAGCAGATGAACAAATCAAAAAAACATATCACTTAATAGGCAAATAAATGAAATCCTTTTCTTCCATTTTTGTTTCAATTAGTCTTCTACTCTTCTCCTATTCGATCACAAGTAAACCAATCCCAGTTGGAATCAATGACACTTCGATTCTCCAGATCAAAGTCACTGTTTTATATCCAAACTACATTCAACCATGGAGATTTAAAATCCCTGAGATTCGCCAATCAACAGGAATTTATATCGGGGAAAATCGAGTTTTGGTCCCAGCACAAGCTGTTTATTTTTATACAAACATTGAAGTCAAAAAGCCTGAATCTTTAAAAGTATTTACAGCAGAATTAGAAAGGATGGATGCAGACTTAGGTCTTGCCCTCTTAAAAATTAATGATCCATCATTTCAAAAAGACTTAAAAATCGTTCAATTTCCAAGTGATCTTTTTTTGCCAGGTCTGGGATTTGTGATGGAAAGTAAGGATCAGCGGAGTTTAGAAGAGAAAAAAGTTCGATTGATCCGAATGGACATCGAATCGTATGCGAGTGGTTATGTGGAGCTTCCCTATATCGAAATCCAGTCAGAAGAAAAATTGGATGGTGTAGGAGAACTCATCGTAGATGCAACATCTAGAATCCCACAAGGAATATTATACCAATTCAAGGAGAATGGAATTGGGAAAATGATTCCTTCCTTTTCCATCAAACATTTCATCGAAGGAAAATCATTTCCATTCAAAGGATTTCGTTACAAACCTTTAGTAGATAGTGCTTCTCGCAATTATTTTGGTCTTAAGAAAGACGATTTAGGAGTACTCGTAGCAGAAGTGTATCCTGGATCTTCCGCCGATGGTATCCTACAACTAGAAGATGTGATATTAGAAGTATCAAATTTTAAAATTGATCCCAAAGGTTACTTTGATCATCCAAAATTTGGTAAATTAAACATGTCATATTTATTTCATAATACATACGAATCGGATTCAGCTCATGAAAAGAAAATCAAACTTAAAATTTTCCGAAATAAAAAACCAATGTCTCTCGAGATGGATTCAAAACCACTTAATGAGTGGTCGATTCGAATCCCACATGGGAACACAAGATTTCAACTTCCCAAATATCTAATGTTAGCTGGTATTATTTTTCAAGAACTTTCAGAACACTATCTCACAGAACATGGAAACCAGTGGAGAAATCGAGTCAGCAAAGAGCTCTTATACTTAAATGATTTTTATCGCATCAAACGAAATGCAAAAGAAGGTAAAGTGATCTTTTTGTCGCAAGTTCTCCCCCTATCAGGAAACAAAGCATATCATAACGCACACCAGTTGATTTTGAAATCAGTCAATGGTCATGAGATTGGTTCCTTAGAAGAATTACGCTCCGTGATCAATGATACAAATACTCCATTTATTCGCTTTGTCATGAATGACGGTTTTGAACTCATTTTCCAAAAAGAGGAAATCAATTCCTTAAACGAGGAAGCCAAAAAAAGTTTTCAAATTGCTAAAGAATTTAATTTTTAAAATCCGACTTGATAACTCATTTGTTTGGAAATGAATATTACCTTCACCAAAAACAAAATCAGAATCAAAATCGTAACTAGAATATATTCTTGTTTTCGAACTTGTTTGTCATGATTGATTAATAAAAGTAATACGGGAATGGACAAAGTAAACATTCTTGATACATTTTCATAAACAGACCAAAAATGATAATACCCTGCTGTACCAACCATAAACATGATGAGTAAAAACGAAATTCGGAACTCCCAACCTTTCTGAATTTTCCCAGTAAATGGTAAAAATACACCAAGGAAAAAGAGAATCACCAGTGGGAATCGAGAAAACAACCTTGCAAGTTCTTTCAAGCTAGAACCCGTCTCAACCTGACGCCAGATTGATTCCATATAAGAAATAAGACCTTCCAAGGGTAAAATAAAATCTGTGAGTCTACCCGGTCTCCAATTGGGGAAACGATAAGACAAATACAAATGCCAACAAACAGGTATGACTAATACGAGTCCAACAATGATACTTCGTTTCCAATCTTTACGAAAAAAAGCTGCAAGTCCGAGAGGGAATAAAAGAAACAACGCAGGTTCTTTTGTAAGAATTGCCAAACTCGATAATAAAATGAAGAAACCCCATTTTTCTTTGGTATAAAAATAATAAGCAATGATGAGTAAGGAAACCATTACAGAATCACTTACGAGTACGTAGTAACTTCCTAAAGAGAATGGGCTAAGAAGATATAAGACAGCATAAGGTTTTGTGTCCTCATCCAATAATTTGCGAAGATAAAAATAAGAAATGAGTATGAGGGAAATATTCCAAAAATACATCCCTAAAATGGCAAAACCTTTTCCGCATAAACCAAAAATGGCGATTAACAATGGATAGCCGATTCTAGGCGCTCTGTAAGATTCATCAAACCCTTTTGGCCAGTCTAAATTGAAATTGGCAAGTGGTCTAGAAAAGTAATAGAAAATCTGACCGTCATATCCTGCGCCAAGGTCACCCTCTTCTCCTTTGAACAAAACTGCTTTTGAAGGTGTTTCCGATTGATTTTGTAGAGCAAATTCATGACCAAAATTAACCATAGAACTCGGATTCCATTCATATTTTTTCCAATAGGAAATAGTAGACAATCCCCAAACCATCACAAATAAAATCACAGTAAACCATTGTTTGGTGTTTAAATACTGAAAAATAGGGTCTAATTTTTTTAAAACCATTTGGTTTCTCCTAGGACTAATGAGTTAGTTTTGATTTGAGGGAATGGCAGGTTCAATGGCCTTTGATAGGATCGAATTATAAACACTAGCACCTTCGTAAGTTAAGTGGTGAGGGTCAAAAAAATACCTTTCATCAGAAACGGCTAATGTGTGGTCAATCAGAGTTTGTCCACGTTTGTCTAGTTCGGTTTTTAAATTTGAAATCCAATCTTTTCTCCATTGTGAATCTTTATAATAAGCAAACTCAATTGGATTTTCGGGGCTTAATACGATGACAAACGGAATTTTCTTTTGATAAAAGTATTCGGAGAGTTGGATGATTCGATTGTATTCTGACCAAGGCTCAAACTTTACATGATTTACATTCTTTTTTGCTTCCCGAACCACATGAAGTCGCCACAATTCCTTCCGATTTCCTGCATCGCGAATCATACGTTCAAAGTATTCTTCTTTGAATTCATTCAAGGACATTTTTGTAAATCGAGTGTCGTCCCAATAACTTGCACGGGAATAGGATCGATTTTCTGTTTGAATCGACTTACAGAAAAAATGCGACAATCGAATCCCAACTCTCTCATCGTTTCCATACCGTATTAAATTCACAGATTTAGCCGTAGGAAGTTCGGATTGGACTTGTAATTGTACAATTTTCCAAGGTTTCGAGCCACTAGTCAATTGGCTCCAATGAATGTCTGTCCATCCCGATTTTGGGAATACAATCGACTGGCTGTGGATCGGTGCATTCGATCTAAGATCCTTTTCGTTTTCAAAAAAACGAAAATCGATTTTGGTATTTGCATTTTGAAGGAAAATGGATTCAGATTCTTTTTGATCGATACATTCAATCGTTGCTGTATCTTTTGTCCAACCTTTGGACCAGATGCCCTCTTTTGGACTCACACCTTGGTATAAGTGATACTTTCTTCCACTTCTGAAATGATTGTCAATGAAGACAACCACCGGATCCCAAAAAAAAATTCGGAATCGACTTACATAGAATAATGATTTTGTTACTAATTTTGAAAAAGACTTTCGATCAATTTGATTCCAATAGTCTTTCAAGAAGAGAGTTGGGTAGATTGTTTTCGTTGGATAACGATCGGCTAATTGTTTTAACCATATCTCTTTCTGAAACACAAAAGATCCATTTTCCATGACCATGTATTCCCACTGCAAATCTGCAAAATTATGAAGGTATACCACCAAATTTGGATTAGTAGAAAGTAAATCTTCCTTATAATAATACAAATCTGTTGGAGCCATCGCAACGTGGGAAAAAAAAGAATACTTTGTTTGTGGTTCTTCTCTTCGATTCAACTCATCAGGTAAGATCGAATACAATGCAACAGAACTCCCAACCACAACCGTTCGGTGTTTGTCTTTTGAAGATTGTAATTCCTTGGTTTTGTAAATAAAATTATACCAAGGGGAAGAATCCCATTCTGTTTCATTTGGAAACAAAAAATACAATTTAGAAAATATGAGTGTATCCAAAAAGAATACACCACCTAAGAGAGCAATGGTGGTAAGAAATACTTTCGTCTTGATTCCAAGACGACTTTGATTTATGGATACTCGGGAATCAGTTTCCATTTTCTCAATAAAAGTTTTTTAGCAAATTGAATGGCAAGTTTGAGCACTTTCCGATTGAAACTACTATTGGAAAATACATACTTGATTGGTAGTTCTTGGATTGTACCCTTGTTTTTTGATACTATGGAAAGAGCTTCCATATGAAAGTCAAAGGCAACAGACTCTAATGGATAGTTTGCAATCTTTGAGAACATTTCCTTTGAATACCTTCGATACCCGCTTGTACAATCACGAAGGTTATCACCGATTAGATTGAAGATTCCTCGAGACAAACAATAATTCATCACTTTGGCAGCAAGCCATGAAATAAACTTTCGATACATAGGCACATTCACAGTAGATGTACGAGAACCTATGACCAAATCACAATTTGGGAATTGGATAAAGTCTTTTAAGTAGGCGGCATCATGAGACAAACCAGCATCCATCGTAATCACCCAGTCATATTGTCTTTCAACCGCATACTTCATCCCATCTTGTATCCCTTTTGGAATGTGGGTATTTTTTTCGTGACGAATTACATTTAATTTTGAACCAAATTCTTTTTGGAGTTTTTTTAAGATAGCGGGAGTTTCATCCTTACTTGCATCATCTGTGACCGATACGTCAGCATAGACAATCGCACCGCGAACGACTTCTTCAATCGTTGCGGCTTCATTGTATGCGGGGATGACTACAAGAGTTTTGTTCGCCATACTATTTTCCAGCGATGTTGAATACGTCTTTGTTTGCTTCAATCCATTTCAAAAGGCGAGTGACTCCTTCCTTTGGAAGGATTTTCGGGTTGAATCCGAATTTTTTCGCCTCTGAGATATCACAAATAAAGTAACGCATATCGCCAGGTCGTTCCACTTCAAAAAGGATTTCTTGTTTCTTACCAAGAATCTCTCCGATGAGAGTGATACATTCCAATAAAGAAATTTTGTGAGGACTTGCACCGCCAATATTGTAAACACCAGGAATTGGATTTTTAAAAAATTCCAAATACGATTTTGCACCATCTTCGGCATGAAGGATGTCTCGTGTTTGTTTTCCTGTTCCAAAAATGCGAAGTGGCAATCCAAATACCGAACGGATTGCAAAATTGGCAACCCATCCATGGTCTTCTCCACCAAACTGACGTTCACCATAGATTCCTGTAAACCGGAAACTGGCAGCTTTCACCCCATACATATCAGTGTAAGAGCGAACATAGTGTTCGGCACTCATTTTAGATGCATGGAGAGGCGAAATTTGACCAACCATTGTAGGATGTGTGACAGGAATTTCAACAGGTTCCCTTACATAAGAAGTTTTATCTTCTTTCAAACTATCATTGATGGAGTTTCCGTAAACGTGAATGGAGGAAGTATTCACAACAGGAATTTTGTGTTTTCTTGCGGCTTCCATGACGTTGAATGTTCCAATCACGTTCGTCGAAAAATCTAGTTCTGGATCTTCCCAAGAGATGGTCATTGCAGGTTGAGCTGCTGTGTGAATGATATAATCGCAATCAGCACTTCGATCCATCAAATGTTCCAAGTTTCTGATGTCACCTTTTACCATGGTAACACCTAGGGATTTTAAATAATTCCAATTATAATCTCTAGTAGCATCTGTGCCGTAACCGGTTCTTTTTAACTCGTATTTTGTCATGTTGTCGAAACTAACAACATCCCAACCTTCTTTACGAAATAATTCACAAACATGCGAACCTAAAAACCCGCACCCACCTGTAACTAATACCTTATTCGCCATCGCGACTTTCTCCTAAGAAAAACTTTTTTGATAATATCAATTTTAAAATTTGAAATGAATCCGAAATCATATCTCGCAATCGGTATTCGACCTGTCCCACTGGTTTAAAATAAGAAACGGGGATTTCAATACACCGCATATGGGATCTAACAATATCAATCATGAGTTCCACTATGAACTTCCGATCTTCCACAACTAACTGCGGTTTTACTCGATCGAAAGACTCTCTCCAAATTGAAAAAAACTGACAGTCCACATCGGTAAATCGTGGCTCTTGTCCCCACCAAAAGACTTCAACAAGTTTTCCCATGAGTAGATTTACCAAACGATACAAAGGTTTAAGATTAGATCCTTGTTCGATCATCTGCCTTGTAGTTCTAGTACCGATGACCATGTCTGAATCTTTCATGTATTCCAATAGTTTTGGAAAATCTTTGGAACGGAACGATCCATCAGGTGACACAACCACTAAAATATCACCGGTTGCATATTCAATCCCACGACGAACTTGTTCTCCTAACCGAGTTGGATCACCATCGCCAGGGAAGGTATACGTTTTGACTTTTTCTTTTTTGCTAAGAGCAATGGTTTGATCTGTCGATTCGTTATCAATCACAATGATTTCATTAAATTTATCTTTAAAATCAACAATCACATCTGTGATCGATCGTTCATGATTATTAGTTGGAATGATCAGGCTTGTTTTGAATTTAGAAAACAAATCATTACGTACTTCGTAAACAGCATGGTAATAGTCTTGCATCGAATTAATGTTAAAGTATTCACAAGTTAACATCGTGGCAAAGACTCCACCGCTTGACTCTTTTGCCATTTTGTCGATGACGTCAGTGATTTCAATCACACCTGATTTTGCGGAAGCAGGTGTTTTTTTGAAATACTCAAAATATTCAGGGGTAAAAAAATAACTACCTAATCCTAAAAGTTCATTTGGTGGATTTTCTGGTTTTTCCACGAGGTTTAGAATTTTATCATCTTCTAATACGACGGAATAATTTTTTCGAATTCGAGAAAGTAAGGATGTACGAACCACGCCAATAGAAGCTGACATTTTAGGATGTTTCTTTAACACTTTTAAGAAATTCTCATGGTCTGTGCGGTAATAAAACTCATCTCCAAGAATTGTCAAAAAAGGTTCTCGGATCGTTTTTTCTAAACTGGCAACATCAGAAGCAAGACCACGTTCGGTCCATTCCACTGGTTCGATGACCACTTTGGGAATCGCTAACCGAATTTGTTCGATTTCACCAATGATTTGTTCTTTGAGATGCCCCACGAGAACATAAATCTTTTCAATCCCAAAGGTTTTGACCATCAGCTCCACGTTTCGGTGAAGGATGGTTTTGCCTTCGATGACAAAGAGTGGTTTTGGAATGAAACTGGTACGGGGGTAGGCCCTGGTGCCTTTTCCAGCGGCGGCGATCACCCCAATTCTGATCTTTTTCAATGTAAAAGGAAAGTCCCTGGAAGGAACGATTGGGTCAATTAGAAAAGGTTCGTTTCCATCGGTAGAATTGTAGATCTTTCTGCACATGGAAACCTGAAAAAGGCTCCCAAACCCTCCTAGAAGGGTTCCAAGCGCTTTCTGGACCTTTCCCTCCGAGTCCGTTCAAATGGAACCCCCAGAGTCCCTCCTCGCCCCCGTCCGAACTGGGGATTTGGACAGCGACAGGACTGCCAGCCTTGTGTTCGATTGCAAAGACCAAGGGAAGCCATTTTTGGGTTCCAAGCAAGGACTCCGAAAGAACCCATTGCCGTTTTTCATTTTGGTGCAAACGAAACACCAAATGGTCACAATCAAAGCGACGTAACAAAGCAAATTTGGCTTCCCAGACTTCTTTGGCCCGAATCTGACAGGCTTCGGGGACAAGAAGCCAGTCTTGCCCTGCCATAGTCATTTTTCCTACAAATAGGATTTCTTCCCAACCTAGCGTTTTTTTGTATCGAAGCTCTTGGGCATTGTAAAAATACTTTCCCTTTTCTGTAAAAATTTCTATCCCTAATAGTAAATAACCGTTTTCAGTTGTTTGACGGTCTGAAAAATACAAACCTTCGATGGACTTTCCAGAAGATGAATTCGTCCAAAAGAAAGAGAGAGATAGGAGAAGTAAGACCGCTAATTTATGATGCATTTCAGAAAAATAATCCTAATCCCTTTTTTCTTCATACCAGCAATAGTTTCGCATTGCAATCCGCTTAATTCTGAAATTGGAAAAAATGACGACTTAGTTCTATTACTTGGTGCGTATTCTATCCTTGGCGCCAATTGTACATCTGGACCAGACTTGTGGGCTAGAGACTTACGAACACAAGCCAGTGTTTGTGTTCCCGTTGAACTTGTGAGTTCTGGCACCAACATTGAGGTATATAAGGAAAGGTCTTTGTCTACCAGTTTCAATTTAGTCCAATTTGCCAAAGATTTTGATACGATCACCTACCCAAGGTTAGTGGCGACATTTGGTCCACCGAGTGATGTGGATGGAGATGGGAAAATCAAAATTTTGATTTTTGACATCAAAGATGGCGCAACAGCAAACAGTGCGTATGTGGCAGGTTTTTACGATCCAATCAATTATTTCCCTGATAATTTTTTCTCACGAGTAAGATCCAATTTCTCAGAAGTTTTGTACTTAGATGGAAGAGAGTTAATCGCTGCCAACACAACAGACCCAAATGCATTTGCCTCCACAGCGGCACACGAATTCCAACACCTACTCAGATTCCCAAGAATGTATGAGGCAAACCAGAATGATGAATTATGGATCAACGAAGGAACCAGTGAAGTCGCAAGTGATTTGGCAGGTTTTGGTCCACAAATCAGTCGATTGGATTGTTATGCAGGAGTCAATGACTCAAGATGCAACGATGGAATCAATGGGGTATCACTACTCGACTGGAGTGGAAGTAGTTCTGAGATACTCAAACAGTATTCCTTTGCGTATGTGTTTATGCGATTCCTGTATGATAGCGCAGGAACCACAGAGACAGAAAAAAACCAATTTTTCCGCAATTCTGTTTTAGGTACTGGAGGTGTCAGAGCAAATTCCACTGGAAACTTGATGAACGTCTTTCGATCCAGTGCAAACTTTAGTGCGACTGACTTGACTAACAATAATTCCGATATTTTCTTTCGGCTGTATGCTTTACTGACTGCTTATAGCTTTGAAATCAGCAACCTATCTTCTGTACAACAAGTCACATCAGATAATCAAAATCCAATTACGGTCAATTTGTCAGGGGCAGCCCTTCGTTATCCCCTTCCCACAAGTTTAAACCGACTACTTACCTATCCTGTCTCGCCTATTACAAGCAAAACGACGATCAAACAAGGTGCAGCTAACTTTTATTCGAC
This sequence comes from Leptospira sp. WS60.C2, assembly GCF_040833955.1. Classification (NCBI taxonomy): domain Bacteria; kingdom Pseudomonadati; phylum Spirochaetota; class Leptospiria; order Leptospirales; family Leptospiraceae; genus Leptospira; species Leptospira milleri. The sequence goes on along the minus strand of NZ_CP162134.1, from coordinate 111,998 downwards.
AAGCATTCCTACAATCTCTGCCCCTAATACTCGGAAGAACTATGGAAGGATTACTGGCTTAGGTTCCAAAGGAATTGTCTTTTGGGCAGATTCCCCTCAAGGTTTGAATGCTAATCTTAAATTCGTTCCAGGGAAAGATGACACACCCATCCAAAATCCAAATCGACCAAGGTCGATGAAATCTGTATTGGATTCTGCCTCAAATCAGGGTCCAATTCCCATTTGTGGAATAGAATTTACAACCGCTTTGACTCATACTTACGAAAGTATTCCAATAGAATAGATCGCATAAGTCCCCTGTAACAGTCTTTTGCCACATGACCACCATCAGCGAACGCATTACAAGTGTATGATGGATCATTTTTTAACTTTAAGATTGAAAAGTTATGATTTTTTGTGATTGTATCTATTTCTTCTTCCCAAGTTTTCACAAGAGATTCTTTTTCTAACAATGCCTCAAAATCTGGCGAAGATAAAGGCCAAATGATCACTGTTTTGATATTTTCCTTTTGTAACCGGCTTAAAATTTTCTCATAAAATCCAAATTGCATATTGCTTCTTTGGTAAGAAGCAAATAACCAATCTAAGGTTCTGTGGCTTGTCAAAAGAAGAGAGTTGGAATCTTTTTCCATATAATTATCAATGGGAGACATACCATTTCCATTATGGGAAAGGATATAATCATAAGTGGACTGATGCATCTCAAGAACATTGCCTAAATATGGATTTTTATAATTTTTCCACATTTGGTCGATGTATGGTTTGTAAGTTCCAACCGCGAAGAGTTTGCGACCCAGATAAAACGAAACGTGATCTTTTCCAAATAAAGATAAATTGGAGAGAACATATCCCAAATCAAAACTATAGGTTAAGTTCGAACTTTTGAAAACAGAGTTTTGATTGAATTGATTTGGATCCGTTTCCATGATCACTAGGTCTGGTTTGATGCCCGCATCCAAAATTTTTGTGAGCTGATAATCATAGTAAGCGGGCGTTGTTACAGCGGAAGATAAATTATAAATTTCCCAATCAGGATAAAAAGAAACAAGCTCATCATGGTCAAAATATAACAAACGCGAAGATCCTAAAACTAACATAATTTTTTTCGTTTTAGGAGAGTTAACTCCGGGTTTCTCTTTTATGATTTTTTCTAAAAAGTCAGATTTTGCTTTATAGTTAACGGCAGTTAAATCGATTTTTGCAAGAGTTTGGATATAAGGAATTCTGAAAACAGAATCGACTAAAAATAAAAAAACCAAAAGAAAAACGGGGTAAAAAAGAAACCGTGCCTTGAGCATATCTGAAAGGAGAAAGGAATTGGATTAAATTGTAAAGCGAATTGAGATACCTCCCCCAGACTTTCGAATGAGGGAGAGAGTGATTATGCTACTTGTGTGCGAGCAAGTTTACGTTTCTTTTTGAGACTCACGAACCAATCGTCAGCCTTACGAACGTGACTCACTAACTTCTTTACGTGTTCTCTATTTTCTGGATTTAAGATTTCACGTGCTTCTTGAATGATTTCTTCCACTGTTTTCACATGGAAAGTGAAATAACTAGTAAAGAGTTCATAATACTCTCTATCCGTATTTTCCCAATCCTTGGATTGAATGTCTTCAAAAAATTCAGATAACTGTGGTATGTCGATCTCAGGTGTCGCATCAAAATGATTGTTCATCATTGCGATACGGTCTGTTATATCAGTTAATTTCTGGAAATAAGATTCCAATTCAGGATATTCCATCGTCCAACCCTCCTTAACAACCCTTACTTTTACCAGGATTTTAGAAAGGCTCGAGAGATCAAGATTTTTTTATAAATTTACTGATGTCTGAATTGTTTTTTAGAAACTCTTTTAAGTGTACAGCTTGTCCATCCCAAGCATCTTTTGCACTTTCCAACCAAACATTGGAAGTATCATTGTCAGGAAACCCTCCATTAACAATGGTTAATTTAGATGATTTTGGTCCTGTGGACTCAAAGATAAGCTGTAAAAAAACATCCCCAGCGGGATGGTCTTTCCATTCCATAACCAGTTCTTTTAGTGGCTCAATTTTCTTATAGGTTCCATGAGATGTAAAATGCCCTTCCAATCCGAGATTCCAAGTCCACGAAAATTCACCCCCCACTTTTGGTCTACCACGGACCTCATCTGCTAACCAATGAACTAACACTTCGTATACGGTGACGGCTGACCACAAACGTTCAATTGGTTCCTCAAAGGTAAAAACAGATCTGGTTTCTCTCATAGACAGAGAGATAACGTTTCATATTGGTTTGGCAAGATGTTTTTTGAACGGAAATTCGACCAATGGAGGTGTTTACGATCCTCCCATTGGTCAAAGTTTAGAATTAAATGTTGAGATTATTCGGTCTTACGTAGACTGATTGCACCACACTGATATTTCTCATCTGAAATGCAGCTGCGCAATACGCTAAGTAATATCTCCATTTGCGAATAAATGTTTCACTGTATCCTTGAGCCCTTACTTCTGTTAAGTTATCTTCAAATGCTCGTAACCAAATTCGAAGTGTTTTGGCATAACTAAGACCCATATCTTCTAAGTGATGAAGGTACATATCGCCGGTGCGATTGATCGCTTGGTTCATTCTCCCAATGGAAGGAAGAAGTGATCCTGGGAATATGTGTTTTTGAATAAAATCGATTCCTTTTTTAAAGGCTGTGAATCTTGAATCAGGGCAAGTGATCACTTGTAATGCCATAATTCCATCTTGTGTCAATAGTTCTTGGCACTTTTGAAAGAATGTTTCGTAATAGGCATCGCCGACAGCTTCCAACATTTCGACAGAAACAAGTTTTGTGAATTTCCCTTCCACCAATCGATAGTCTTGAATACGGATATCAATTTTATCAGACAATCCTTCTTTTGCGATTCGTTCTTTTGCAAATTTGTATTGTTCTTCTGACAAAGTGACTGTTGTAACTTTGCAACCATAGTTTTTTGCTGCATGGATAGACAAAAATCCCCAACCACTTCCGATCTCAAGCAAATGGTCATTTGGATTTAGTTTCAACTTTTGGCAGAGTTTATCCACTTTTGTTGTTTGTGCTTCTTCCAAAGTTTGATCCAAGGATTCAAAGTAGGCAGAACTATAGGTCATTGTCGGATCAAGGAAAAGTTTATAAAAACTATTTCCTAAATCATAATGTTCTACTATGTTTTTTTTGCTGCCCGTGAGTGTGTTTCTTCGAAGGAAATGTAAAAATTTATTTCCTAGATTGAATAGATCCAGATGGAAAAGTTTTTTCTTCGCGCCAGATAAATTGGGAGCCTCATCCACATTTAGAATAAACCATGAAATCACGTTTTCAATCGAATCAGTATCCCAATCCCCCGTTAAGTAAGATTCAGAAAACCCAATGTCACCATGTAACACCGATTTCTTGAAAAACACGGGGTTTTTCACATGAATGAGAGCTGAGTGAAACTTTGGCTCAAATTTACTATTCGCATCACCTAAAATCACCTGTTCCCCATTCGGAAGGATCATACGAAGAGATCCACGTTTCATGGAACTCATTGCTTTAAAAAATATCTTTCTGTAAATAGGATACTGGTCTGCGACTGACTTATCCTTTAGTTCACTTAAAAGCTCTGAATCAATCGTTTCTTGTAAAAGGGACTGGTTCGCTGATTTTTCCAAGGGGAACTCCTGTTTGTTTCTCTAAGTTTTGGTGTTTCTTTATATATGGAATTTTTTTGATCCACAACTTGAATGCTTGCCAATGAATCAATGTTATTATTTTGACGGTAATAAAAGGAAATTGGACGAAAAGTTTTAACAAGTATTTAGAGTGAAACGGTATTTTTTTTCCAATAAAGGACGTTATCAGAATTCGTTTCCCATCCTCATAAGAATCAACTCCAATTTGTAAATTTTCTTTCGGAACGTTTAGCCGAAATTCAAATTCCGAATCCAAACCGATGAAGGGTGAGACATAAAAATTCTTTTGTTCTCGCATATACACTTCTGGATCGGCGATGGTTCCTTTCGCTTTTTTGAATTTGCCGATGTACGGTTTGATTTCACCAAAGGTATTTCCTACTTCGGCAATGGCCACAAGGGGAGAACCTTCGGGATCAAAACAAAAATAGAAACTGACTGGATTAAACACATACCCAAGTACCCGTAAGTTTGTGAGAAGAAATATCTTCCCGACTGGGCTTGTGATCCCAGATGCTAACAAAAATTCTTTTACATTTTCGTAAGTGGAATCTTTCCCAAATTGGAGGTGGTCTTTGTCATAATAGGAAAACAAATTCCAGCGGTTCTTGGAAAATAAAAAACTTCTATCAGCTAGTTTGTCTACCTCCGACAAATCAATATAAAAGTTAAAGATTTTATATTGAAATTTGTTTTGCGTTGGTGCGGTACGCATATGAAATACGTCCGCTTCATACATACAAGAACTTAAGTCCATGGATCTCGCTTCAATATACTTCTTGATACATTCACAGCAGACAAAAATCCATCTTCATGAAAACCATATCTAAAATAAGCACCTGCATAATAGATTGGTCCTTCTTCATTTAACAAAGGCAAACGATTTTGACCAAGAGATGCTTCCACAGAAAAGAGTGGGTGTTCATAATCGATTTTTTTGATGATATGACTTTGTTTCACCCGACATGGATCATTAATCGTCACAAAATAGTTTTTCTTTTTGGAAACATTCTGCAAACGATTCATCCAATAAATCGTGTAAGGTTCCATTTTACCATCTTTTGCTTCTGTGATTTTATAATTCCAACTCGACCAGCATGAATTGATACTTGGCATATCAGAATCATCCGTGTGTAAGGTGGCAGTATTGTGTTGGTATTTGTAAAGAGGTAATAACTCTTTTTCAAGTTTAGTTGGATTCCCGACTAACTTGGCTGACAAGTGACCATGAGTCGCGAGTAACACTTTGTCAAACACTTCCTTTTTCCCTTCTGGGAGGACAACCTCCACTTTGCCATTGGGCAAACGGTTCACAGCAAGAACTGGGGTATTTAAACGAAATCGATCTTTGATGGGAGGGATAATTCGTTTCACATACTCGTTCGAGCCACCATCCACTGTGTACCACTGATGTTGTGTATTGAGCCCTAAAAAACCATGGTTATAAAAAAAGCGAATAAGAGATTTTGCAGGAAATTCTAACATCAAATCGGGTGGTGTAGACCATACAGCCGAGCTCATGGGCACCAAATAATAATTCAAGATGTCTTTTCCGTAACCAAACGTCTCCATGTAACGTCCCAAACTCCAATCGTCATAGTTAGGATTGTCCAAAATTTTGGGAGCCGACGTATTGAATCTGTTGATCTCGAGTAACATCTTCAAATACCGAGGTCGGAATAAATTCTTCTTTTGTGCAAATAAACCAGAAAGGCCAGATCCGCAGAACTCTAGTTTGGTGGGATCATATTGCACACTAAACGACATGTCCGATTTTTTTGTGGGCACATCTAACGTTTGGAATAAACGTAATAAATTGGGATAGGTAACGTGGTTGAAGACAATGAACCCAGTGTCGATCGGAATCTCTACTCCGTCTTCTTCCACCATAACTGTGTTGGTATGCCCGCCGATGTAATCGGCAGTGTCAAAAATGGTAAGATCAAAATCGTTTTTTAAAAAATACGCAGAACCTAAACCTGCAATTCCTGTTCCGACAATAGCTAATGTTTCTTTCACTTGATTCCCTAATGGTGATTAGACCGTTACAGAAAGAGTTGGTTCATCTGCAAATGCACTTCTTCTGATTTCTTTTTCGAAACTTCGCCAAAATTTTCTGCAAGCGTACTAAGTGTAATTCCACGGGAAGAATTGATGAGTGCTTCTTTGCCCGAGGCTTGGATGATGGATGGCAAATCTCCACCTTGGGCTCCAAAACCAGGAATGAGAAAACACAAACGAGGGTGTCTCTTGCGAAGAGATTGGATTTCCGATGGATGGGTTCCTCCGACAACAAGTCCCACCTGTCCTGGGTAGGATTCTTCGAGCCTTGCCATTTGGTCACTTACCTCTTCGTACAAAAACACATCCTTTGGATTTGTTTTTAATTTTTGGAAGTCCGCAGAACTCGGATTGGAGGTTAACCCTAATACAAAAAGATACCCACCCAAATCCAAATATGGTACTAGGCTATCTCGGCCCATGTAAGGATTCACAGTCAGTGCATCCACCTTCAGAGTTTGGAAAAAATACTTTGCATATTCCTTGGCAGTATTGGCAAGATCCCCACGTTTCGCATCCATCACAATTGGCACTTCAGGAGAAACCTCTTTCATTAAGTGAACCATATGTTCTAATGCAAAATACCCTTCTGCCCCCAAACGTTCAAAAAAGGCGATATTCGGTTTCCAAGCAACGGCATTCGTATGTGTGTACCTTACAATTGTTTCTGCAAAATGAACGAGTGGGGACTTAGAATCTAGGCAAACCTGGGGTAGTTTTTCCAATTCAGGATCGATCCCAATGCAAAGGAGAGATTGTAAGTTGTCTCTTCGAGAATGAAATTTGGTTAAAAATGAAGTCATGGAATGGCTTTCGGTTCCTTTATTTTTTTCTTCTGTTTGCGTTTTTCTAATTCGAGTGGCACTTCTCTTTTTTTGTAACGTCCATAGAGATGACCTGGAATCACAGCCACAGCTGTGATGGGGTTCACCACCACATCTCCTATGGCTCCTCCCACATACGTTGAGTAGGCCGGTGTTAATAGTTCATACGATGAATCTAATTGAGCCTTATCTTCTTTTTCGGCAAAATAATTCAACGCATCATCCGATGCCTTTGCTTCGTGGTACAAAGCACCCACAACCGGAATTGCGTACGCAACTGCATACCAAGTGCGTTCTTCTCGTTGGGCAAAATCTTTTGCATGTCCGCCTTCGTGAATGGCAACCGGTGGCAAGTCCGAGTAGAGATTAATGGTATTGGTGAAGGAATTATAATGATCCCCTCCAATCGTTCCTGCAAACAATCGTCCTGGCAAAAAGGTATACGCAAGTAGAGAAATGGAGCCAAAAAAATATCTTACCACAGGATTGATATTTTTATTTTTGGGAAGTCGTTTCCACTCCGAAAGAGGAGCATATTGGTTAAATCGAACTTTTACATCTCTTAGGTTGTTTTCTTTGATGTAACGAATCAAATATTCTTTTGTTTCTTTCGATATATAATGGTTATCTGCCTTTCTGTCCCACAATACTAATTTGGAAGGAAGAGAAAAAACCCAATTTCCTGTTTGGTCGAGAATCCATACTGGTTCCCCTTCTTCAAATTGTGGGTCATCCTCTGTGAATTCCGGACTAGGATGGTATGGATTTCCATAATTGTATGGTTTTTCCAATGAATAACAACTGGAAAATAGAACCACTAACCCAAGTAATACGATGTATGAAACAGGTTTCATAAACTATCCAAAATATCCTTAAGTTTTGGATCAACTGGTTCTTGTTTGGCGGGAATCACTTTTGGAGCTGGTTTAGGTTCGTCGAGTGTTTTGATTTCTGTCGGATCGAAGACCTTTTCCTGAAATCCAGAAACCGTTTCCATCTGAGAAAAAAGCTCGGTCATCGCATTACGTCCCAGTTGGTTGAGTTGGTCTTCTCGATTCCCGCGAAATCCATTGTATGGAACATACCAAATCAAGGGAACCAAGGTAAACACACTCCCCGTTAAGTAACAATTGGTGACTTTGGAATCAATTTCATCATAATAATTAACTTCTTCTTCTCTTCCACCACGAATTTGGATTTTTGCCTTCAGGCGCACATACGTTAGGTTTTTATGACATCGATCCAAAGACACAAGTTGGAATTCTTCGACAAGGATGTTGCCACCTCTTTCGAGTAACAAGGGATAACGAGAAGAGCGAATGGACAATTCCTTTCGGATCAAATACGATAGAGGACCGTACTCATTTGCCAGTGCCTCGGGACCAAAAAAATAGGGATCATACACCGCCATTTGTTTTCGATTTTCGCCGTTCACTTGGATGGTAATATGATCCATTTTTTTCACAAAATCATATTCCTTTTCATTTGGGAAGGGTCGATAGACCCGAAGAGAGATCGCACAATGTAACATTGGTAAAACAACGCCTACCAAACCAAAAAGACGAATCCAACTTTTAAAATGCATAGGTATACCCTACATACAAATTCGCTATGTTATAAGATCGAAGTGGTCTGTCCTTTCCCCCATCCGCTTCATAAAAGGCAGAACTCAAATAATAATCTCTAACTCCAGCCAAGTAGGACTCGGGATTGATCGCACGAAGTCCCGGAAGATCGGTTTCATTGGCACGCCAAGTATATTGGATGGATTGGAGCCCCAAATGGAATTTATGATGGGGAAATGGTGTCCAATTGAGTTGTGCCATTAGGTTCAATCCAAGGATGGAAGTATCGATTCTTTTTTCGGAAAACAATGAATACACTTCCTCTACACTCGTTCTTTCTCCACTGAATCGACTCATCCCACCCAAACTCGTAAAACTATCCCTTCGATACTTTAAATTGCCAACAGGTGTAAAAAATAAATCACCACCTAACTCATAGGAAGTGTTTTCAAAAAATTGGTGTACAAATTTAAAACCAGTACTCGGAGCCACATACTGAATGGTATCACGAAAAAGTCCAGTTTGTCCTAGGCTTTGTGAATTTTGAGAAGAATTGGTTCTAAGGGAACCGACTCGAAATCCAAATTCCCACACAAATCCTTTGTTATGCGAATATTCCTCGAATACTTGGACCACCAATTTGTGATCAGCGCTAAAAAAACGATCGGTTTGAAATCCAGATTGGAAACCACCGATTTCACCAAACGAGAAATAGTTCCTTGAGGTAAAAAACTGCATATAGGAATATTCCCATCCCCACTTCTTGGAGTTGTGCCTATACGAAATCCGTGGCGCCAAATGATTTGAATTTTTTCTTGTTTCCTCCCATTCCACTTGGTAGGGAAGACTTCTTATATTTTGGTATCCCATTGGGGACCTTGGAAAATAGGGTGTGCCAGCTTGGAAGGCCACCCTATCATCATCTAACGCCCATTCTTTGCCAGAACGAAAATCTGCATTCTGCCGTAAGAAGCGAAATCCTACTTCAAAGGATCCATTCCAAAACTCCAAGGTTCCATTCCCATTTTTAGTGGCAGGTTTATCCTTGTTTTCTGGTATGTAAACAGGTTCTGGATTTTTGATTTGGAAGTTTTCTTTTCGAATCCGCTTTAATTTTTCACGGATGAGACTTGCTTTTTTTGGATAACCACGTTCTTCATAAGATTCCGCTTCCAATTCCATCTCTGTAGCTTTCGTTTCTTGTGCCTCTAACACGGGACAGGCGATAAATAGAACCAAACAAAAGACAGAATGGGAAACGAAAAAAAATCTCACAAAGTTTTAACCTTTTCGTTTGATGTAAGCTTTTGCAAACTCTGGCAATACAAATGCCGCTTTGTGAATTTCAGGGCTATAGTATTTGAGACCTTTAGGAACTCGTTTCGGATCAGGTGTGACCGAATACGGATCAATTGCATTGGATAAAAAGGTAAACCCTATGATTCCAGAGGGATATGTGGGAATGGTTGTGTAATAATAACCATACTCAGGAAAAATCTTCGGAATAAAATCAAAAAGAGAAGAAATCACATCTCCATGATACCAAAAAGATTCTGCTTGTGTCGCAATGATCCCTGTTGGTTTGAGAGCACTTGCCATGTCGCGAAAGAAAGGTTCTTTAAACAAAACTTCAGCAGGGCCTACAGGGTCACTGGAATCCACAAGGATCACATCAAATCGACCTTTGTTGTCTCTTGCAAATTTTGCTCCATCATCATATTGGTGGATCACTTTTGGATCTTTCATTGCATCTGCACATTCTGGAAAGTATTTATAACTAATATCAACAACAGCTTTGTCAATTTCGCATAACACCACTTCTTTGACAGACGGATGTTTTAAAACTTCCCGAACTGTTCCCCCATCTCCCCCACCAATCACGAGGACTGATTCTGGATTGGGATGGCTCATCATTGGAATATGGGCAATCATTTCATGATACGAATGTTCGTCTTTATTGGTAACCATTGTTACACCATCAAGTGTGAACATACGGCCAAACGATTGTGTTTCAAAAATATCGATTTTTTGGAACGGAGATTGTAGGCTCTCGATTGTCTTTGTTACTCGGTAACTGACAGCTCGTCCTTTTTCTAATTCCAATTTTTCTGTATACCAAATCTCCATTAAATGCTCCTAAGGATTCTCTCTTTGAACCAGTATAAGAATGGGAAGAAGCAAGTGTAGTTTTTTTTAAAGTTTTTTAGAAGGTGGAAGCTTAAAAATTGAACTTGGCGGGAATGGGTCAGTACCATTCCATAGATTTGTATGCAGAAATATTCTCGCGTTTTTTACCTTCTTGGTTTTTTATCCATGCCTCTCTTCATCCTCCTTCTAGTGTTTGGCTATATCAAAATCAACCAGATGGCTAGTGAAGAACTCCATTGGGGTCACAATAAGTCCTTTGCTTTTGGGCAAGCCTCTCGAGAGGGAAAACTCATCTTACTTGCAGTCACAAAGTCACGTTGTGAGATGCTTCGAGGTTTGGAATGTGGCGAAGGAAAACCAGACCTCGGGACATACGTGCTTCTCAACTTTACCCCCAGAGACAACGAATTCCAAACTCTCATTCTCGATGACCGATTTGGGTCACTCAAAACCGAACCACTCCCCCAGTACTTTTTATTGAATGCTTCTGGCGAAATTCGACACGCATCCAAAGAACTTCCAAGCGTAGAAGAGATGCAAAAACTTCCGAAAAAAGAATTCTCTCCTTAAATTTTTAAAAAAAGCTCTTGCAAGTTCTCAAATCTCCTATACCCTATGGGGTATAGGATCTGGAGGATTTATGTTAGGGTTAACCGTTCACAGAAAAAAAAGTTTCGATGAAACCATAAGCGACACAACAGAAGCGTTAAAAAAAGAAGGGTTTGGGGTTCTCACCACAATTGATGTCAAACAAACATTAAAAGACAAGATTGGTGTGGATTTCAAACGATACACCATCCTCGGTGCATGTAACCCTAGTTTTGCGCATAGAGCCCTCCAAACCACAGACGAAATTGGGATGTTACTACCATGCAATGTGGTAGTGACTGAAGAAAAAAACGGCGAAATCAAAGTTTCGATCTTTGATCCAATGACAATGACCAAAATGGTCCAAAACTCAGAACTGGAAACTATCGCCAAAGAAGTACAGGACAAACTTGTCCGAGTCATCCACCACCTCCACGAATAAACAAAGATGCAAAAAAACAGTGGGGCGCCTCGCCAATGGATGCTAGGATCACATTTTATCCATTAGGCGATCCCGCTGTCCGCTCCAATCTTTCTGGAAACTTTCATGAGCTTTCGGTTTCATTCTTTCCCAGAAAGGATTTCCGCTACCATCGGTGGCTGGGATTGGATTGTGGAGAGTGAATGGAAGTGTTATCATTTCTAGATAGAGGGTTTTCCCATTTGAATCGAAAGAGTCGAATTGTTTTTTCCATTTATTGGATTGGTTTTTTTGAGGCACTGTATCGCAAACCATTGATATCCTAAACTTAGGTTTTTTGAAATCATCGTAATGGTTTTCGATATTACGATCAATCTAGGTTTCGCAAGACACCTCTCCCGTTTTAAAAAAAATACTGCATTTTTTTCCCTACTTCTGTCACAAACTGACATTCCTTGGGTATCCATACTAGAGGCAAAAAAGCCAAAAAAGGAGAAACCCATGATAGAGAGTTTAAAACAAGTTGGCCAAGAGTTACTCACCTTGGAAAGTTTACCCCAAAGTACAGCAGTAGAAGTGGCCATTGTCACCTGTGAGAGTTTCAATTTGGAACGTTACCATGAAATGAGAAAAAAGATGTTACCCATTCTGAAAACCCAAAAGGGATTTCTCGCGTGGAGGGCCTTCCAATCCAAAACAACCGAAGGGGTGATGATGGACCTTTTGTATTGGGAACAGGTGGAAGATTGCCATGAAGCGGGTAAAAATCTTCAAAACACAGAAACGGGAAAAGAGTTTTTTAGTTTGATGAAACAAACTTTGGTCTTTGAATTGTTTGAACGGCAGGCACTCTAATGAAAACCAATCGAGAAGAAGATCTGATTCTCATTGAGAAGGCACGGACGGGAGACCGCCGTGCTTTGGAGACTTTACTCAGAGGTGTGCAATCCTGGATTTATAATGTCATCCGCCGTATTTTACTGAACCCAGAAGAAGCAGAAGATGCCACCCAAGAAGTTTTATTCAAACTTGCGACCAATCTTGCCGCTTATGATCCCAATCGTGCCAGTTTCAAAACTTGGTCATATCGCATAACCGTAAATTATGCGTTAAATGCCAAACGTGGGAAATTGGAAGAACTTACGACCGGATTTTCAGGTTATGCGAATGAATTAGAACAAATGCCAGATATCGAAGTCCCAACAAACGAACTTACGAACCCCGAAAACAAAATCCTTATCGAAGAAGCAAAAGCATCTTGTACTCTCGGAATGTTACTCTGCCTAGATAGGGAACAAAGAATTTCGCTCCTTTTAGCCGATGTCATGGGACTAAGCGACAAAGAAAGTGCTGAAATCATTGGAATTTCACACGATGCCTTTCGCAAACGACTGAGTCGGGCAAGGCAAGACCTCTATACATTTATGGACGACAAGTGTGGCCTCATCAATACCACAAATCCTTGCCGGTGTTCCAAAAAAATGAAAAGTTTTCAAAACCATGGTTGGATCGATCCATCGAACCCTCGTTTTTCGGCACCCCACGTCCAAAGGGTCAAAGAACAAATTAAAAATTTGGAATGTGAAGATGAAGATTTCCAAAGGAGAGAATACCAGGATATCTTTCGAGACCACCCCTACTTTGAAACACCTTCCAAAATTCTAGAAGAATTGATGGCAAAGTACAGTCCGACCCATTAACACATATAATACAAATTATGCGAATCAAATTTTTATGGCCCTCAATTTTAAATGGAAGAGTTCAATCAGGAAGGATTATCAATGACTTTTGCTTTGTGATCAGGGAACCTAGAGGAATGGGAACGTACCAATCGAAAAAATTCTTTTGGCCAAATGGGTTTTAAGACTTCCCACTGGAATCCGAATTAAGTTTCTCAATTGTAAGATGTCGATTCTCCTGTTTTTTCCGAAATACTTCCATCACCGCAGAAAATAAAATCATACCACCTCCTAACCAAAGCCTTTCGGGAGGAACTTCGCCAAGAAAGTACCATGCCGCCAAACTTCCGTAAATGGGACTTAAGGTAGACAATGTGCCTGCTGTCGTTACAGACAGATGCGATAGACTGCGAATCCAGATCGTATGGGCAAGAGAGGTAAAAATCCCAGCGAGGATTACTTGGAAAAGAAGATACTTTGGTTCTGCTAACATCACAAAGAGTCCATCAGCAAACGGAAGTAATACCAATGATGTTGCAAATAGTTGTGTGAATAAAATCTGTGAACTTGGGTAAAACACATGCATCTCTTTAGTGAGCAGATTTCGAATTGCATACAACACGGCAGACACCACTCCCCAAACCACACCCTGGAACATTTGGTTGTCCCATGAAAGATCCGGTACGATCAGAAACAATCCAAACAGAGAAAAACAAGCCAAAAAGAAAGCAAATGGATCGGGTTTTCTACCACCTAACAGGGGTTCTAAGATGGCAGAAAATACAGGATACGTAAATAAAGACAACATCCCCACTGCTACTGTGGAAACCTGTATCGAATGAAAGTATGTCACCCAGTGCAGAGCAAACAAAATTCCAATTCCAAATACAAAACTAAAATGTTGAAAGCTCTGGTAAACTATGGACTTACGTCGCAGAAGGAAAAAAAGACCCAAGATGAGAACGGAAAAAACAGCGCGACCTGAGATAATGGTGACGGCAGGAAATGGGAGAAGTTTAGCAAACAAAGTGACGTTCCCCATAATGAGGATCGTCAAATTGAGCTCCAAGAGAGACCTGAGAAACGAAGGAGAAGAAGTTTTCACTTCTTCCTTAGGATTCAACCCCTAAAAATTTGGCGATGGATTTTCTGTCCTTCTCCAAACTATGTTTGTGAATTTCTTCGATGGCCTTTTCAACAATAGGGGAAACAAAGAGTAAACTCGAAACAACTTCGACATCGTAAGAACGTTTGGACTCAGCACCGTTTGCTTCGTATCTACTTTTCCCTTTGATCACAAACACATTGTCTTTGCCTGGTGGAGCAATTTTAAATTCATGTGTGTTCGTTGTGACATCAAAGGTAGACTCTTCCAAAAGAGAGAGGTCTGTGAGTGCTGCCGACAATACGGCAGGCATCGAACCCTCAAGGCTCACCTTTCTTTTTTGATGGATGAGGTTACCTTCTTTTTTTTCTTCCAGTAAGGTAACATTTTTTAGGTCAGGAAACTGATCTAAGTGTTTGTATCTCTCCTCTCTGGCATGTAACAATTTGTCTAGAGAAACTGGGAATGTATGGGTCACTTGGTATTTCACTATTTTTTCTTACCTTTTTTCTTTGCTGGTTTTGCCTTAGGTTTGGCTTTTTTAGCAACTGGTTTAGCAGACTTCCCGACAGCTTTTTTCGCTTTCGCCTTGTTTATTGGCTTTGCTACCTTTTTGGAAGGAACCTTCGCTTTGGAAGTCGGTTTTGCTTTAGCTGATGTTTTTGGTTTTGAAGCAACTTTTCCTTTTCCTTGTGAGCGAGAAGGAGGATTTACCTGTGCGAGTAACTCTTCATCTTCCCAATAAAACACTTGGTCTGCTGGCGTTGACTGCTCCATCGCCATCGCTTGTGCTTCCAGAAGGGAATTGTTCGATTCATTAAAATTTGCTAATTTTTGAAACAACAAATTGATTTTTGGATCTTGGAACTTTCCACGAATGGTAGCATAAAAATTACGAGCATCTTCCCCTTCCCGAATCGCAAGTTCTAACGCCTTACGTTCGTCCGCGTTGACCTCTGCATTTTTGTTTCGATCCAACCGTTCCATGATCTTTTGGATGGTGGAAGAATGAAACTTTTCGATTTCCGAAAGTTGTTTTAGGTTCGGAAGTTCTTTCCCTTCTGCGCTTTTGTAAATTTCTTTGATGAATTTGATATGCTCATCGCCATCTAACGCCAGTTGGCTGAAGAGCTCGCGGATTTGCCCTTCAGGTAAACTTTCTGATAGTTTGAGATAAAAATTGAAACATTGAACTTCATGTTCGATGGCAGCCGCAACTGCCTCAATAAAGGATGTTTTTTTTAATGATTTCATAATCCCTTTCCCTGGTTTCGAAAAACCATACGTAGGATACTCGCTTAAGTCGTGTGAATCAAGTATTTTTCACTGCTTGAACATCTAACTCTTCTGACTTTGTTGCAACATAAATGAGCAATTGGGCAAGATAATAGGTAACCATGATCCCAAGTGATGCTACGGTGCGATCCATTTCTCGGTTCAAAAACATGGAATAAGCGATAATAGAATCAGAAAGGATGAAAACAAGGGCTCCCAATAAACCTAAATAAAAAGGTTTTGTGATGGAATTTCTCGCAGCAGCTCTCCAGCCCATAAGGCAGATCGCAGAGATGTAAAATCCAACAGGGATAGTCAACTCTCCGAGTTTAGGTGCAAGCACGATAAAAAAAGAAGACCCAAAAATCAAAAATGGTATCGCAAGGATTGGTTTGATTTTGGAATCCAATGTAAACGCATACGCGTAAATCAATTGGGCAATGAGAAAAGAACCTAGGCCCGGAACAAAATATCCTTCTTTAGGAATGGCGAGAAACGTATCGCCAAATGCAGAGAATACTAGACCAATCGCGACCAATTTTCCCCTTTTTTCCAAAGTTGGGAAAAAACGAAACAAACCAAAAATCAAAATGAAAATTGGGATCACTTTGGACGGAAGGTACATCGCATCTTCCTTTGAGATCGTTACGATCGCCAAGAGATGAACAATAGAAAAGAGAACAAATAAAACAATTTCTTTAGCCATTTTTCTTACTTTACACAGATATCAATCTCGGGATTTCATCAGATGGAAAGCCCGAGTGATCAGCCTATGAAACAAACACGACCCTTGTCTATCTTTTTCTTAATCTGTCTTTTGTGGACACAAACCTTATCAGCAAGAGAAGTCCCTTCTGGCGGTGAAATGTTGATTGATTTGATCGTTGCTCGTCCCATGGGACTTGCGGGAACACTTCTTGGAACAGCAGCGTTCATTGTTGCAACTCCCTTCACGCTTCTCTCTGGAACCTTCATCCAATCAGGGAAACGTCTGGTTGTGTATCCTGCAAAATTCACCTTCACACGAGGGTTAGGCGACTTTCCTGGTTATATGGAAGATTACCAAATCGTAGAGGAATAAATTGAACGAATTTTTATTTTCAGACTTCCCCGAAGTATCCACTGAGGATTGGAAAAACCAAATCCTAAAAGACCTAAAAGGGAACCCTTGGGACAAAGTGACCTGGGAAACCGAAGAAGGTTTTAAGATTGAACCTTTTTATCGCAAAGAAGACCTCTCCGTTTTGCCGAGAGTGTTCAAACGAACACATGGGTGGAAGGTAACAGAAACTGTCACTTCTGAAACCGAAACAAAAACTCTCGCTACCAAAGGTGTTGATGCAGCAATCCTAGTTTCACACGAAGAAAATGGGAAACACTACGGATGTAAGATTTCCTCTTCTTCTGATTTAGAATCCCTTGCAAACTCAATGGGAGCTTTACCCCTCGTTGTTTCCCTTGCCACTCGCACTCCACAGTTCACTGACTCTTTGAAACAACTGACATCTTCGCATAACACAGTGCTAGGAGATTTTGACCCTTATGGAACAGCCCTTCTCTGCGGAGAACTTGGATGTGAAGAAGGAAGCTTGGGAAAAAACTTCCAATCCCTCTCGGGAACCAAAGGGTTCTCGGGTGTGGGCATTCATAGTTTGTATTTACGGGATTCAGGTGCCTCCATTGGCCAAGAACTTGCCTATTCCCTTTCTTGGGGAGTTGATTACCTAGGCCAACATTTGGATGCGGGAGTGTCTGTCGAAGATGCGGCATCAAACCTATGGTTCTGGATGGGGATTGGATCTGACTATTTCACTGAGATCGCCAAATTTCGTGCAATGCGAATCCTTTGGACAGAGATTCTCAATGCCTACAAACCTGGCCTTGGAGAAACATACCCAGCCCTTATCCTTGCCCAAACTTCGAACTTCCAATACACGGCGTATGATCCTTACGTGAATATGTTACGGGGAACAACAGCTGCCATGTCCGCAGTGATTGGAGGAGCGGACTTCGTTACCGTTTCTCCTTTTGATTCTGAATACACCGCAAAACAAGAGTTTGGAAAGCGCATCGCAAGAAACGCACAACTCCTCCTCCGATACGAATCCTTCCTAGACAAAGTGGAAGACCCTGCTTCTGGTTCTTACTACCTGGAAATTCTCACAAAAAAACTCTCTGAAACGGCTTGGGAAAAATTCCAGACCGTCGAAAGAGATGGAGGTTTTGCTGCTTCTTTGAAAAAAGGAACCATCCAAACTGAAATCAAGGCGCGTGCTTCCAAAAAAAGAGAAGCCCTTGCTACCAAAAAAGAAATCCTCCTAGGAACGAACCAATACCCTCTTCCCTCTGAGAGACATGCAGAACTCAAAGAGGCTTTGGTAGAAACAGAAAAACGACTATCTTATTCTGGTAAGTCAACTTATGAACGTTTGGTGCCACTTCGTCTCTCTTATGAATTCGACAAGTGGAGAAACAAAACCGACTTATATGTTGCGTCTGGGAATAAAGCACCAAAGGTATTTTTACTGACCATTGGCGACCTTACCATGCGGAAAGCTCGTGCAGGTTTTAGTTCCAACTTCATCGGTTGCCTAGGATATGAGATCATTGATAACCTTGGATTCTCTTCCGTCAAGGAAGGAGTCACCAAAGCAAATGAGCTTGGGTCGGATATCGTTGTCCTTTGTTCGTCTGACGAAGAATATGCGACCTACCTTCCCGAATTTGCCAAGGAAATGTCGACCGAGCTTCCAAACGCATGGAAACTCCTCGCGGGTTACCCAAAAGACCTAGTGAGCCAAGCAGAATCCCTAGGCATCGACGACTTCATCCACATGAAACGTAACCTCGTCGGGTTTATGGAAAAAGCCCAAACCAAATGGATCGGGAAATAAAATGAAGAAACCTAATTTTGCAACTACCCCACTTTCTTTTAGCGCCCCAAAACCAGACCCAAAGTCTATCTCACTTTGGCAAACAGCAGAAGGGATCTCCATCCAATCCCGTTACCAACCTAGTGATTTGGAGGGAATGGAACACCTAAACTACGCGGCGGGAATTCCTCCTTACTTACGCGGGCCTTATTCCACCATGTATGTGAACAAACCTTGGACCATCCGCCAATACGCAGGATTTTCCACGGCAGAAGAATCCAATGCCTTTTATCGCAGAAACTTGGCTGCAGGACAAAAGGGACTTTCCGTTGCTTTTGACCTTGCGACGCACAGAGGCTATGATTCCGACCACGAACGAGTGGTGGGAGACGTAGGAAAAGCGGGTGTTGCGATTGATTCTGTCCTTGACATGAAGATTCTCTTCGACCAAATCCCTCTCGACCAAATGTCAGTTTCCATGACCATGAACGGTGCTGTGATCCCTGTGCTTGCCTTCTACATCGTGGCGGCAGAAGAACAAGGGGTAACACGAGACAAACTTTCTGGCACCATCCAAAATGATATTTTGAAAGAGTTTATGGTGCGTAACACTTACATCTACCCACCCAAACATTCGATGAAAATCATTGCGGACATCTTTGGTTACACATCGAAGTACATGCCAAAGTTTAACTCCATCTCCATCTCTGGCTACCATATGCAAGAAGCTGGTGCCACTGCTGATTTGGAACTTGCCTATACACTCGCCGATGGTTGGGAATACATCAAAACAGGGATTGCTTCCGGGCTTTCCGTAGATGAATTTGCACCTCGCCTCTCTTTCTTTTGGGCGATTGGGATGAACCATTTTATGGAAATTGCCAAGATGCGTGCGGGGCGTCTGCTTTGGGCCAAAATCGTAAACCAATTCCAACCGAAATCGACAAAGTCTTTGGCGCTACGAACCCACTGCCAAACGTCTGGTTGGTCCCTCACAGAACAAGACCCATTCAATAACGTGGGAAGAACTTGTATCGAAGCCATGGCAGCAGCGCTTGGTCACACCCAATCACTTCACACAAATGCTTTGGATGAAGCGATTGCTCTTCCAACCGACTTCTCTGCAAGGATTGCTCGTAACACTCAGATTTACTTACAAGAAGAAACCAACATCCACCGTGTCATCGACCCTTGGGGTGGATCCTTTTATGTGGAAAAACTCACAAATGATTTAGTTCATAAAGCATGGGATCTCATCACCGAAGTACAAAAATTAGGTGGTATGGCAGAGGCAATTGAGACGGGTATTCCAAAGATGCGCATCGAAGAAGCATCGGCAAGAAAACAAGCTCGTATCGACTCCGGAAAGGATGTAATTGTCGGAGTGAACCGATTCCGTTTGGATAAGGAAGCTCCCCTTGATATTTTAGACATCGATAACACTGCAGTTCGACTCGCTCAAATCAAACGACTCGAACAAATGAAAAAAGAACGTGACAACACAGCCGTTGTAGCTGCGTTAAATGCTATCACGAAATGTGCAGAAACTGGAAATGGAAACTTACTCGAACTCGCAGTGGATGCCGCACGCAAACGTGCCTCTCTCGGTGAAATTTCTTACGCAATGGAAAAAGTATTCGGGAGGTATAAAGCTGTGATCAGGTCCATCTCGGGAGTGTACTCCTCAGAAATTTCTGAAGACAAAGGTTATATCGAAGCGAGAGGTCTTGCCGACGAATTTGCCAAACTCGAAGGACGACGCCCAAGAATTATGGTTGCCAAAATGGGACAAGATGGCCATGACCGTGGCGCGAAGGTGATCTCCACCAGTTTTGCCGATATGGGGTTTGACGTTGATATCGGGCCTCTTTTCCAAACACCTGCGGAAGTTGCCAAACAAGTGGTCGAAAACGACTGCCACATCCTGGGAGTTTCTTCCCTTGCAGCAGGACATAAAACCTTGGTTCCGCAAGTGATCGAAGAATTAAAAAAACTGGGAGCTGAAGATGTGCTCGTGGTTGTGGGTGGGGTCATCCCAGCTCAGGACTATGACTTCCTCTACAAATCAGGTGCTACAGCGATTTTTGGACCAGGGACTGTGATTTCGGAAGCCGCAAAACAAATCCTCAATTTGTTACTCGGCGAACGAAGAGCCGCCTAACTCTTACAAGCCAAGTCCTGGTAAACTACCAAATCGAATAAAAGACACCGACATGTCGTAATGGCAGTCGGTGTTCGTTTGGTGTCTGACACAAATGGATCCAAAATGGAACCGAAACATTCGTAAGCTTCACAGAGAATCAAATGGATCAGGAAAACAAAGACTCACAGAAAACAAATCGTTCGACTGACAAAGAAGTGGCGAAGTCTGCTCTCTCTGTCAATCCTGGTGTTGCGGATGCTCCTGCCATCTCTCCTTACATCCAAGAACAACGAAAGTCCCTCTCTAGAAAAGAAACCACGCCAGAATCTCTCGCAGAAGGAATCTTAACGGGAAACCGAACTGCCCTCTCGAAAGCCATCACCCTTGTGGAAAGTAATCTGGAGGAGCATAATGACAAAGCCCAAGCCATTTTGGAGCTTGTGATGCCAAAGGTAGGAAACTCCATCCGCATCGGAATTACTGGTGTTCCCGGTGTGGGAAAATCCACTTTCATTGAAAGTTTTGGAAGTTACATCCTCGAACAAAACCGAAAACTCGCAGTGCTCGCCATTGACCCAAGTAGCCAGCGTACTAGAGGCTCTATCCTTGGGGATAAAACGAGAATGGAAGTTTTGTCTAAATCCGAACATGCCTTCATCCGTCCTTCGCCTAGCAGTGGTTCGCTTGGAGGAGTGGCACGAAAAACAAGAGAAAGTATGTATCTCTGTGAAGCGGCAGGATTTGATACCATTATCATTGAAACGGTGGGTGTCGGCCAATCGGAAACCCAAGTCCACTCCATGGTGGATTTCTTTTTGTTACTGATGCTTGCCGGTGCAGGAGACGAACTCCAAGGGATCAAACGGGGGATTATGGAGATGGCAGATCTCATTGCCATCAACAAAGCCGATGGTCCGAATGAAGCCTATGTCACTCGCGCGAGAGCCGAGTATGAATCCGCTCTTCATCTTTTCCCAGCTCCCGAATCCAAATGGACTCCTCGTGCCACGACTTGCAGTGGGCTTGGAGGAAAGGGAATCGATGAAATTTGGAAGCTAATCTTGGATTATATCTCTACCACAAAAACAAATGGCTATTATGCGAAAAATAGAGAAGACCAAACCAAAACTTGGTTTGAAGAATCCTTACGGGAAGCCGTGTTAGATCAGTTTTTTGCGACAGAAGGGAAAAAAGAAGCGATCCAACTCTCTGAATCCAAATTGATGAGTGGAAAATCCACACTCCTTCGAGAAATCAAGACCCTTCTCGGGAAATAAAAAAAACACCATCGTGCGATTGGACACGATGGCTTTTGCAAAGGTTATCATTCATTTAAAGGAAAAATGGATGGGCGTGGAACAAAGAAACTGACTCCAAGGGATTCTTAGAGAACAAAGTTGAGTCCATATAAGAGACAACAATACATGCCAAACCAAAAAACAAACCGAAGGACATTCCAAAGAACAATGGTAATGCGGTTTTTTGAATCTTGATTTGAATGGTGCAATTCCAAGCTAGTTTTAGTATACTCTCCAAAATCTGTTTCGTCTATCTACCAAGTGGTATAAAAAGTGCTGCGAGTCGCGTACTGGTAATCAAAAAATTCCGAATAACCTGGCTTTTTTGATCATTTGGACTCTTGTGTTGACTTGGAGTTTTTTATAGATCGTTTTGATCTGTTGTCTCACAGTTCCCACAGTGGTTCCAAAAAACTGAGCGATTTGGTGAGGACTATCTCCTTCTATGATGAGCTCCAAAATTTGCCGCTCTCTGGGAGTTAGAATTTCCAAAACGTTTGTCTCTTTGCTCTTGTTTGGTTTTCCTTCTTTACTTTGACTAGGTTTTGTGTTGCGAAACGCAAGTAGAACTTTAGTCGCTATGGATGGGGAGATCACACTGCCTCCCTCAAGTATGGTTTGGATGGTATCCCAAAAAGAGTCGAGTTCCGATTTCCAAATATAACCTGAAGCTCCTGATTGGATGGCAGAAAAAATAACATCATCTGATTGTAAGGCGGAGATCACAAGACTCTTTCTACCTTCCATCGTATGGTATTGTTTTAACACATCAATCCCACTCTGTCCAGGAAGACCAATGTCTAAAACCAAAAGATCCAATTCTTGTTTAGGAGGATTTGCAAAAAAAGACTCTGCTGAATTCCAGGTCACAAAGGAAAGATTTTCCTTTGTGGACAATACTTCTGTCAGAGAAGACGCATAATCAGGATTGTCTTCGATGAAACCAACGAGAATTTGATTCATATAAGAAATAACGACTTCGGAAGTGTAATCAAAATTTGGAAAGGCGAATGGACAAACTTTACTTCTCCTTGTAACAATCGAATTCGTTCTTCGATTCCTTTGACACCGAGGCCACCGTCCATGGGATCATTCGATGGACTAAAATCACGTTTCGATTGCCTGCTCGCTCTTTCCAAGAGAGACATCGTTTCAAAATTGGCTTCTGGATAAAAATGGATGATAAGGCATGCATCGGTAAGGGCCACATAACAGATTGTTTTCCCATGTCCATGCCGTAAATCGTTAGTTGTAATTTCTTTTAGAATTTGCAAGAGATGATGGGCATGTTCTGGTTCTTTGATTTGTATATTCATCTCCCGATCAATGGAACTCAGTTGAATCGAAATTTCACGGCCTAAATGTTTGTACCTTTTTTTGACGAGAAGGTGAATTCCATCAATTAGAGATTCTTGTAAAATTTCTCTTTCGTCTTCTTCTTTGACTTGTCTACGTAACGATTGTAAGGCTTCGCTTGCCAATTCTTTGGTCTTTTGAATTTGAGCCACTGTGACTTGGTTTGGATTTTGTTCCATGGACTGACTGAGTAAAAATAAATCTGTAAGTTTTGAACCCAAACTATCGTGGATGTCCTGAAAAAAGGTTCTCCTTTTTTGTTCTAACAACATCCCTCGGTAAGCCGCAATATAACGAGTTTGAAACCACCAATGGTTTAAGAAAAATGAAACCATAAACAAAGGAACGATTGTTGACATTTCCTTCCATGTTTCTAGAGGAAGGGAAGACCCGTGACGTGAAAAAACTCGTACCAGATACATCACAAAAACAAGTGACCATTCCATGATGAATTGCCAAACAAGACCTGGATAAAAAAATAAAGAGGTCCCAATGAGTGCGATGATGGTGAGCCAATTTCTTGGATCAAAATACGGAATGTTCGGATCTCGGAACCCTGTTTCCATCTCTACGATCACGATGAGAAAAAAAGAAAACCGAACTAATCTCGTGATCGTTTGAGTTACATTTTGATATAAAAAAGAGATTCCAACAAGACCAAGACTTAAGACCAGTTGTATAGAGGAAAGATAACAATTGGTTAGGTCTTCTTTGCCCCACTCCAGATATACACTTTGCGCATACGCAAATGTATACGCGAAGCCTAGGAGATAAAGTTTGTTTAAAATTTCAGAGTAAACAGCAACTAAGGAAATCGGGTCATACGAATCCCTAAACCATTTTTGCAATATCTCGTTTCGTTTCACCAGTTGGTAACTTGTTACATTTGAAATGGAGAGTCTTTTGGAATTCAAACTTCCAATTTTTTGATATGTTCGAGTAGAAGTTTGTGATCATCTTCGAATATTTGATTGAACTCAAGTCCCACTTCATAGAAAGCACCTTCTCCAAATTCTTCTAAACGAACGACTTTTGCTTTTGGATACAATACATACTTTACATCAGGAAATCGAAGCTCTAACTCCAGTCTAGTTCCGAGTGGCATGGGCTCTTTTGTTCGGAAGAGAAGGCCACCTTCTGAGATGTCTTGTGAGTCTCCTTCTCCTTTATCATTGGGAAGGAATTGCGCTGATCCTGCACCCGACTGGATCACTCGGTAGGTGAGATGGACTTTTTCGGAGAGACGTTTGTAGATGCGACGTTCACTAGACATGAGAACTAGAGAACACTAAAATCAGTGTTTGGGCAAGTTTAAAATGAGAACTCACCCAAACTCTGTTTCCGAATTCGATCAATCTTCCAAGTCTTCTGGTCGGATTTCGTATTCTGGACGAAAGGCACCTTCGATCTTTTCTCGAAGTCTGTCGATATAACCAAACACTGCTGGCACCACAATGAGTGTGATGAGAGTGGATAAGATGAGTCCCCCAATGATGGCAATTCCCATGGCAGTTCTCGATTTCGATGCCTCACCAATTCCAAGTGCAATCGGAAGAGTTCCTGCAATCATTGCAAGTGAAGTCATAAGGATGGGTCTTAATCGTTTTGCACCCGCATCAAAGATAGCTTCATCTCTTTTCATACCGTGTTCCCGCATCGCAAGCATGGCATGGTCGACAAGTAAGATTGAGTTTTTAGCCACAAGACCCATAAGAAGGATGAGTCCAATCATGCTGAAGAGGTTTAACATTTCACCTGTTAAGGCGAGTGCAAAAAAGGCACCCGATATGGCAGGGGGAATGGCAAATAAAATAGTAATCGGCGTGATAAAAGACTCATAAAGAGAGGCTAACACAAGATAGATGAAGATGAGAGCCATCCCGAAAGCTAAAATGATGTTTTGTAATAACTCTTTAAAGTCTTCGGATTGTCCTACAAAAGAATACGTAATCCCTGGAGGCGGAGGCAATTTTTCTTTTAAGATTTTAACAGCTGATTCAGAAGCTGATGCAATCGCACCACCTGGTGCCAAGTTTGCATTGATGGGAACCACACGGGAACGATCTTCTCGGATGATCCTTGCAGGAGATGTACTTTCTTTTCCATCTGCAATCGCATTGAGAGGGATGAGTTTGTTTTGGATATTTGGTACTCGTGTTTCGTAAAATGACTTACGAAGGTTTCGTTGTTCTTCCTTCAAACGAAGCCTCACATCATACTCGATTCCATTTTCTAAGTATTTAGCAACTTCGCCACCTTCAATATGATAACGAAGTTCGGCCCCCATCACCCCTGCCACCACACCCACCGTTTGCATTTTGGCACGGTCTGGTACAATTTGGAATTCTGGTTTTCCTGTTCTGTACGTTGTGTCCACATCGGTAAGATCTGGAATCTTTCGAAGTTCTTCCATCACCTTAAACGAATACGTTTCTAGATCTTTTAGATTTTCACCTTTGAGATTAAGGTTAAATGGATATTGCACTCCTCCACCAATTGCAGAGTAATCGTTTACCTTTGGTCTTGCTTGTGGATATGCCTTTAAAAATTCACGGATTTGATCTTTTACATCGGCGGTTGTACGCTTTCTGTATTCGGAAGGGAGTAAAGACACACCAATCGTAGCGATATTGGATTCACCGTCCGAATTTCCAATCACTGTCGCCAAAAGTTCTAATTCGGGAACATTTTTGATGATCTCACCTTGGATTTGTTGTACAATTTCAGAGGTACCATTCAAAGAAGTTCCAGGTGCCATCTCTACGTTGACCATAAATTCCCCTTGGTCATTGGCAGGTAGAAAGGTTTTTTTCACAAAGGCAAGAGAGAAAATACTCGTAACCAAAGTTAGGAAGGTAAGAAGGATCACTGCCCAAGGTTTCTTTAAGGCAAACTTCATGATAATTCCGTACATTCTGTCCAAAAAATCTTGGAACTTATCGAAATAGCGAAGTACGATATTTTTTTCTTTGTGGATATCGTTTTTCCCAGCAAAATAGGCAGATAACATGGGTGCTACGGTAAGTCCATCAAAGAGAGAGATGATCATCGCAAATACAACGGTCAGACCAAACTGTTTAAAGAACTGGCCAACGATCCCTGACAAAAATCCAATCGGTAAAAACACAGCAATGACAGTGAGAGATGTTCCTATGACAGCGAGTGTTACCTCTTCTGTTCCTTTCCTTGCAGCGACAATGACAGATTCCCCTTCTTCGAGTTTACGGAAAATATTTTCCCGAACCACAATCGCATCATCCACGAGGAGTCCGACGGCAAGCGATAAGGCAAGCAGTGTCATCACGTTCATGGTAAATCCCATTGCATACATGATGATAAAAGCACCTAACATCGAGTTAGGAAGAGCCATACCTGTGATGATGGTAGAACGAACATTTCCTAGGAAAAGATACACAACCAAAACTGCGAGGAAAATCCCCAAAATAATTGCAAGAGTTACATCTTCAATGTTAGCACGGATCCATCTGGAACCATCTCGAATGAGGATGACTTTCGGGGTACCCTTCATATTTTTGATTTGGTCATTGATCGTATTGATTTTAGCTAAAATCCCATCCGCAACCTCAACCGTGTTCGCTCCAGATTGTTTGTAAACATCTAGGAAAAGTGCCTTTTTTTGCACTCGTTCCTTTTTAGGAGGTTCGTATTTGAATAATAATTTCCCAATGACAGATGGTTCTTCATGTTCTTCAGTTTTGATAGGGGCGTATAACAAACCAAGTGTTTGGCGGTCTTGCAAGGTATCTTTCACTTGACTTAAGTCTTTTACAAGGACTCCCCTACCAAATTCCCCTCCAAAAGAGACTACGGTATTTTCGATTTGAGATAATGATTCGTACTTAGCCACAGTACGAAAGGAAGTTTCCTTTTCCCCACCTTCTACTTTTCCAGCTGGGATGTTCACTCCGGAATTTTTGATTTGGTTTCCAATCGCAATGGCTGGGATTTGATAAGAATTAATTTTATTTCGATCGAGTTCGATATGGATCTCACGACGAGCCCCACCGATGATTTTTACTGCACCAACGTTGTTCACTTGTTCTAATTTGGTTTTGATTTTTTCCTTAGCCAAATCATACAACTCCCCTTCTGGTAAATCAGCAAATAAGGAAATTCGCATGATGGGTTGGTCGGATGGATCAAATCTTTGAACCAGAGGTTCTTTCGATGCTTCTGGGAAAAGAGGTTTGACTCGTGCTGTTTTATCACGGACTTGTTGTTCCGCATATTTGATGTCGGTTGTTAAGTTAAACTCAGCAAAAACAAGAGAGATTCCTTCCTGGTTTCTGGAAGTGATTCGTTTGAGTCCAGAGATGGAACTGAGTTCCTCTTCCAGAGGTTTGGAGATCGAAGTTTCAATTTCTTCTGGGCCTGCTCCAGGGTACACTGTGGACACAACCACAAATGGGATGTTGATGTCAGGGAATAGATCCACACCTATTCGTTTCAGTGAAATGTAACCTGTGATCACCATGATGATCACAAGAGAGGAGATAAAAATGGGACGTTTGATGGAAAAAGAGGCAATACTCATGAATGTTTTTCTCTATTTAAGGAGTTTGTACTCTTGTAGGCAAGCAATACCAGAGCTCTCTCTGTAAGTAGACAGTAATGTTGACTTACTGTTCAACATTTTTGTACGATTTTCAAATTTTTCTTCGACAAAACTATCAGGGCATACGTCGCTCAATAAAAGAACAGAATCAAAATTCGTCCAATCTTTCCATCGGTATTTGTTGTCATTTCGTACCATTCCTTCTTTGTACGTGCGCAGTTTCATAGCCAAATCAAAATCGGAAGCCAAAACACGGCCTTTTGTTTCATATTTTTCTGTAAAATGGAAGGCATTGATCAGGATGTATTTTTTGTTCGGGGATACATGTTCTGCAATCTCCCTTGCTGGTTGGAAATCCAAAGCATTCATCCCACGGTAACAAAACATTTTGGATTCGTAAAACTTCCCAGAAAGTAGGCCTTGGTCATACAAGGAATTATAAAATACAAAACCGGTTGTGAGTAAAATCACAGAGACAGATGTGATTTTTTGAATTTGATTGTCTGCTAAATGGTATAACCTTAAGATCCACAAAAAGCCAATAAGACCGAAAGCGGGTATGAATTGTAACACATGCCTTGGTTGTTTGTTGCCGGTTGTAAGCTCCAAAATCAAAAGCTCTAAAAATAATATAAAACTCCCTGCCACAAGTGGGTCTTTGATTTTATTCCAAATGGTTTCCTTAGTACGAACCAGAAAGTATAATAAAGACAAGGCGGAAAATAAAACTAATGTTCGGAAGCCCCAAATAAAATCAAATACTCCAGGAACCGACGGGTCTTTTCCAGGTTCTGTCCATAATGTGAGAAAAAAACTTCTCGTATAGGCATTCACAATCATCTGTGCATCAATGAGAGCATTCACCCTGTCTGGGTTCATAAATAACCATAAAAATGCAGGAAAAATCGCATAGACCCAAAGTACGACAGCCGTTTTAGGAAATACTCTCTTTAAGGTTTCGCGATTTCTATAAAAATAAATAGAAAGATCAACAAATAAAAGAAAGGTGATGCCAAACATAAATTGTTTGAATCCCTTTTGGTTTAAATTGATATTTGTGACCACACGAAGGACAGGCAAAGAAAATACCATAAGCACAACAAACACCAAATACAAAAGTCTGATGTTCTTCGCGTAATGTTTTAAGAGATAGAAAAGAACATCTTTGTATTTGCCAGGGGAACGGATCAGTTCATAGGCAAAACAAGCCATAAAGAATAAAATTCCATACGGATACTTAGTGAAGTAAAAACCAAACAGTGACAAAAAAATGAGCCATTTGGTTGTCCCATCAATTTCAGTTTCTCTGTTGTCCGTATCGTACAAACGGTAAATCGCATACACAGATAACAAAAGAAAAAACATGGATTGGGTTTCCAACATTGAGGACAAAGAGTACGCAGGAACTTCAACCGTTTGGATCGTTAGGATAAAAATTAAAGAGGAGAATAGTCCTGCAAAGAACAGAGACTTTGTCATCCTAAAAGCGGTATAAACCAGACAAGGAAACACTAAAATCAAAAAGAGCAAACCAAGAAAACTATCCCGATAGGTTTCGAAGGCATCAATGGGCAAATACAAGGTAACAAAAGTTAAAATAGAACGAAGTGGTGGCCAAGTAGGACTTTCCAAAAATGGCATCACACCATAAAACCAGTTTCCATTTCGGAAATCCACATACTGGTCTAGAACTTGATTGAGTCTTATGTTTTCATCCCAAGACAAAAAATCCTTGTTGGGACAAATTTGCAGAAAGGTCTCCCATGATTTTGTCGCATAAAACACGACGAGAAATACGCCGAAACCAATGAATAAAACCCCAAAACTGTTCAGAAGAATGTTTTTTGCCTTCATACCAATCCTTGGAATCATTCTTTCTTTGGGGTGGAATTGGGATCAACCGAAGTTCTTTTTCTGTAAATTTTCTCTTTGATTGTTGTCCAAGGAATAGGATTCTGTCCGTTAGAAGGTCAAAAAATGCAAGATTTCGTAGACATTGGGGAAAAAATCATCTTCCTCGTGATGTTACTCGCGAGTGTCCTCGCCATTGCTGTATTCATTGAACGGTTAATTGTTTATAAGCGCAATTTTAACAAAGAATCGGAATCACTTCTGGATTCTCTTACACTCCTAATCCGACACCGTGATTTAAAAGGCATTGAGAAATTACTCGAAAGCCATCCGATGGAAAATTCTTTTACACGTTTCATCCATTTCGTATTGGAACGTGAGAAAGAAAATCACAAAGGATTGTCCGAGCTCATGGAAGGAAAAATCCTGAAAGAACGCCTAAGCTTAGAAGAACGACTTCCCATTCTCAACACTCTTGGAAACAACACTCCCTTCATCGGTTTATTAGGAACAGTGCTCGGAGTCATCAAGGCATTTTATGGTTTGGGAACACTTGGAAACTCTGGCGCAGAAGTGGTGATGCGAAGTATTTCGACGGCACTACTTGCCACAGCAGCAGGTCTTGCTGTTGCGATTCCTGTAGTTATGGCCAATAACTATTTCACACGAAAAATGAAACTGGTGCTTGGACAACTGGAAATCCTTTCGAAAGAGATCCATGCTAGTTTTATCACGAGTGGAAAACACAACCAATCTTCCAGTTCTACACCCAACATTCACCATTAAACACTGGCTATATGAAGTCGTTTACATTATCTTTACAATACAAACTCAGACGGTTCGGACTCTTCCGAGCCAGTCTATTTGCATCTATCAGTTTGCATGTATTTTGTTATTTAGTGTATTTAGTTCTCACAATGCCAAGCGAAGCAGCCTTCCAAGAAACTTCTATGGAAGATGTGGATGTATCGTTCGAAGAAATTCCTCCAGAACTCATCGGTGGAACTTCTAGCCCTGCTCCAGTTGAAAAACAAGAGTGGGTGGAAGGATCAAACAAAGACGCAGAAGACAAACCAGACAATTCTGACTTAAACCCAAATCAACTTTCTGGCAATGGAACAGACAAAGATGGGTTTTTGTTTTCATTTAATGGGGACAGACCTCCTACCCCCATCATTGATTTTGATTTAAAGGCTTATTTCCCAGAAGCAGCAAAAGCTGCTAATATCAGCCAAAAAACCGTGGTGGTGATGGTGCAAGTGGACGAACAAGGTGTTCTCCAAGGTGTCAAAATTGTATCGGGTCGTGCAGGCTATGGATTTGATGAAGCGGCGATCCGAATCATCCAAAGAGCAAGGTTTAGTCCAGGGTATGACAAAGGAAAACCAACTAGAATGGCCCACAGGTTACCCATCAGTTTCGATTTAGAAGAGGATTAATATGTTTAATAACGCAAAACAAAAAATCGCCTTAGGGAGTTTGTTTTTAATCACTTGCCTAATCATTGTTAGTTTTCAGTCAAAACCTATCACGGGGAAAACAGAAACCAAATCCTCGCTGAAAAAACCTGGCCTTACCCCTGATCCATTTGTCCTTTACCAAAGTATACCGCCTTATGCCACTTCCCTCACAAGCTCAGATTTACCTACCAGTATAGATTTTAGTTCAGACTTTCCTATACCCCTGGACCAAGGGACAGGAAAGGATAATGTTGGTTATACAGTGGGATATGGATTGATCTCTTACTTAGAAGCTGGGAAAAAAGGAATCAAAAATCTATCTTCCATCGGACCTAATTCCGCCAATGGACAAAAGATCTTATATTCGGCAAATTTTATCTACAACCAATTGAATAGTGGGAAAGATCAGGCAGTTTCTTTGCTCGATGCCCTCGTACTTGCCACGAGCCGAGGTTCTGTGCCTATCGAACAAATGAATGAAACAAGCACTAACCTTCGTGTTCGCCCAAAAGCAAATATCGTGGAACTTGGCAGAAAAGCAAGACTCGGCCGCATCTATAAAATTGAACCTCACGATCTAACAACAATTAAACTAGCACTTACGGAAAAGAAACCAGTGTTAATTGGATATTTAGTTTATGAAAACTTTCTGAATCCAAAACCTGATTTAGTTTTCCAAGAAGGAAAAGGTGAGGTGTTAGGTGCCCAGTCCCTGGTCATCCTTGGTTTTAATGAAAAGAAGAAAGCTTTTAAGGTTTGGAATACTTGGGGTACCGAATGGGGAGAGAATGGCACACTTTGGATTTCCTATGAAAGTTTTCCAAAACATACCAAATCCATCTATGTGGCAGAACCAGCGGAAGAAAACCAACTCCTGACCGAATCAAAACTTTTTAATGTATTAGAAACTCTAGAATATGGGGAACACAACCTATTCCCTCCGAAAGAAGTGTATGCGTCTCGAGGAGATTTTTCGGATCGGATACGCATTTCCTGGTCGAGCGAAAAACGTGCCATTGGTTACGAAGTGTATAGAAAACGAAAAATTGATACCAAATACCAACTCGTGGGTCTTTCCAAACAACCTTACTTCGATGATTTTGGTGTACAAAAGAATACGGCTTACCACTACCGGGTCGCTAGTTTAGATGAAAATTATATTTCCAAACCATCAATTGATTCAAACGATGGTTATGCGTCAGAACCGACAAAACCCGCTGGGATATTACCTGTAACCAATCTACGCGCAAATGTTGCCCCAACTAATGATCGAATCATTTTGGAATGGGACAACCAATCCATCCCTACTACGTATGTGGTCTATAAGTGGAACGCAATGGCGCGTATCTTTCGTTTCTTAGGGAAAACTGAAAAGAATTTTTATACCGACCTAAAAGCCAGTAGGAACGGTGACAATGAAATTTACCAAGTGATCCCTGAACGAAACCAATTGGAAGGAGAACCAAGTTTTTACGTTTCCGCTCACCTTGATCCTTCTGAAGTATTAAAACCAAGACCAGAACATTTCACTGCATCAAAAGGTCTGTATCCAGGAGTAACCGTCTTACAATGGGAAGGTGCTCCTAGCGCAATTGCCTACCATATCTTCCGAAAAACCAATGGGTCTTGGAAACGGATCGCAAAAACAAAAGAACTCCAATATAAAGATGAGGACACATCTGGCAAAGAATCCTTTTATGCTGTTACATCCGAATTTGAAGGAGCATTATACAGTTTGCCTTCTGAACCTGATGTTGGCTATGCATCTCTCGTTGCAGGAAGGTCAATGAATCTAAGGGCGCCTGAACTCACTGTGACAGAAAATCGGAAGTCTGGCGAATTTTGGTTTAGTTGGAATGCCGTTCCCAAGGTTACTTCGTATAAAATCCTACTCCGAAAAAAGAATGAAGATGAATGGAGTTTGGTAAAAGAAACATCAGAAACTAGTTTCAAACTCCAAAATTTGGCCAAAAATCAATTTTACTTTTTTGTGATACAATCCGTACAAAAAGGAATGGGAGAAAGTTTATATTCCACTCCTGTCACTGCTGTATTATCCGAAACAGTTCCAGATATCAAGAAGGTAAAAACATTTGGTGAATCCGCCATACAGAAGTTTATTGGTCCTTGGACTGCGATGTATTGGGATGGAAAAAACAAAGTCAAACCAGTCAGACTAACCATTGAAGCAGAAGATGTAGATGGAAACATCGTCATGAAATGGAACGAAAACCAAATCTTTCGTGGAAAAAACATAGTCGATTCTGATTTACTCGAAGAAAAAGGGAAATGGAAGATTAAACTCTCACCTAGTTACGAATCCCTTTCCGGTGAATTTGAAGACAAAAATTTAGTCCCTGAAAAAAGTCAACTATCGTTTATACGCGAATAAACGATAGTCCTCAAGGTCTGATCTATAAAAAATAATTCGTCACACTGTCGTTAATTGGTCAAAAAAATGTTTTGGAATTTTCCATGGTCTTTTTTTGGCAAAATCAAAAAATAAAGCAGAAAAGATAGCTTCGCAGACGAGAACACCATCGGAAACCCGATACATATTTTGTATGACGGTTCCCCTCACGGCAGTTAGATCCCGAAATCCAGTTTCAATTCGCACCGAATCGGGATGATTCAATGGTTTATGGTAATGTAATTCTGCCTTTAAGACCACAGGACCGACGAGCTTCTCCCTCATCTCTCGAATGGAAAACCCAATCTTCTCTAATGCCTGCATCCTAGCTTCATCCAAATACGATTGGTACACTCCATTATTGACATGCCCATTGGCATCCAAATGGCTCCATAACACGGGAATTTCGGTTGTATGAGTCAAAACCATGATTTTCTCCTTTCCTTACCTTCCCAAACATAGACAGAACGATCTGTCTGCCAATCAAAAAACAGACAATTCTGTCTAATTTTTGATTCCCAAAATGGAAAATTAGACTCTAGTGGAGACGAATGAAACGTTCACCCAAAATTAGGATTCTCGAAATTGCCAAAAACAGATTTTACAGGCAAGGGTATCACCACACCGGAATCAACCAAATCATCCAAGAATCTGAGACTGCCAAAGCAAGTTTTTATGATCATTTCCCCTCCAAACAAACTTTAGGTGTTCACGTCATTAGAGCTTATGGTGTTGATGTACTGGTTTGGTTTCGCCGAATCCTTCGTAATTCCTCTACACCCAATGACTTTGTTTCAGAAATGTCCAAAGCAATGTTAGACCAAGTGAGAACAAATGAGTCATATTACCAAGGTTGCCCCATTGCCATTTTTTCTAGCCAATTCCCTGTTGGCGAAAAACCATTTAGTGATGAATTCAAAAGGATCGTCAGTCGTTGGGAGTCAATTTTAACGACAGCCATTCAGAAATGGAAAAAAAAAGGATTGATACAAAAAAATACAAAAGAATTAGAATTGGCAAGGGATCTAATCAATCTCTATGAAGGATCTCTTATGAACTGGCGAATTTCTATGAATGAAGATTACATCCTTCGCGCAATGTTACAGATTAAAGAAAGATTCAAAACGGAATTTAAAAAATAGTTCCACTCTCGCAATTTTTGCGGCAAGTATTTTCTAATCCCAAACAACTTCCTACAATCGCAGTCAAATCGGCGTTACTGTATTCTGTGGCTCCTGTTGAAATCCGATAAAAAACATCGTTTCGAAGAAAACAAGCACCTTCAATGGTAGAACATTTGTTCCTTTCATAACAAGCAGACCGAAACGAAAATGGTGCCCCACAACCGAAAGAAAGGAATAACACCAAACCAAAGAATGTCATTCTCATAATGTAAAAACTTGGTTTTCAAATTCTGTTTGTGATAACGAAGATATTTTTTTACGACTTCCAGACGTATTTTTAAATTGTACTTTGCCTTTGATGGTAACTGGAATGTCAAATAATACTTCCCCTTCCACAACAAGCTCCTCACAAAAAAGTAAAGATGGCAAGGCAGGAAACAAAGCATCAAATTGTTGGATTTTTTTATAATGTTTTTCATCTAAAGACACGAGCACTTCGCCAAGTCCTTTTTCTTTTCGAGCTTTTGCCATGGTTAAAGAAAAATCTTCATTTAACACATACGCATCTGATCTACGAATCAAATAATCCTCAGTTTTTTTCACAGGAGCAAATCGATCTCTCGGGATGATGATTCCTTTAAATTTGGAAAAATTACCAACGGCACTTCCCATTGCTGTTTCCAATTGGATTACGTCTTTCCCATCGACTTGTTTAGGATTTACGATGAGAGACAAAGAAAAGTTTCCTTCTTGGAATCTTTCTTTTAATGCACGTAAGTTGATCCAAAGATTATTGGTGGAGAATGTTCGGAATTTTCCAAGCCCGCTGAATTCATGCTCATGTTCTTTAGGAACTTGCGCAGTTTCCAAAAGTTCATATTGAACCATTTTCCCATCAACTAACTTTCTATAAATGGCTCCACCCTTTTTGTCTGCTAAGGTTTTGGGAGTCATTTCCATTGCGAAATGAATATTTTCTTTGAGTAAATAAGAAACAATTTGTGGATCAACCGTTGCTCCCAAATTGTCACCATTGGAAAGAAATGCGATTTCAAACCCTTTGGACAGAAGTTCATCTAAAATCCCCTCTTCCATCATGGTGAAATAGATGTCACCATGTCCAGGTGGGCACCAATTTTCCTTTTCTGTTTTGGTTTGAATAGGAGCGTATGTTTTTGCATCCAATCTCGGAACTTTATGTTGTAAAAAACTAGAGCGTAACGCCTGTTTGAAGCCAATTTCTTTTAATTCTTTTTGAGAATCTTCTTGGGTATTGTAAGAATCCATAAATAAAAGTGGCACATCAATCCCATACCGACTTCGTAAGGATTCAATTTGTTTGGCCATCACAGATAGGAATGACAAATTTCCTTTGATGGGAATAAGAGACTTTGCTTTCTCAAGACCCATGCTTGTCCCAAGCCCACCATTCAATTTGATCACAACGAGTTTAGAAAGGAGCGAGGTGTCAAGAGGGTATGCAGAGTGAATCTCTTCGAGAGAAATTTCATCCGATTTTGGATCCAAATCACCGACTTCTTCCCAACGGACAATCCCAGTTTCTCCTGCACGGACCGCGTCCACTTTGCTGATAAAATCAGAGATAAACAAGTCCGAAAGACCTGCTTGTTTCATGGTATTCTTAATCAGTTGGTCTACGGTTTCTTTCTCCATTTCACTTTCCTTCATGTGGTTCCCCTAATTCAATCCGGTGGGGTTCTTCCGAAATTCCCGGATTCCAGAAAAAAAAGACGAGGATGCTACGGCCTTCTGCTTTTGGAAGGGGCGTCATCTCGTTTCTTTCGTATTTTGGCATAAAGACTTCAAAATTGTACACCCAATACTTCCCTTTTTTACGAGAAATCTGACGGATGCCCTGATTCAATGGGTCTTTCCGCAAGAGTTTTCCATAAGGAAGTGGGTATTTTGTCTCCCAAATTTGTGGGAGCAATTTGGCTGCCTCCTCATACGATCCTGGATTTGCCCAAAGGTATGAGGGCAAAACGAAGACCAATAAAAAAACACGCACCAAATGTAACATAGCTTACTAAAAGGCAATGCTAGGTAGGTACGGTTATCGGTCAATTCAGGAATTCTTCCCATGGAATTGATTTTCCTAGACAAGAATTGAGTCAGATTGAATCATTTAAATCATGTTTCGATTCATTGAATATCTGGAACGATTTTGGGCTTTATTGTCATTTTACCTCCCTAGTCATTTATTTGTAGAAAACAACAAAGAGAAAAACATTCTCATTGTACCGGGCTTCAAATCAGGTCGTTTTTATTATGCCAGGTTAAAATCTAACTTAGACAATTTAGGATTCAAAGTGGGAATTTTGTCCACGTTACGAAATCCAACGTCTCTAGAAGAGGCAGTCGATTACCTTGCCAAACAAATTCTGACAGCACCTAACGAAGTCACTTTGATTGCTCATAATACGGGTGGACTTCTCGTTTTAATTTTACCGGATGAAGCAAGAAGGAAGGTAAAACGCCTCATCACTCTCGGGACGCCCTTCCATGGCTCCGATCGTTTTACAAACACCCGATATTCCTATTGGGGTTTCGAGTCAGACTGGGTGAAGACCAATTATAAAAATGCGTTGTTTTTTCCCCTCTTCCAACCTCTTTCTGCCATTGAGGACTTTAGTTTCCCGCCACAGGAGAGCACCGAGTTTGGCCAAGGAAGGGACTTATGGTTTGATATCCCTGGAAACTACAACCTAGTGAGACGAAATGAAAACATCAGAACACTACGGGAATTTTTAGGAACACCGAAGGACAACATCCAACTGAGTCCAAGCCCAAAAGCAAATCCAGAGTTTGCGGTTCCGAAAAAAATCGAAGTCGATTTTTCGAAATATGAACCTTCCGTTTACAAAAAGAACAAAGAAAAATTAGCAAAAAAGAAATCTTCTGCTACTAACAAAGAAAAGTCGAAACCTACAACCAAAACGCAATCTAAAACAAAACCTACGGGAACAAAATCAACGGCAAAAACGAAAGCAGCGCCAAAAGCCAAACCCAAGAAGAAAACCAAACGTTAACCTATAAAAAAAGCTGTCCACCAAATGATGGACAGCCTTCTTTCGTTACATCTTTTAACTTACACTTTTTTTAATTCTTTCACACATGCTAAACAACTATCACGGCATTCCTTACAGACGGCGTGGTGTTTTGCATGTTTGTCACATTCCTTCGCACATGCTTCACAAACTTCGATACAAAGATTTGCTAACTTTTTGGTGAAAGATGAGTTTTGGCTCGCGAGTTTCACAAACGAGTCACATAGGCTAATCACTTCACGAGTAGAAGACGCACAAGCTGCCATTGATTTATCACCATTTCCAAGTTCAGTGAGACAATGGCTGAGGCAAACTTCTGCAGAAAGTTGGCAATGGATGGCGGCCATCATTGCTTTTGCATATTTGGATTTCCCTGCTTGTGGCATTCCTGCACTTGTGTGGTCGTGATCTTCTGCGGAAAGTGTGGAGAGGATTCCAGAAACAGCCACTGCCATTCCTGCTTTTTGTAATAATTCTTTACGGTTCATATAAAATTCCTTTTGATTCGATTTTAGTAAAAATGAGAAGCTAGAAGTTCGCTTGTGAGTAAAAAGCGTGCCTCTCTCAAATCAGAAGGCGTATAGTTCGTGTGGGAGAATGTGGCGGAATTTTTGCCTGAGATAATTTTGACCAAACCGAAATTTGGTGGTGAAAAGAAACCCAAGAAAATAAGGATTGCGTATCTTGCCAGACCACATAGGAAACGAACGGTTTCCCATCAGACACGCTCACCTCAGATGTTTGGAGTGTTTCCAAAACAATTGGGCAATCGCAACTGTCTTTTTGTTCTGCCTTAGTGTTTTCCGTTTGGTGGCAAGGAGGAACTGTCGTCTTTGTCACAAAGGAATCAGCGGAAAGGCAAACCCCAAAGAGAGATGACTTGCATCCCAAATAGAGGAGAAACAATAGAATGAATCCAATACTTGCTTTGCGTTTCATACTCGTTTCCTGTTGGTTAGACAGACTTTATGCTACCAAGATAACAGTTTAAAATAAATTCTTCAAGCCTTTTCCAGCTACGATAAAGGTTCCAATGGTAGAACCAAATTGTGGTAGAAAAAAAACCAAAAAGATATGAAGGACTCGGTTTTTCCAAAATCCTGTAAACGTTTCGGAATCTTCGGCAATCCGTTCAAAATCTTCTACCAGTGGTTTTCGTAAATAGGATTCTGAAAGGGCACTCACCCAACCCGCTTTGAATATAGGAACAAAGGTACCAATAGGTGCCGTGATAAAGGCTAGGATGATCGAAATAGGATGTGCCCATGCAATGAGAGCACCGAGGGCAGCAAGCCCACCTTTGATATAGATGAGTTTTGAAAACAAATCCATACCAGCTTCCCCCCCTTGGCTCCAAGTGGTATAACCAATAAGTCCTGCAAAAAAAACAGGATATAAAATTAGACTAAAACTATCCCAAAATTTTGGTTTGGGAACTTCATCTAACTTTGCTAAGTCGTTTTGAAGGGTAATGTTCCTTTCGATTCCCGCAAGATGACCTGCACCCACTACTGCCACCACTTTTTTCACTTTTTTATCCAAGGTGGACAATCGAATTTTTTCGGCTAGATAAACATCTCTTTCATCAATGATGACATTTTTAACAGATTCGTATTTTTTTGGAATTTGAGAGAATAAATCTTTGAGGATATCATCTGATTTCATCTCTTCAATTTTTTCATCAGAAACATCTTCTTTGACAAGAAGTGAGGCAAGAAGAGCACTGAAGAGATACATCTTTGAAAAAAAACCAACGTTGCCCCAAGAACGTTTGAGTGTGGTTTGGATTTCTCGGTCCACAGCGACCACGGGTTTTTTCATAGCTCGACCAAGTGCGATGGCTTTTCGCATCTCGTCCCCTGGTTTGATGTCTTGGTTTCCCATTTTTTTCTGAAAGGAAGAAAGGATGAGACTTGATAGAAGCAACCACATCTTTCTTTCTTTGAATACTTTGAAGATATCTAACTTTTTAAGATAGTCTGGATCCTCCACTGACTTCATTCGGGATTCACATAACTCAACGCAAATGACATCAGGTTTGATACTCTGAATCATTTTTTCCACTTCTTCCACACTTTGTTTGGAGATGTGGGCTGTTCCTAAAATATGGACTTCAGTGTTGTCAATGGTTTTAAACAGATACGGTTCTTTTGTTTTGAAACCTTTTTTGGTAGAATTTCTTTTGGGAGTAGTTTTTTTGATTGAACGCATAAAGAGAAGTGACTATCTATTATACCTAAATAACGGTTCCTCTCTCTAGAAACAAGTAGAATGTCTATAAAATCCAAAATCATCAATGTGGGAATTGCTGACATAAAGGTCGGAAAGGATGCAGATGTACTCCGAACCACATTAGGTTCCTGCATTGGGATCGTATTGTACGATCCTGACCAAAAAATCGGTGCCATCTCACACATCATGCTCGCCAAAGACCCTACGGGAAAAGATATGAGCAAGTTCCCACACAAATATGGAGAGACAGCCCTCCCCATCCTCATTGATATGATGAAAAAGGAAGGGTCTGAGATTGGACAATATAACTGCCGAATTTTTGGTGGGGCGTCAATGTTCAAAGGAATCAATTCCCAATTTCTGCAAAACATTGGGGAACAAAATATCCTGATTGTTAGAAAGTTTATGGAAGAAAAAAAAATCCCGATCATTGTCGAAGATGTGGCTGGAAATGAAGGAAGAACCATCAGCCTCTACTGTGATGACGGACGTGTTTTGCTAAAAAAAGCTGGTATGGAAAAATACCTTTATAAGGTGCGTTAGGCGATATGCTAAAATCAAAAGTTGATGAAGTATTACAAGACGTAAATAAACTACCGGCTATATCTTCGGTTGTTTCCAAAGTATTGGAAAAATTACAAAAACCAGATGTGAACATTGCTGACCTTGCCCAAGAGATATCAAAAGACCCTGCTATCACAGCAAATGTAATTAAACTTTCCAATTCTGCTTATTACCGCGCCTCAAAACCCATTCGCACTGTCCAGGAAGCATTAATGACTCTTGGGATCAAAACAGTGAAGGAAATCGTTCTCCTCACTGCTGCCAAAGGAATCCTTGCTCAAGACTTAAACAGTTACCAATTGGAAGCCGCACAGTTGTGGACGGCGTCCTTACTTGTGGCGGAACTCTCTAGTAAAATTGTCCAACACAAGAAGTTAAAAATCGACAAAGACTTGGCTTTCACTTCTGGTCTCCTCTGCAGTGTGGGCAAAATTGTATTGGCTCAGTTCTTTAGCCCTGTGATGATGCAACTCAAAACAGACTTAAAGAACAACCAAGAGCCATTCCCATCCCTTGAAAAAAAATACTTTGGATACACTCACATGGAAGTATCCGAAACACTGTTAAAACGATGGAATTTCCCTCCAGAACTCACCGATGTTGTGGCAAACTACCTCACACCAGAAGCATCCAAAGTGAACCCACTACTCACTTCCGTTGTGCACATAGCAAGCATTCTCATCGTTGTCTCAGGAATTGGTATTGATATTGGTGGTGAGTCTGTTCCAATTTCTCCGTTTGCCTTAAGCCAAACTGGTGTGACGGATGCAGACATCGAAACATACTTTGTACATATTCCAGACTTACAAGCGGGTCTTGCCGATTTGTTGAATGTATAAAAACACATTCGGAAATTTGAATCCATGAACATTATTCTAATTGGAGCAAGAGGCGCAGGCAAATCCAAAGTCTCTCGCACCCTTTCCAAACAAACTGAAATCCCCGTTGTCTCTACCGATTCTGTTGCTGTGTATGAAGCAGGTGGTCTACCAATCCCGAAATTTGTAGAAGCCAAAGGCTGGAAAGCATTTCGTGAATTAGAATATTCCATTCTTCAAAAATTGATAAATTCAGATGGAATCATTTTAGATTGTGGTGGTGGGATCTTATTTGATTTAGATGAAACTGGGAACGAAATTGTAAGCCAAAGAAAATTGGACCTATTGCGGAAGATTGGCCGCATTGTGTACTTAGAACGTGGTATTGAAGAGCTTGTGGAAAAAGTAAAAGGGGATAAAACAAGGCCCGACCTTTCGAAAGTCACCTCCTACCGTTCCATTTTAGAAAAACGTCTACCGATTTACCAAGAAGCCGCTCATTTTAAACTCAATCTTTCTAAACTTTCGAAAGAAGAAGCCGCCGAACGGATCTTAGACTGGCTAGGGCTCAAAACCAAATAAAAGTTGAGATTTTGTTCGATAAGCGCAGTTACGTTTCTTTGCACAACAATTTCTTACCAACTCCCACTCGCTCCTCCCCCTCCGAAACTGCCTCCTCCTCCACGAAAACCCCCTCCAGAACTTCCTGAAGAACCTCCACCTCCGCTGGAAAAACCACCGTTGGAAAACATAACATTGTCTGTGACTTTTTTTGCTATGTTTTTGACCCAACTTACCTTATCTCTTGTGGATCGCACAAAGATAAACCCAACGATATAGAGTAAGTTTGAAACAAGCCAAGCATAATAACCAAAGAACATTGTTGGTACCCATTGGAAGAACACCAATATGAAAAAAAACATTCCAACACCTTCCGCTTCATAATGAAAGGCCGAAATGAATCCAAATAAAAACAAAACTCCAACAAACAGAAAACCAACAGGATACAAAAACCAATGGCCTTCAAAATCAAATCCCTTAAAGTTTCGAAATTTCTCAAATAACGTCGGTTCTTCGGGCGTGATTCCGAGATTTGCCGTTTCTAATAACTGATCTAAACCTAATCGAATCCCCGTAGGATAATCTCCTTGTTTGAAATGAGGAATCATAATATCACGAATGATGCGTTTACAATACACATCCGTTAGCACACCTTCTAGTCCATACCCAACCTCAATCCGGACCTTTTTATCTTCTGTTGCAAGTAATATCAAAACACCATTATCAAGTCCACGTTGTCCTAGTTTCCATTCTTCTGCGACTTTCAAGCTGTATTCTTCTAGAATTTCTCCTTCCAAGGACCGAACCACTAAAATTGCAAATTGATTCGATGTTTGTTTTTCATGATCGGATAGGAGCGATTCCCATTCGTTCGCCACATCTTTTGAGATCGTGCCTTCTTCAAATGTCACTCGGCTTTTGAGAGGTGGCACCTCTTTGGATTCTAATCGAATCTCTCCAAATGAAAAATACAAAAGGGTAAGTAAGATTCCTCGTAGGAAAATTCTAAATTTCATTGGCGTAAGGGTAGTTGACAAATGAAAAAAATCAAAGAGATTTTTGAATCGTGGAAACTACATTTTTACAAAATTCGATTCAAACGCAAGGGACATCGGTTCATCCGGATGTTTTGTATTTTGGCATTATTTTCTGGGGCATACTTTCTTTTCTCGGAATTCTCTTTTGGAAACATCCCTCGATTGGTAAAAAAGGAATTTTATTCTCCATTTTAATCTTTGCACCACTGAGTTTGGTATGTATAAAATCATACAAAGAAACAAAACTGTTTTCCTATGAAGTCGTTCTTGATGGAGAAAAAAAAGAAGTTCGATTGGGAGATACAAAAGAAGAACAAGACGTAGTCTTTCCATTTGCTGAGTGGACTTCCTACCAAATCCACTCTGATGCCGAATCTAAAAAAGATGGCTGGAATTTTACAGATACCATCTATCTCAAACACCAATCTGGATTACTTGTTCCCGTTTCCAAGGTAACCAATCGAAAATACAATGAGAAAGCGGAAGAGTTCAGTCGTTACCTCATCTTAAATCGTGAACTAAAAAAATTCTACCGATTTTTATCTCTACCCATCGAAGATGAATTAGGTGATCCATTCCCGCCTTTGCCGATTCCCTTACAGGCAAACCAAAATACAAACAGTTTGAAAGTAACAAACGTTGAGGATGCAAAACATACGATCACCTTCCCTATCCAATGGAACCATTCTATTTCCAATGCCAACTGGTTCTTT
Organism: Leptospira sp. WS60.C2; assembly: GCF_040833955.1. NCBI lineage: Bacteria > Pseudomonadati > Spirochaetota > Leptospiria > Leptospirales > Leptospiraceae > Leptospira > Leptospira milleri. The sequence continues at coordinate 68,561 of NZ_CP162134.1, read as the reverse complement.
ACATTTTCTTTATTATCAATCGGACACCTTGGACTGCTTATCACTCTTGTGAATCTGACAAACAAAGAATCAAACAATCTTAAGATTGGATTCACAATTCTTCTGTTAGGTTATCTTGGGTTCGGAACCCAACTCAGTTTTTCGATCGTTAAAAAAATCGGACTCTCATACCAAATGGAAGCGACCGAAAAGGGATATGTGCTTTTAGCAGAGAAAAACGGAAACAGAGAAACGTTAGGAGAATGGAAACAAGAGAGTGAATTTAGAAAACATTTAGACTTACCCTCCAAAACCTTATGGTTCCAATCGAAAGAATCTTACGAATCCACTCGCAATTTGGCAAAATCGTTACTCGATCCCAATTCCGAACTCACTTCGACTTTGAATCATACCAAAAACCTGTTCACATCTGCCAACGCGCAGAGCTGGGATTTAAGCGATCTTCCTATGGAAGTTGCAGTTCGCTTCTTTCTTGTACTGCACTAGTTTTTAGATTCAATTTAGAAACGAATTATTTTATTGCATAATTTATATATATTAATCATATTGTACTCATTATGAGCATTTTCACGGCTTTGATTTTGCCTAAAAATAAATCATTTTGCTGAAAACAAATTAATTGGACAGTACACCCGATTTCTAAAACAAGGTACAGTAATTGCTTTAGTGTAGGGTACGTATGTCAAAATCTAACCAGCCACCCATTCTTCCACCACTCGGCCCACAGGCCCAAGGTATGTATGATCCTGCCATGGACAAAGACTCCTGTGGTGTTGGTTTTATCGCAAATTATAAGGGGAAACGTTCCCGTGACATCGTAGACAAAGGGATTCGCCTCATGTGTAACCTCGAACACAGAGGGGCCGAAGGTGCGGATCCAAAAACAGGAGACGGTGCTGGGATCATGATCAATATCCCGGATGCTTTTTTCCGCAAAAACCTACCCTTCACCTTACCAAAAGAAGGTGATTATGCTGTTGGATTTTTATTTTTACCGCAAAACGCGGAGGTGCGAGCAGCTGTTGAAAACGTCATCGAAAAAATCATCATCGACGAAGGCGAAGAGTTCCTTGGGTTCCGTGATGTTCCAGTAAACAAAGAGTACGCGGGTGTGGTTGCTTCCAAAACCATTCCTGTCTTCAAACAAGTATTCATCGGGAAAAAATCGAAAAAAATCAAAACTTCGGATGATTTTGAAAGAAAACTATTCCTGATCCGACGACTCATTGACAGACGCATTCGTGCCGAACTGAAACTCGATCGTTCCCAATACTACGTACCAAGTTTTTCCTCTAGAACCATTGTATACAAAGGGATGTTACTTGGAGACCAAGTTAAAAAATTCTACGAAGACCTAAAGTCACCTGACCTCACTTCGGCGTTTTGTCTCACTCACACAAGGTTTTCCACAAACACCTTCCCTACTTGGGATTTAGCTCACCCGTATCGTCAAATTGCTCATAATGGTGAGATCAATACTTTACGTGGGAACATGAACTGGATGGCAGCTCGCCAAATGGTAATGCAATCTCCGTTATACGGTGATGAACTCAAACGAATGCTTCCCATCGTCATGGAAGGCCAATCGGATACAGCAACCTTTGATACCGTTTTAGAACTTTTGGTGATGGGTGGACGATCGTTACCACATGCAGTGATGATGATGATTCCTGAAGCTTGGTCAAAAAACAAAGCGATGGATGCCGACAGACGTGCGTTCTATGAATACCATGCGACGTTTATGGAACCATGGGATGGACCAGCTGCAATTGCCTTTACTGATGGAAGAATCATTGGTGCCACTCTTGACCGAAATGGATTACGACCTGCAAGATATATCGTTACGAAAGATGATGAAGTGATCATGTCTTCCGAAGCGGGTGTTCTCAATTTGCCACCAGAAGAAGTTCTTGTTCAAGATAGACTTCGTCCAGGCAGAATGCTCCTCATCGATATGGAAAAAGGCCAAATCCTAGATGATGAAGAAATCAAAAAACAAATCTCTACCCAAAAGCCTTACCGCAAATGGGTAGAAGACAATATGATTCGATTGGGATCCTTACCAGACCCTGAGAACGTAAAACAACCGCAACACGAAACGATTTTAGAAAGACAAAGAGCCTTTGGTTACACACACGAAGACGTATTTACTCTCATCAAACCGATGGGTGTGTCAGGAGAAGAGCCAGTGGGTTCTATGGGTGTAGACTCATCCCTTGCTGTTCTCAGTGAAAAACCACAACCACTCTTCCGTTATTTCAAACAAAACTTTGCCCAAGTGACAAACCCACCAATTGACCCGATTCGGGAAGAGTTGGTGATGGAACTCACAACCTACATTGGTCCGGAAGGGAATCTTCTTTCGGAAGAACCAGAACATGCCCATCGGCTTGAATTGGAGCACCCAATCCTCACCAATGAAGACTTTGAAAAGATCAAACAAATCAGTGAAGGTCACTTCAAAGCAAAAACTTTTGAAATTCTTTTTGATCCATCCAAAAAACATGATATGCGGAACTCACTCGACAGAGTGTGTGCGGATGCGGCAAAAGCAATCCGAGAACAAGGAGTAAACCTCATCATCCTCACTGACCATGGTGTGGGTGAAAAAAAGGCAGCCATCCCTTCTCTACTTGCTGTTGCAGGACTCCATCATTATCTCATCAGGGAAGGACTCCGTACAAAAGCAGGAATCGTTTTGGAATCTGGGGAACCAAGAGAAGTTGCCCACTTTGCTTTGTTATGCGGATATGGTGCCAATGCCATTAACCCATACCTAGCATTTGAAACAATTGCTGACCTTTCTCTCCAAGGATTGTTACCAGAAGTTCCAGACTATAAGGAAGCAAAGAAAAAATACATCAAATCCATCGGGAAAGGGCTCTTCAAAGTCTTCTCCAAAATGGGGATCTCCACATTACAATCGTATTGTGGTGCACAAATTTTTGAAGCAGTGGGACTTGATTCCGAACTCGTAAACACTTACTTCGCAGGAACACAATCCAGAATCGAAGGACTCTCGCTCGAGATGTTGGAAGAAGAGACAGTTCGCCGCCATAAAGCTGCGTATGATCCAACTTATTTCCCTAACAACTTAGAACCAGGTGGAGTACATTACTACCGTAAAAATGGTGATAGCCATCTTTATACTCCGATCACCGTACATAAATTACAAAAAGCAACGCAAGAAAACGATTACAAAGCCTTCAAAGAGTTTTCGGCTCTCATCGACAACCAAAACGAAAGAGCCATCACACTGAGAAGTTTGTTCCAGTTGGATTTTGAAGGTTCCAAGGCGATCCCAATTGAAGAAGTGGAATCAGTAAAATCCATCCTCAAACGTTTCCAAACAGGAGCGATGAGTCATGGTTCCATTTCTTGGGAAGCACATACAACTCTTGCCATTGCCATGAACCGCATCGGTGCAAAATCCAATACAGGAGAAGGTGGAGAAGACCCTGTTCGTTTCAAAACCCTCCCGAATGGAGATAGCATGCGTTCGGCGATCAAACAGGTGGCATCTGCAAGATTTGGTGTAACGATGGAATACCTCACCAATGCTGATGACATCCAAATCAAGATGGCACAGGGCGCAAAACCAGGAGAAGGTGGGCAGTTACCAGGACACAAGGTAGACAAATACATTGGATGGTTACGTTACTCCACACCTGGAGTAACACTCATCTCCCCTCCTCCTCACCATGATATTTATTCGATCGAAGACTTAAAACAGCTCATCTTCGATTTAAAAAACTCTAACCCAAGAGCTCGTATCTCCGTAAAACTCGTTTCGGAATCAGGTGTGGGAACAGTGGCGGCAGGGGTTGCAAAGGCCCATGCGGATCATATCCTCATTGCAGGTCACGAAGGAGGAACAGGAGCAAGTCCAATTTCTTCCATCCACCACGCAGGAACTCCTTGGGAACTTGGACTTTCGGAAACCCACCAAACACTGGTTGCAAACGGTTTACGTGACCGTGTGTATTTAGCAGTGGATGGAAAACTCCTCACTGGAAAAGACGTGGTTGTGGGAGCTCTACTAGGAGCGGAAGAGTTTGGATTCTCTACTTCTGCACTTGTGGCTGTCGGCTGTATCATGATGCGTAAATGCCATCTCAATACATGCCCAGTTGGTGTTGCGACCCAAGATGAATTTTTAAGAAGTAAGTTCACAGGAAAACCAGAATACGTTGTGAACTTTATGACCTTTGTTGCGGAAGAAGTGCGTGAGATCATGGCAAAACTTGGTTTCAGAACCTTCGAAGAAATGATTGGGCAAGTGGAAAAAATCAAATTCAAACGACCTCACCACCATTGGAAGGCTCGTGGACTTGATTTTAGCAAAGTGCTCCATAGACCAAACCCTGTATTCCCTACAGGCCTCTATCGTGCTAAAGAACAAAACCACCACTTGGATGAACAAATCGACAACGAACTGATTCGTAAGTCACTCGCTGCGATTGATCACAAACAACCTGTCAAAATCCAAACTCCGATTGTGAACCTCAATCGTTCCGTTGGAACCATGCTCAGTCATGAAGTGACTAAAAAATATGGTGTAGATGGTCTTCCTGAAGATACAATCGACATTGAGTTTACTGGGACCGCAGGACAGTCGTTTGGTGCCTTTGTTACGAAAGGGATGACACTTCGCCTTGTCGGGGAAGGAAACGACTATGTTGGGAAAGGTCTCTGTGGGGGAAAACTCATCTTCCAAACTCCAAAGAATGCTCCTTATAAAGCAGAAGAAAACATCGTCATTGGTAACACATGTTTCATCGGTGCAACTGGTGGACATGCTTACGTCAATGGAATGGCTGGAGAACGGTTCTGTGTGAGAAACTCTGGTGCTCATGTCATCGTGGAAGGAACGGGTGACCATGGTTGTGAATACATGACTGGAGGACGAGTCATCATCCTAGGTGAAATTGGTCGTAACTTTGCGGCTGGTATGTCTGGTGGAATTGCATATCTTTGGGATCCAAAGAAAAACAAAGAAGCTCTCATCAACAAAGAGATGGTCGACTTAGATCCGTTAACCGATGCAGCAGAAATCGCAGAAATCAAAAAAATGGTGGAAGACCATAAAAAATACACTGGCTCCAAACGTGCAGAAGAAGTTCTAAACAAATGGGATGAAGTGGTAAAACAAATGATCAAAGTGATTCCGAGAGATTACAAAAAAGCATTAGAAAAAATGGCTTCTGAAAATGGATCGGGAAAACAAAATAAAGAGGGGGTAACAGCTCGTGGGTAAACCAACAGGATTTTTAGAATTTAAGAAAGAATACCTTCAAAAGATTGAACCGAAGGAAAGAGTCAAAAACTATAAAGAGTTTGAAAAACCTTTTTCTGAAGCTGTTGCCAAAGACCAGGGTGCTCGCTGTATGGACTGCGGGATTCCGTTTTGTCATGGCGACACTGGTTGCCCTGTAGACAACCTCATCCCTGAATTCAATGACTTTGTTTACCGAGGTCGCTGGAAAGAAGCATGGGAAAACCTTTCCAAAACCAACAACTTTCCAGAATTTACAGGAAGGCTTTGCCCTGCTCCTTGTGAGTCAGCGTGTACACTCGGTCTCATCGAACCACCAGTTTCAATCAAATCGATTGAACGAACTATCATTGACCGTGCTTGGGAAGAAGGATGGGTCATCCCACAAACTCCTGTTTCCAAATCGGGAAAAAAAGTAGCCGTTGTTGGATCAGGACCAGCTGGTCTTGCCGCAGGACAACAGTTAGCTCGTGCAGGTCATACCGTGACGATCTTTGAAAAAAATGACCGAATTGGTGGCCTACTCCGTTATGGAATTCCAGATTTTAAAATGGAAAAAAGACACATTGACCGCCGAATGAAACAAATGGAAGCGGAAGGTGTTACTTTCAAAACCAACGTAAATGTTGGAGTTGATATTACCGCAAAACAACTCTTAGCTGATTTTGATGCCGTGGTTCTTGCTTGTGGATCCGAAGTGCCAAGAGATCTTCCCGTGGAAGGTCGCAACAGCAAAGGTGTTCATTTTGCAATGGAGTTTTTGACAAAGAACAACAAACACGTTGCAGGTGATACGATCGAAATCATCAATGCAAAAGACAAACATGTCATTGTGATCGGTGGTGGAGATACTGGTTCTGATTGTGTGGGAACTTCCAACCGTCATGGTGCAAAATCTGTCACTCAAATTGAGTTATTCCCTGAACCACCAAAAGATAGAGACAAATCCACTCCTTGGCCTTTGTATCCGAAGATGTTACGCACCTCTACTTCGCACGAAGAAGGTGTCAGCCGTAAATGGGCAGTCTCTACTATGGGTTTTAAATCCAATGAAAAAGGCGAAGTCACTGCAATCTATGGCTCGGAAGTCAAAGAAGAAAATGGAAAGTTCATACCAGTTCCTGGAACTGAGTTTGAATGGCCAGCAGACCTCGTTTTCCTAGCCATGGGATTTGTGAATCCAGTGAAAGAAGGACTACTTGCCGATTTACAAAAAGAAGGATTAGAACTTGACGCTCGTGGTAATGTAAAAGCGGATTTCGGTACAAAAGCTGGATCGTTTGCCACAACCGTTCCAAAAGTGTATGCTTGTGGAGATGTAAGACGAGGACAATCCCTCATTGTATGGGCGATTTCAGAAGGGAGAAAATGTGCGGACCAAGTGCACCAATTCTTAACTTCCGATGTAGAAGCATAAAAATAAGTCAATAAATTTCTAAGACCCACACTTGGAACAAACTTTCTCGTAACAGGGATAATTTGTTTCCAATTGTGGGTTTTGTTTTGGTCTTTCTTTTGCAAAAAAATTCTTGCCTAACTTCCAAATTGTTAAAATCATAGGAGAGACCAATTGAAACGTAGCAAGTAACACTATAAAAATTGTTATATAATATTCCAACATTTGAGATAACCTTGAAACAAACTGTAAAACAAATTCTAAAAATCGCAACACTTTTGGTAATCCTTTCCTCAAGCCTTTCCGCCGAGAATATCCTTTTGAAAAAAGGTGGTACGATCAAAGGGAAAGTTGTCGAACAAGACCAATACAAATTGAAAATTAGAAAAGAAGATGGAACTACAGTCGTTTTTAATAAAACGGAAATTTTAAAAGTAGTTTATAAAGAAAACATCACTGCTGCGGAAGAAGAAAAACTCAGAAAAGCAGAAGAAGAAAAAGAACGAATCAAACGAGAAAAAGAAGAAGCAGCAAGGCTTAAAAAAGAAGCAGAAGATGCAGCTCGTTTAGAAAAAGAAAACGCAAAAAACAACGCAGCACTGGAAGCAGAAGCCAAACGAAAAGCCGAAGAAGAAGCAAAACTCGCAGAAGCAGAACGAAAAACGTTAACACGAGGTGGAGCAACCTGGCGTTCAGCAGTACTCCCTGGTTGGGGTCAGTGGAAACAAGGTAGAAAAACACAAGCAATCGTATATCCATCCATCATTGCTATCGGACTCTTTTTTACCTATGACAAACACCGCATGTATTTGAATGCGAAACGTGATTATAACGAATTAGAAAATCCTTATACAACGAATGGCCTCATCCGTGCTGCATTCACACCACCTTCAGCTACGCTCTCGCCTGCTGGAGCGGTTGTCGCAAGTCAGTTTGGTCCTTTCAAAGGACAGCGAGAATCTGTAGAAAGACATTATCGAGAAATGCAATACATTGGAATTGCCACCTTACTTGTGTATGCTTGGAATATCTTTGATGCCTATTATTTTCACCCAACTGGCTCTGGCCTCAGCATGGATGATACAAGAAAGGAAAAGTTTTTTCTCAACTCAAGTGTGGAACGAGTGGGTTACCATCCTACCGCCATCGCGGGAGATCGGGGCATTGAACATCGTACACAATTAGGGTATGAAGTGACCTTTTAACCAAGGTTAGAAGACTCACTTACCGCGTTTAACTTTAGATCAATTCTAAGTCTCAAATCCTCTCTTGACAAAAATCAAGCGAGGATCACTCACTCCCCTTCCAGTTTTTCTTTCTTTTCTTAGTCTCCTTTGTATAAAGGAATAAGTTCTCTATAGAAATAGAACTGATAAAGATTAAGGAGAGAAACATTGGCTACGGAAAAAACTCAATATGACGATTTTATCGTAAAAGGGTTTATCATTTCAGCGTTAGTCTGGGGCGTTGCATCTATGACATTTGGTGTCATCATTGCCTTCCAACTTGTGTATCCACAGCTGAATTTGGAATTACCTTGGACGAGCTTCGGAAGACTACGACCCTTACACACCAATGCAGCCATTTTTGGATTTGCTTTAAGTGTCATCTTCGCCACAGCCTATCATACAGTACAAAGACTTTGTCGCACAAGAATGTGGAACGACACTCTTTCCAAACTGCATTTGGCATTATACAACCTATCGATTGTTTTAGCTGCGATCACGTTACCACTTGGTTACAGCCAATCCAAAGAATATGCTGAATTAGAATGGCCCATCGACTTACTCATTGTTGTTTGGTACGTTATCTTTTTTGCTAACTACCTAATGACGGTACTCAAACGAAAAGAAGAACAAATGTATGTTGCCATTTGGTTTTACATTGCTTCCTTCGTAACGGTTCCCCTACTCTTCATTGTGAATAACATAGTGATCCCTGCTGGTTTCTTGAAATCCTATTCAGTGTATGCGGGAGTTTTCGATGCGAACATCCAATGGTGGTATGGTCATAATGCGGTAGCATTTGTTCTCACAACTCCATTTTTGGGACTTATGTATTACTACCTCCCGAAACACATTAAACAACCAATTTACTCACATAGACTCTCTATCATCCACTTCTGGTCTCTCATCTTTATCTACATTTGGGCAGGTCCTCACCACTTGTTGTATTCACCAATTCCTGAGTGGTTACAAACAACTGGTATGGTATTTTCCATCATGTTATGGATGCCATCTTGGGGAGGTATGTTAAACGGATTTTTAACACTCACACAAGCGAAAGACAAAATCAAAGTAGATGCTACCCTCAAAATGATGTTAGCTGCCGTAACGTTTTATGGTATGTCAACATTCGAAGGGCCACTTCTTTCGATCCGCGCGGTTTCTGCTCTTGGACACAACACCGACTGGATCATCGGTCACGTTCACTCAGGAACTTTAGGTTGGGTTGGGTTTATGTCAGCTGCTGCCTTGTATTACCTAGTTCCTAGACTCTGGAATGCCAACCTCTATAGCGAAAAACTTGCAAATGCTCACTTCTGGCTTGGAACACTCGGGATCTTACTTTACATCATTTCGATGTGGGTATCTGGAATCACAGAAGGATCTATGTGGAGAGCTGTGGGAGAAAACGGAGAACTTGTGTATAAGGACTGGATTGAAATCGTTGAGTTCTTAAAACCATTCCGTTTGTTCCGTGCGATTGGAGGAACACTCTATCTAACAGGGATTATCCTTATGGTGTATAACTTTATCAAAACCATCCAAAACAAAGACAGTGGTTTTGTGGAACAAGACTTACGTATAGGAGTGAAATCATAATGTTTGGTTTTAATAAATTCTTAGATTGGTTTTCAGAAATTGCTGACCGTTGGGATACAAAGGGAGTTAAGTTTACTGTCTACACAACTATTGCGGTTGTGATCGGCGGGCTTTTTGAACTCATCCCTCCGTTTTTTTTGACAAAAACGGTTACACCGATTTCCACTGTGAAACCATATTCGGCATTGGAACTAGCAGGTCGTGATACATACCAAAAAGAAGGATGTATTGGTTGCCACACGCAAATGGTACGCCCTTTCAAATGGGAAGTGGATCGTTTTGACCCAACAAAGTCTTATGGACGAAACGGTTATTCCAAAGGGGGAGAATTTGTGTACGACCATCCTTTCCTTTGGGGATCCAAACGAACTGGTCCAGACTTAGCACATGAATCCCAAATGTTACGTTCTGATGAATGGCATAAAAACCACCTCATCAATCCAAGAACAGTAGGTGGAGTTCCAAATTCGATCATGCCAGCCTATCCTTGGTTATTCGAAGAGTCACACAAAGTTGATGTAGAGCAAATTGTAGCCAATATGAAAGCGCTTCGTTCCATCGGAGTTCCCTACACTGATGAAGATTTAGCGAATGCACCTTCTCTCTTAAAAGATAAAACTGAGGGAGAAGCACTTGTTGCCTACTTACAAAAACTTGGCCGCGACTCAGCAGAGTTACAAAAAGGAATGAAGTAAAGTCATGAACGACGCAGATCTTCTTCTGATCTATAAAAGTTTGCGATTGCCGATCCTTGTGATCGCAATTGCATACATTACCTATTACGTTTATAAAAAACGTACAAAAGATGAAATGGAAAAACCCAAGTATCGAATGCTTGAGGAGGATTAATACGAATGAAAGAACCTAAAGAAGTAGACGGAATCTTCCAAGCCGACAATCCCATGCCACCTTGGTGGAAAATGGTTTGGCTTATCAGTATCATTGTATCCATCGGTTATGTTGTATACTTTCACTGGTATTCAGAATGGCCACAAGAAGTAGCTTTTGAAAAAGAAGTTGTCGAACACGAAACTAAGTTTCCTGCAAAACAGGTGGTTGTTGCCAATCCCGAAGATGGCTCAAACCCGTATCGCGACGATGCAGTTGCGATCAAAGAGGGTGAGAGTACATATAAACAGATTTGTTCTGCTTGCCACGGTCCAACTGCAGAAGGTGCTGTGGGTCCAAGTTTAGTGGATAAAGATTGGATTCATGGAAACACAGACAAAGAAGTGTTCCATAACATCATGAAAGGGATTGGACCAGAAAGACAAAAACTCAACCGAGGTGGAATGCCAGCTTGGGAAGGGTTAGGTGCAGAAAAAGTGTATGCTGTGATGGCATGGCTTGCAACTAAAAACAGTACTTTGGTGAAGGCAAAATAAAGATGATCATTTCAAGACCACAATCAGGAAAAGTAAGGACACGTAGAAACATAGTCATGAGTTTTCTCGTGGGACTATTTTTAGTCGCACCTTGGGTGGTGTTACCAGAAGGTAGCCCCCTCATCCGACTGGACATCCCGAAACGGATGTTTCACCTGTTTGGTGGTCTTTTTATCCCACAAGAAGGACTCATCTTATGGTTTTTCCTTCTCACAATGGGATTATCTCTTTTCTTTTTTACATCTGTCATTGGCCGTGTCTGGTGCGGATGGGGTTGCCCCCAAACCATTTATACCGACCTTTTCGATCGAATTGGTCGGTTTGTCTTGGATACAAAGTATGGAAAAAAAGACGCATCCATTATCGGGAAATACACAGTGTATTTTTTGTGGATCATAGTTTCTTTTATCGCTTCCTTCCATTGGATTGGATACTTTGTGAGCCCCTATGAAATGTTAGCTGATTATAAAAGTCTAGCGGCATTTTCAGAAACGTATTTTTATTTTACATTATTTTTTACAGCTGCCATGTTTATCGACATTGGCTTTATCAGAGAGCAGTTTTGTCGGTATGCATGTCCTTATGCTAGATTCCAAACGTTACTCATGGATGAACATTCCTGGAATGTGACTTATGATTTCAAACGCGGGGAACCTCGTCGTGATGGAAAAACCAAAATTGGCGATTGTATCGCATGTAATATGTGCGTTGTGGTTTGCCCTACTGGCATTGACATCCGAGATGGTTTACAAGTTGGTTGTGTCGCTTGTGGAAAGTGTGTGGATGCATGCACATCCATCATGGCAAAGGAAAACAAAAAAACTCTCATAGGTTATTTTTCCCTCAAACAAATAGAGACTGGTGATAAAATCAAATGGGTCCGCCCTAGAACTGTCGTTTATGCGATTCTTTTAGGAGTGGTTCTCACTGGTGCAACGATCCAACTCATCACAAGAATTCCTATGTCAATGATTGCTGCTTCGAATAAATCGATGCCCCCTTTTCTCATTCCAGACAATAAAATAAGAGCCTTCGTAGCGCTTCGTATCCAAAACATTGCACCTGTGGAGAAAGAGTTCCAACTCTCGGCCTTTGATACAAGGCACGGGAAGGAAATTTTGATTCGTTCTGGAGAAGAGAACAATCAATTCAAACTGGGTTCTGGCGAAATCAAAAGTTTTTCGGTCGTATTGGAAACGCAAAGTTTAACCGAACAAGAACTAAGCGAAGGATATTTACCTGGATCGATTGTACTGAGGAACACCGAAGATCCGGATGAAACACTAGAGAAAAAATTATCACTTTCTCTCCCAAGGAAATAAGTATGTTTAAAAACTTACACCCAAGTTTAAGGAATGCAATGTATGTTGTGTTACTCAGTTTTACTGCCCTCGTAGCAGCCACCTTTTATACCATTCGTCTCACATATAAACATTTTGAGCCAGTCATGGATAAAAACTACTATGAGATCGGTTTGAATTATGAAAAGGCGATCGAGAATCAGAAAGAACTGCTGAAACAAGGTTACAAATTAACCACCAATTGGGACAACACAACCCTACTCCCTATGGGTAATTTGGATCTTACTGTTACCTTACATCAAAATGAAAAGATCACAAAAGCAGACTCCCTCTATGTGATCTTAGAACGAAATGCAACCACCAGGAACACAACAAGATATGATTTAAAACCATCTGATCTTGGCTTCACGGGGAACATTCCATTAAAAGAAACTGGCACTTGGAATATGAGAATTATTGCATCTATTCAAGGGAAGTCCTTTGAACGAGAAGGAAAAATTACGGTTCGATGAACAAAACAACCTCACAAAACATAAAAACAGAATGTGACCATTGCGGGAATCCCATTCAATTAGTGCGAATTGAGTCAAAATTCGAAAGCGATACAAAAGTTTTTTGTTGTGAAGGTTGTGAAACAGTTTACTCCATTATACATTCTTTAGGTGGAAGTTACTACTACCAACTCAAAGGGAATACCAAACTGAGTCCCGTTGAGATGGAAGAAAACGATACCGAAATTGAAAACGAATTAGTTTACCAAAAGTTTGTCAGAGTTTCAGGCGAATTTTCAGAAGTTTCGGTTCAGATCACAAACATCCACTGTTCTGCCTGCGTATGGATCAATGAAAAGGTTTTAAACGAAGAAGAAGGAATTCTTTCGGCACAAATCAATTTTGCCTCTGGGCGCGCAAGAATTCGTTTCGACCAATCGAAAATCAAAATTTCAAAAATCCTTTCTCTCATTCGTGCGATTGGTTACAAACCTGTCCTCTTTTCTCCCACGGAAGGCAATCTAGAAAAATCAAAACAACTGAAAACCCTACTCCTACGTATCGGTGTAGCGGGATTTTGTTTTGGAAACATTATGATTCTTAGCGTTGCTTTGTATTCTGGATACTTTACAGGCATTGATCTAAATCTCAAACGAATGTTCCACTATGCTTCTTGGGTGTTTGCCACTCCTGCTTATCTGTATTCTGGTTTCCCATTTTTATCCGGGTTTTTAACAAGCATTAGACGAAGAACTCTTTCCATGGATTTTCTTTTGTTTTTGGGAATCTCGATGGCATATTTTTATTCTGTTTATGTGACCTTAACCGACAGAGGTGAAGTTTATTTTGATTCTGTGGCAATGATCTATTTCTTTATCTTGATTGGGAAATACTTTGAAGAAAAAGCTCGTGTATTTGCATCTGATAAATTAGAATCCATACTTTGTAAACTGCCTGAAACATCCGTTCGGATTTCGGAAAACGGAGATACAACCATTCCAAGCACAGAGATCAAGTTAGGTGATCATATTAAGGTTGCACCTGGCAAACGAATTCCTGTGGATGCCATTTTACTTTCCGATGTAACGTATGTGGATGAGTCTTTTTTAACAGGTGAATCCGTTCCCATTCGCAAACAAAAGGGAGATTCCATATTAGCAGGTTCTCTTTCCATCGACAACCCTGCCCTCATCCTTGCTAACTCCGATTACCATGCATCCACCTTGTCTTCCTTGAAACTGCGCTTGGAAGAAGCACTCCATTTAAAACCGAAAATCCAAATCGTAACGGAAAGAATTGCATCCTACTTTATCTCGGTAGTGTTTTTATTAGCCTTTGTTTGTTTTGGCGTTTGGATGTTAGTAACTGCGGGTGATTTGGAACAAAGTTTGGTGACTACTATTTCCGTTCTCATTGTTGCCTGTCCTTGTGCCCTTGGAATTTCAGTTCCCACGGCACTTGTCACCAATCACATTTTGAATGCGGAAAAAGGAGTTCTATTAAAAAACCCATCCGTTGTGGAAACATTGGCAAAAGCAAATTCCATCTTTTTGGATAAAACAGGAACTCTGACCGAAGGAAAATTTCTCGTTCGATTGGTAACGGTGGCAGAAGAATTTCTTCCATTTGTGTACCGGATCGAAAAAGAAATCAATCACCCACTTGCCAAATCACTTGTAAAGTATCTCTCTCCCTTTCGCTCTGTGAAAGAAACGGCAAATGAAATGGAACTCTTAGAGTTGCAGAATGTTCCAGGGCAAGGTGTAAAGGGAAAAATTCAGTGGTTCAACAACGCTCATTCGGTTCTCATTGGGAACGCTACACTCTTCAAAAATGAAAATATCACGACAGACTCGTTCCCTGAAATGGAAGGATCTCTCATCCAAGTTGCAATCAATGGAAAATTTGTTGGGACATTTTTACTAGCAGATGAAGTGAGACCTGATGCTGGTTCCTTTGTGACCCTACTCAAACAAATGATTCCTAAAATTTCTATCTTGTCAGGAGACAGGTTCTCTGCAGTGAAAAACATCGCCCATTCTTTAGGAATCCAACAATTTTACTCCGATCTTTCTCCAGAAGAAAAGGCCAATATTGTCCAAGATTCACAAAACAAAGGCAATGTGGTGATTATGGTTGGAGATGGAATCAACGACAGTTTATCTCTTGCGAGTGCCAATGTTTCCATTTCACATACAGAAGCAGAAGATATGTCTTTAGAAAGATCAGACATTGTACTCACCTCCGGAAATCTCAATGGGATTGTACATTCTTTACTTTCTGCGAAAAAGACAAGAGAAGTTATTTTACAAAATATCATCATCTCCTTCTGTTATAACTCCATCATGTTACCACTTGCGATGTTCGGGCTAATGTTACCTGTGATCTGTGCTGTATTTATGGCTTGTTCTAGTTTGACAGTTTTATTAAATTCATTATCGATACGAATAAGGATCCCAAAATGGAAGCCCTCTATTTAACTATACCGATGGCAATGTGTATTGCCGCGTTTTTTCTCTATGTATTCATTGTCGCATTTCGAAAAGGTCAATTTGAAGACATCGAATCACCAAAATACAGAATGTTTTTTGAAGAAGAATACCCTGTACAATCAAACCAAGAACCTACTGTGACCAACTCAGAAATCAAAAAAAATGGACCTACTGACAAACCTTAGTTTTTTTGGTTCCATTCTTGTTTACGGTTTATTCAGTAGTTTCCATTGCACCTTGATGTGTGGACCTTTTCTCTCGCTTCTCCAAACAGAAAATCCGTCCAAACAAATTCCAGTCATCTTATACCACTTAGGTCGAATGGTTTCCTATTCATTTCTTGGAGTGGTCCTAGGATTTTTGGGAAAAGGGGCAAATGCTCTCGGTGAACTTGGTGCCATTCAGAGCATTGCTGGGATCTTTACTTTTTTGTTTTTACTTCTCTTCCTCATTCGATTGTTTCGAAACGGATCTAGTTCTAAATTTGGAAACCTACCCAAAGGGATCTCAGAACTCTTGCAAAACATTCGAAGGAAAACAAGTCAAAATGGGTTGGGGTTTGGGATTGGAATCTTAAGTGCTCTACTCCCTTGTGGAGTCTTGTATCCAGCCTATGCCGCATCTTTTGCAACGGGAAGTGCCATAACCGGTGGGCTTGTAATGTTTACGTTTTATTTGGGAACTGTTCCCGCACTCACTGGCCTAAGCCTTGTGATGGGGAAGATTCGAAAATACATCCAACCCAAATGGATTCCCATTTTCGGAACTATATTACTTCTTGTTTCGGTTGGATTTTTGTTATTTCGTTTGTTTTTTCATACACACGGAGAGTCGTGTGACCATTTGATTTGAGTTACGCTCTCCCTCGAAAGTATTTTTCTTTAAAATGACTCACAAGATTTGGATTGACTTTGGTTTCCATAGTGCTACCGATCACAGCGATTAATTTTTTGGCAAGGACTCGGTCATGGTTGGCAAGCCATCTGCGGTATTCTAAATTGAGGGCAGATTCTCCTACCAAAATCACTTCATTGGGAGACTTTAAGTCCTTTGTGATTTCCGCAAAATCCCACTGATCGGAGTCTTTCATTTTTTCCCAAGACTTAGATTCCATATTATCTGATTCTAACTTGATCATCTCAATTCGTTTCTTGTTTAAGTAGAGAATGCAAGCGTTCATATTCATTGTTTCCTCGAACAATTATGACGAAAAAAATGAATAAAATAAACTCTTTTCTGATGAAAGGAATCTTAAGCCTCATTGATATTTGTCATTGATAAATATCAATCGAAACTCAAACTCACAATCGATTCTGAACTAAGTTCTTCTGCCAAATAACGTATGTTACTCTGCAATTCATCGGGTTCAATCACCCACTGTTCGACCGAGAATAACAAAAGCATGAGAAACATAAGACTTGCAGAAATGACAAGATATCGTTTCTTCTTCTCCACTTTCACTCGTGATTGTGTTTTTCGAACAATTCGCGATTCAAATTCAGAATCATTCAAAAGTGTTTCCCAGCGTTTAGGATTCTTGGAATTCATTTTTCACTCCTGGCATCGATTTACGGATCCACTCTTTGGTTCGAAACAATCTAGATTTCACAGTCCCTTCTTTAATTTGAAGTTCCAAAGCAATTTCTTCCATAGTTTTCCCTAATAGATACAAACGTAAGGTCCCACGGTATTGTTCGGGGATTTTTTGTAACATAGATTCGATCCATTCTTCTTTGTGGATAGAGTGGAAATCTTCTGATTGGAAAAACTTTCTTTGGTTGTTTTGTAAGTAACGTTTTGCCTTTTCCTCTTCCCGCAAACGTTTTTCATTCATACGCAGGGATTCGTTTTTAGCAATGGTATAAATCCAAGTAGAAAGTTTGGAACGACCATCAAAGCCACCCTTCTCCAGTGATTTAAACACACGAAAATACACTTCTTGCACCACATCTTCTGTGGCATCGTCAAAACGATCGATGAGAGTTTCACCGATCGTTTTTAAAACCAAATACTTGGTGTCTTTGACTACCGTCTCGAAGTCAAAACTGGGCATGGTTTAATCTTCTTGCGGTTGGTGACGTGACGCAAATTTTTCAACCAGTTCTGCAAACTTTTCTCTTTGTTCTGGGCGAAGGACCGCATGGAATTCAACCAGTTTTGTTTGGAAAAACTTACGCATTTCTTGGTGACGAGATTCTCTCTCTACACTCATTTTATCAAGATACTTCGTATCAATTTTTTCAGAGCGAATTTGGTTAGCCATTTCTTTTGCCCAAGACTCTTGTTTTGGTTTCATTTCTTTATGTTTGGCGATGAGTTCCGCTTTGATCGTATCTAGTTTTGCTTTTTGTGTTTCATCCAAATCTAACTTTGATGTGAGTTTGGAGGCTACCCATTCAATTCTTTTTTCAAAGTCTTTGTGTCCACGGCAATTGCCAAATAGGAACGCAAAACTTCCAACGAGTAAAGTGGTAACAATGATTTTAAAATAGGGTTTGCGAGAGATCATAAAACCTTCCTTGTTTGTTTGGCGAATGAGACCCGGAAGATTTGGAAATGGTTCCCTGCTCTTAAAAAAAGAGCAAGGAAAGGAAAAAATATGGAATTATAGGCTTGGGAACGGTTCTCCAATTAAGTATCCATCAGAATTGATGTCTTGGCAGGAAATAATGTTTGTAATCAATGAGCCTACTAGAAATCCCTTGAAACCTCGAATATCTTCAACACACTTATCAACATCCGCCTTAATATAGTATTTTTCGGATTCAATTTTTGCAATGTCCCCAGCAATCAAACTAAGAATTGAAATACTAGCACGACCAGATAGTAGAGTTGAATTGATCAAATCTGTCTGAATAGCAGCGTCAGTAATTCTTCCAGCAGCTTCGGATCCTTTTTCACGATCGATGGTAGCACCTAACGGATTTAAAATCAAGCAATTTGTAAGAGATAGTGCAAGTGCACTTAAAATCAGTTTTTTTAACATAGGGTTTTCCTTTAACAGATGTTTCTCCAAGTTTAAAAAGTATACCTTCCAATTTCAAGAAAAAAGTGATCTTTCAAGGATGATTTAACAAGTATCAATCGCCCACAATGAATGTTGTTAGATACCATTGCCCTTTCTTTTTTTCAAAGAAAGCTCTGTAGTCAAGAGGACTACGGATAAATCGATCACACACAAATCCTGACTTACCTTGTGGCGTACAAATTTTTTTCCAATTGCAATTGCTTTCTTTCTCCAATCGCCTTCCATCCAAATCATCTGCTTCCGATCGAACAATTTGATAACTGAGTTGTGTGATCACCTTAGAATCTTTGGTTGCATCTTCTCTCACATTCACATTCTTTCCGATCACCAAATAATGCGAGAATGGATCATAGTCACTAGGGAAAGTTTCAAAAAAATAGGGAGCCACCATTTGCCCTTCTGCATTTTGCCGAACTCCTAATTGAATTGTATCATATAGCAACATCCAAAAATCAGATTCGTTTGGTTTCTCTGTCAGCTGGAATGACTTTAGAAATTCTTTTTTTCCTGTTTCAGGACCAAAGGTAAAGTGAATGTCTGAGTCGAGAAAGGATTCTAATGACTTACGGTCTTTTGCCTTTAATGTTTTCAAAAACTTCGATTTGAAATCTGCAAAACTTTTATCTTTCGATGAATGGTCGATAGGTGACAACGTTTTTGTAACAAATGGTTCACAAGGTAATATTACCGCAGGAGAAATGAAAATACAGAAAAAGAGGAAGTATCTATACATAAAACTTGCAATAAATTTACTAAAGAACCTTTGGAGAATCAATTCTTTTTCACAGCATTAGAAAGAGAATTACATTGTTTTGGGAGGCCTAAATGTTCACGAATTTCTTCTAGTGTATGTTTTTGACGTTTTAATTCACACACTTTTAGAAATAGACTTTGGTATTCTGTGTCCAGTTTTTCACCTTCCTCATCTTCTTCGGTAAGAACTAACTTTGCTATTTCTGAACAAGACCTCTCAGATTCTGGAAGCAGTTGGAAAATGGTTTTAATCGTTTCTTCTTTTTGTTGGCAAGCTGTTTGTGCGTTGGATTTACCCTGCCCATAAACATCAGGCAAACTCATGGTAAAACTAAATGAAATCAGAACGATCAGGATTTTCTTCATGCAAGTCATAAATCTTCTTCCCTTTTCTATTTGGTCGAGTATCTTTCGTTCTAAGTTGGAGAAATTTTGGATGAAACAATCAAACGTTCGGATCGAACATGACCTACTCGGAGAAAGGGAAATTCCAAAAGATGTTTATTGGGGGATCCATACTTTGCGGGCCTTGGAAAACTATCCGATTACAGGTAAAACGATTGGCTCTTATCCTGATTTAGTCAAAGCTTTGGCCCATATCAAAAAAGCATCTGCGATTGCAAATCTAGAATTAGGACTTCTTTCTTCCGAAAAAACAAAATTTATCTCTGATGCATGTGATCGTATTTTAGCTGGTGAGTTCCATTCTGAATTCGTAGTCGATGTGATCCAAGGGGGAGCTGGAACGTCCACCAATATGAATGCCAATGAAGTAATCACTAATATCGCTTTGGAACTTGCTGGTCGCCCCAAAGGAGATTATACAACGATCCATCCACTAAATGACGTCAATATGTCACAAAGTACCAATGATGTTTACCCTTCTTCCATCAAATTGGCGGCTGTCTTTTCCATACGTGGGTTAATTGCTTCGCTTGAAAGTTTACAAATTTCGTTTCGTAAAAAATCAGAAGAATTTAAAGACATTCTCAAAATTGGTAGGACTCAATTACAAGATGCCGTTCCTATGACTTTAGGTCAGGAATTTTCCACCTACGATGTTATGTTAGGTGAAGATATTTCTCGCCTGAAAGAAGCGACATCTCTCATAGGAGAAATCAATCTAGGTGCCACTGCGATCGGAACTGGAATCAATACTGACATTCGTTATTCAAAAATTGTGACAGATATTCTTGCAAAACAAACTGGCTTGGATTTGAATGCGGCTCCCAATCTGATTGAAGCAACCCAAGACACAGGCGCCTTTGTACAGTTATCTGGTGTATTAAAACGAATCGCAACAAAACTTTCTAAGGTTTGTAATGATCTACGATTGTTGTCAAGTGGGCCACAAGGTGGCTTTAATGAAATTAATTTGCCAGCAAAGGCCGCGGGTTCCTCAATTATGCCAGGAAAAGTAAACCCGATCATCCCAGAAGTGGTCAACCAAATTGCTTATGAAGTCATTGGAAACGACATTACGATCACAATGGCGGCAGAAGCAGGACAATTACAATTGAATGCCTTTGAACCAATCATTGCACATAGTTTGTTCAAGAGTATCGAACACCTAACCGCTGGTTGCAAAACATTAGAAATCAACTGTGTATCAGGGATCACAGCCAATAGAGAATTACTAGCATCAAGAGTGAAAACTTCAGCAGGTCTTGCAACGGCCCTAAATCCTTATATTGGATATGAAAATGCCACTTTGGTAGCTAAACGTGCACTGACGGAAAATCGATCAGTCGAATCGATTGTTTTAGAACTTGGTTTATTAGAAGAGAAAAAACTAAAAGAAATTTTGAGACCTGAAATTTTAACATCTCCACATTCCCTATAAACATTGTTTGTTGGTTTTTAATGGTTGCCTATTTTTTCTTAAATTCAAATATTCTGACAGAAGTTTTCACACAAAATGAAACAAATGACCAAGGTATTTCTGATTGAAGATGATGTAGTCACCACGTTTCTCATCAAAACCTTAATGGAGAAGTTCTCCTTTGCTTCGCAAGTGTTTACCTATCAGAATGGTGCCGAGGCACTAGAGGCATTACAAGAGTCGCAAGATTTCCCTGATCTATTGTTTTTGGATTTGAATATGCCAGTCATGGATGGTTGGCAATTTCTGGAAGAAATCCGAGACATCCCCGAGTTCTCCTCCATTCCTACCTACATCCTTACCTCTTCGATTGATCCTTCGGACAAATCCAAAAGTAACTCTTTCCCCAACGTGAAAGGATACCTCGTGAAACCCATCGGCCCCAAAGATTTAGCGGCCATCCAACAGGAAGAAAAATAAAAGAGACATAATTTTTTACTTCAGTTTTGCACATTCCGACCGATTCCTATAGTGTGAGACTGAATGATATCCCATCTGTTGCTTCCGTACTCAATCGCATGGAATCCCTCACCCAGTTGACAAAAGACCCAAAGTCTCTTGTCAACTTTCCCGAACTCTTAGAACGCGAGTTTAGAAAACAAAACGAATTTCCTCAAACAAATGAATCGAAAAAACAAGCAGACGATTCGCTTCGTTTGCCTTTTCCCGAAACCTATGATTCTTTCGGAAACACAAAAGCAGTGAACACGATTGGCAATCAAACCTCAGGCAACCTCTTAGGCACAATTGAATCAATAGCAGAAGCCCAAGGGATGGATCCTAATTTGGTGAAAGCCATGGTCAAAGCAGAATCAGGATTCAAACCAAAAGCGGTATCTCCCAAAGGAGCCATGGGCCTTATGCAACTCATGCCTGAAACCGCAGAAAGCCTAGGAGTCAAAGATCCCTTTGATCCAGAAGAAAACATAACGGGTGGCGTGAAATTTTTAAAGGGCCTCATGAAGGAATTTAAGGATCCAGAAAAAGCAATCGCTGCTTACAACGCAGGCCCTGGCGCCGTGAAACGTTACAAAGGGATACCACCTTACGAAGAAACCAAACAGTATGTTTCTAAAGTGAAACGATTTTATAAAGATTTTAGTTCCTAAATTTTATAACTAGTAGAAACTTAAGTAACCAAACTTTTTTTGTAATCCAGCAGTATACTCATCAAACGGGCGTTTTGTGGGGACATTCCCCCAAGCATCCTCGACTTTCTTCGAGATAAAACTTAAATTTTTGTCCGTTTTAATGCGATCCGAAGTGATTTTTTGGATGAGAACATCATCCTCACTCAATGATACAATCCCAAGGGAACGATTAGTCCTTTTAAAGAATCCAGATTTTTGAACAAGCTGGATGTCTTGGTTCCAAATCCCTTCTACATATAAGAAAGACTTTTCTTGTAAATTCGCTTCTTTTAAATACTTCGTTTTGGTTCCTGTTTGGAAATACAAAGCAAACGCAAATTCTTTGGGAAGATAGATGGGATCTGATTTTAAAATCAGTGCTTGCCCAAACGATTTGGTGAGATTTTTTGTTTGAGTGTCCCAAGGTTCCGCCGCACTCGATTTCAAATCTTTAAAAATAAAGTATATTGAAGCAAGAATCGAAACACCTAACACAACCGATGCGGTAATGGTGTTTAGCTCTTTTTCGGTTTTTAATAAAATATGGCCAAGCCCGATGGTAAGCATAGGAAGCAATACCATAAGTGAGATATCGTACCAAATTTTGAATAAATAGGAGATCGACTTTTCTCCAAAAAAATCTGAATACGAAAAGAAGAATAGAGAGATCACAAAGAAAGCAAGGTACCCCAAAAGAAAAAGGAAAGGCACATTCTTCTTTTTGTAAAAGACTGATGTTTTTTGTGCCGCTTTTCTCGAACCACGAATCCCCGTAAAAATCACGAAGAAAGTAAATCCTAAATAGAACATAATGAAACTAGAAAAAAAGGCAAGAAGAGTGAAAGTCGGAAACACAAGTAAGTCCGTCATCTTTTCCAAACGGAAGGTCAAAAAGATGAGAAGTAAAAAAACAATACAAAGTGTTTCCGTAAAATAGGAAGTGGGAAATCCATAAGAAAACGGTAAAAAAGCCGCAAGATACACAACAAGATAGTGATTTCGTCTCCATTCTTCGTTTCGCAAAAGCAAAAGGAATAAATGGAGAAACAAACTATAAAATATACCAGCTAACGCGATGAAGGATGGAATGTAGTTGGCACCAAAGAGTTTTTTCCAAGTGACCACAAACCAAAAGGCGAGTGGTTCTCTTGCCGAAACAAGCCCTCCCTCCTCCGTTGCCGCCTTCACATTTGCCAAAAACTCCCATTCCGATTCCGTTGTAGGAAACGGGCGAAAATAAGAGAACAACGCATAACCCAAACTTAAGAGTAAGATGCTAAAAAAGAAAGGAATTGGTGAAAAAGGTTTAGGTTCGCGCATCTTGGAAAAGGCTTAAATTGCCTAGTCCTGTATAAATTTTTAGGTGAAAATATTCCAGAAGATTTTCAATTATACATAGAAATTATAAAACGAGGCAAAGAATGTCCGCCGAAAAAAAAGATTACCTTCTCGTTGACGAGAATGGACAGGGAAAACCTGACAAACCATGGATTTTTAGGACCTATGCAGGGCACACCAACGCAAAAGCCTCCAATGAGTTGTACAGAAAGAACCTTTCTAAAGGCCAAACAGGGCTTTCCATTGCATTTGATCTACCCACTCAATGTGGATATAGCTCTGACCACGAAGTTTCAAGGCCAGAGATCGGAAAAGTGGGAGTTCCCATCAACTCACTCGAAGACTTTCGTATCTTATTTGACCAAATTCCGATCGAAGAGATGAACACATCGATGACCATCAATGGAACATCCATGTGGCTCTTGTCTCTTTATGTGGCTCTTGCGGAAGAACGAGGAGTTCCTCTCGAAAAGTTAAACGGAACCACACAAAACGACCTCATCAAAGAATACTTGGCCCGTGGAACTTACATTTATCCACCAAAAGATTCGATGAAAATCATCGTGGATATGTATGAATACTGTCTCCACAACATTCCAAAGTGGAACCCTTCTAACATCTGTTCTTACCACTTACAAGAAGCAGGTGCAACACCTGTTCAAGAACTTTCCTTTGCTCTTGCAACTGCGATTGCTGTGTTAGATGCCATCAAAGAAAGAAACTGCTTCACAGCCGATGAATTCGAACAGTGTGTGGGAAGGATTTCTTTCTTTGTCAACGCAGGGATTCGATTTGTGGAAGAGATGTGCAAAATGCGCGCGTTCACCGAAATGTGGGAAGAAATCACAAGAGAACGTTACGGTGTCAAAAATGCAAAGTACAGAGTGTTCCGATATGGAGTGCAAGTGAACTCCCTTGGTCTCACAGAAGAACAACCAGAAAACAATGCTTGGAGAATTCTCATTGAAGCATTAGGTGTGACTTTATCTCGAAATGCAAGATGCCGTGCGCTTCAGTTACCAGCTTGGAATGAAGCTCTCTCTCTTCCAAGACCTTGGGACCAACAATGGTCACTCCGTTTGCAACAAGTCCTGGCCTATGAAACGGACCTATTAGAATATCCTGATATTTTTGAAGGATCAAAAGTCATTGAATCAAAAGTAAAAGCCCTAAAAGAAGAAGCAAAATTGGAAATCCAAAAGATTCTCGATATGGGTGGAGCACTTGTTGCCATCGAAAACGGTTACATGAAATCACAACTTGTGAAATCACAAACCGAAAGACTTTCCAAAATCAATTCTAATGAACTTGTGATCGTTGGTAAAAACAAATGGACTGATGGAATCAAATCACCACTTATGACTGACTCTGATGGTGGTATCTTCAAAGTAGATCCAAAATCAGCAGAACAAACATTAGGTGTATTAGCAGAAGCCAAAACTCGACGAAATGCAGAACTTGCCAAAAAATCCTTAGAGGATTTAAAACAAGCCGCAAAAGAAGGGAAAAATCTAATGCCTTACTCCATCGCTTGCGCCAAAGCACTTGTGACAACGGGAGAATGGGCGGATGCACTCCGTGAAGTTTACGGTGAATACAACCCACCGACTGGAGTAGAGGGACAAAAACTATTCCTCTCTGACGATAAAGTGGCAACCGTTCGCGGCAAGGTGGATGCATTCACAAAAGCGCATGGACATAGACCAAAAATTGTTGTGGGAAAACCAGGACTTGATGGTCACTCCAACGGGGCAGAGATGATTGCCGTATCGGCAAAACACAGTGGGTTTGATGTGATTTACTCAGGAATTCGACTTTCTCCTGAAGAAATTGTACAATCGGCGGTGGAAGAAAATGCAAATGTGATTGGACTTTCCATTCTTTCTGGTTCTCATAAAGAAATCGCAAAACAACTATTTGATGAACTTGCACACTACAAAGCAAACATTCCAGTTGTGATTGGAGGGATCATTCCAGAATCCGACTTTGAAGAACTGAAAAAAATGGGAATCCGCGAGATCTTTACTCCAAAAGATTATGATTTGATGTCGATTATGAATAAAATCATCGATATCATTTCGACAGAACCTGTTCTCGTTTAAACACGAGTCCCTGACCAACCTCCACGACTACCAAACGAAATGGTGTCAGTGGAGGTTTTTCTTTTACCAAACTAGAATTTTAACAATGGCAAACTCATTCATGAATTCCACAGAAACACTTTCACAATTGGTTTCAGATTCTCTGCTTGGTGAAAAGTTCCCCATTGCGAAACTCATTTCTAAAATCGAAACCGAAAACAATTTAGAATTTAGAGAATCCTTATTCAACGAAATCCAAGCGCAAAAACCAAATGCCAAAGATGGTTTGACCATTGGAATCACAGGTACTCCTGGCGCGGGGAAATCATCCTTACTCGGTGAACTCTGCCGACTGTTTTTGGACTTTGCTCCAGACAAAAAGATGGCAATTGTTGCCATTGACCCCTCTTCTACAATCAGTGGTGGTTCCATTCTTGGAGACCGAACGAGAGTCACCCTTCCCAGAAGGGACACGAGGATCTATTTTCGCTCCCAACCCTCACAACTCGAGTTAGGTGGGCTTAATCCATACACATATCATGTAATCCGTTTTTTAAGAAAAATTTTTGATTATGTTTTTGTGGAAACGGTAGGTATCGGCCAAAACGAAATCTCAATCTCTCTCATTTCTGATCTTTCCTTTCTTGTGATGCAACCTCTGGGTGGAGACCAAGTGCAATTTATGAAATCGGGGATCATGGAAGTACCAGAGGCATTTATCATCAACAAATGCGATGAAGAATCTCTCGCTAACTCAAGCTATTATATGCTAGAGACAACACTGGAATTTATCAAAGACATTCTCCCTGACCAAACGCTTCCTCCTATCTTCAAAACTTCCGTTGTGAAAAAGAAAGGGATCGAAGAACTCTTACAATATATCCTTACCTATTCCAAACGAAAAGATAAGAATACAGAAACCATCACACAACTAATGCAATGGATTCGCAGTGAATATGGCCGTTTTGGCATTGGCCTTTGGGAAACAATGGAGTCTAAGTCTTGGAACCAAGCCGTTCGGTTGCGTTCACTCAGTGGGATGTCAAAATACAATTACGAAACAGAAGAGCGCAAATTCGTTTCACTCATCCAAAAGAAACTGATCCAATAGGAATCAATTTGCCCTATCCATTTTCTTTCGATTGGACTACCTCTAAAAACGGAATTGGAATAGGACAAGGCTTTCGTTCTGCATAATCAAAAAAGACGATGGCAGTTTTGGCACGCGCAATTTCCTTTCCGTCTTTTTGATGCGTGATGACATACACCATATCGAGAGATTTTTTAGAGATTTGATCTACATACAACTCTAGATGTAAGTCATCAGGGAAAAAAGCTTCTGATTTGTACACGATTGCAACATCAGAAACAACAATCCCCTTCCCTTCTACATTGATTTCGGTCCAACCGAGAGAATGAAAAAATCGTGCTCTGCATTCATGTGTTAGCGTTAAAATCGCGTCATGCGCTAAGTGGCCTGCAAAATTGATATCCGAAATCCTCACACTAAGCGAAGTTTCGAATACCAGTTTTTTCGGTATCTCAATGCTAATTCTTGGCATTTAATCAACAAACCAGTCGTATCGTTCGTCGACTTTTTTGGATTCTTCTTTCAATCGTTCCGCATTCCATCCTAGAAGTTTTGCAATTTTTTTATCCAATCGAGATCGAACAGCTGGATCCAATTTTCCAACCGTACCAACACCAGACCTTCTAAAATAAAAATCTGTTAGATGGTGAATGTCTTCATGCAAAACGAGGTATTCCACTTCTTCTTCATAATACACTTCGCCGTTGGGAATTTGATAAGAATCAGTTCCCTTCCCCTGCAAAATACGCCAAGTTGTACTTCCATACCGTCTCACCAAAACATCAATTTTGGCACCTGACACATGGGGAAATTTGAATTGGATCTCATCCACCAACTCTTTTAGGTTTTGGTAACGACCACCTAACAAAGGTGTAAACTTTGTGACACAAGGACTTTCTTTACCTTTCACATGTACATCAATTGCATTTACCAAACTTTCCGCAACGGCACGACTTGTGGTGTACTTTCCACCTAACGCAGAGAAAAACCCTGGAAACCCTTCACTCTCGTAATGCAAAATTTCAGATTTTCTAGAGGCAGAGTATGTTCCTTCGGTACTCCCTGGATCTTCTACAAGAG
This sequence comes from Leptospira sp. WS60.C2, assembly GCF_040833955.1. NCBI lineage: Bacteria > Pseudomonadati > Spirochaetota > Leptospiria > Leptospirales > Leptospiraceae > Leptospira > Leptospira milleri. Next base: position 41,014 of record NZ_CP162134.1, on the reverse strand, counting down.
GACGAAGTCCCCCGTAATAGTAATCCACATCCTTTAGTGTGAGTTTCGCAAAACCAAAACTATGATTCACTTCATCGATCAAATCCACAATCTCGGATTGTTTCACTTTGAATTTGTCTGGATCATCCTCATAAGCCGTGTCCGTCGTTCCTACGATCGTTTTGCCTCTCCACGGTATGACAAATAAATGGGACCCGTCGCGTTTTGATAATACCACACATTCATTTCCGCAGATATTCCGAACTACAGCATGGATCCCCTTGGATCGAACTAATTTTTTCTCAGCAGAAACACCCGCCATGGTTTCAATCAAATCAGCCCACGGTCCTGCCGAATTCACGACAACTTTTGCAGAAATTAATACTTTTTTCCCAGTAATTTGATCTGTTAACCCAACCGTATAACCACCGCTATTTTGCTTTTTTAAAGTTGTTACGGACAAGTAGTTAAAGGCATGAGCGCCCTTCTCTTTGGCAGACAAAATAAATTCAGTTGTGTGCTTTTCTGGATTTGGATTGGCATAATCATAATATTGAAAACTACCTTTCAATGACTTTCGATTGAGACCCATCACCTTATATATGGTTTCAGCAATCGAATTCCATCTGTATTTCGGTAGTTGCACATCTGGATCAATTTCTTTGTTCCGATCAAAAGACAGTAGATTATACAACTCCATCCCAAGTAGGAGTTGAATCCTTTGGAAGAACGAACGAATCGGTATGATAAAACCCATAGGACGAACTGCATGGGGCGATATTTTTGCTAAATATCGCCTTTCTGATAAGGATTCTCTAACAAGTCCTATTTCAAAATTTTTTAAGTACCGAAGGCCACCATGTATGAGTTTGGAAGTGGCCTGGCTTGTACCAGAAGCATAATCATTTTTTTCCACAAGAAGGCAATTATAACCTCTTAAGGTTGCATCCCATAACACATTGGCTCCAGTGATACCGCCACCAATCACAAGAATATCATATTCTTTTTTTAAATGGTCTAATCTCGAATTCTCTTGTTTTGTAATATGTTTCATATCGTTAACATTTGATTGGCAATACTTTCGGAAGGACTTTAAATTGAGCCGGAAGTTGGCCCATATTCTCTCCATCCACATCGATGAATACATCCTCTTCCGATTCTGCTGTGAGTTCTGTAATTTGTTTTGAAATCACTTTTGCATCATCTGAAAGTTTTCCTTGGTAAAGATTACCGAACTTTCTTAGAGTTTCAAATATCGAGACATCTTGAATGGCGAGAAGATCCATTTTTCCATCATCTAATTTTGCTTTAGGCGCAAACCACATCCCACCACCAGCAAATTCTCCGTTGGCACAAACAACCAATCTACATTTATTTGTGATTTTTTCAAACTTTGAGAGTGTGAGAGTAATCTTTTTGTTGGTATAAGAAAAAAGACAAACAACTGTATACAGCAAAAAGACACCCTTACCACCGATAAACCTACCTAACTTGGATTTGTTGACTCGGTATACAACCTCACCACCCATTCCAAAATCGGCCAAATTCAAACACAAATATTTCCCTTTTGATTGGTCTGACTTAGTATAAGTAACATCAATCAAGTCAATATTTCGTTCCGTTCCATTTAACACTTGCTCTAATGCTTTCACTGGATTTTTCGGAACCTTCACTGTTTTGATAAAGTCGTTTCCTCTTCCCGCTGGAATCGGACTAAAAACAACATTTTTATTGATTAATTTGCCATTTTCAAATAATCCGTTTATGATATTCGAAAATGTACCATCACCACCAATCCCGAGAATCCAATGATACTCTGCTTTGACTGCTTCCTTGGCTATATCCTTTGCTGCTTTTTCTTTTGTGGTTGCTTCGAAAGAATACGACATTCCTTTTTGGATGAGTATCGGTTCAATTTTTTTCCATACTTTTGCGGAAAGACCTCCACCCGAAACTGGATTTAAAATTACCTTTATCTTTCTCATCATGTCTCTCCTTTGCTTCCGCCTGAAAATAATCCAAAAAACAATACATGTTCGATTGTTTCTAAATAAGCCTTTTCACTTTTGATTTCATTTTGGAAGTGACCATCTAAAATGACTTCAACGGCACCGCGTATCATTCCCCAAGCAACAGCAACATTCGGATAGGTTCCACGAGAATTGATTAGATTTTCATTTTTAGCTTGTTTGTATATTTTCTCTAAGAGAGACAAACGAGTCGACCTTTCATCATACAACATCTTCCGCATTTCTTCTGAAACATTTTCAATGTTAAGATTCACACCACATTGTTTAGCAACAAGATACATATGTTTGTCTCCTAAACAATGGTCTATATAAGCCCTAATCGCACGTCTTGACATTTCGATTGCAGTTTTTTCTTCAAATGCTTTTTCGAGACGTTTCCGAAGCCGAACGTAATCTTCATATTGGATACGAGCCATCAGATCATCTTTACTTTTGAAGTGTAGATAAATGGTTCCACGTCCGATTTCCAAATGTTTGGCGATATCATCCATCTTCACAAGTGATGGATGTTTGGTTCGAAAAAATTCAATCGCGCAATTTAGAATATCCGTTTCTCTCTGAGCAAACTCTCTTTTTTTTCGTTCCGAAACACCCATTATTTTAGTCCTAACAATCCACCTGGATTCATAATCCCTTTTGGATCAAAAGTTTTTTTGAGAGAAGAAAGAATACGAAGACCTTCTTTCCCTACTTCTTTTTCCATCCAAGGAGATAACATTCTTCCGATACCATGATGATGTGACAAGGAACCACCATTCTCATGAATGCTATCAATGATTCCTTTATGAAATTTATTAAAATTGGCTTCTTCATTTTTTTCGCTCATTGGACTAATGAAGATGAAATACAAATTAGCACCTGTTTCATACGCATGAGAAATGTGAACCATACATGCAGTGTTGTCAAAACTTTTGATATAAGCACGAGTATTTTCCCATAATGTGTGTAAGTTGGACCAAGTAACCGCTGTCTCCAATGTATCAATACGAATTCCTTCATCCATCAAGTAATCACGAAGGTACGCACTCGAATACCTTTGATGTAACCATTTATTCACTGGTGATTCTCCAGTAGAGAAGCCACCATTCTTCTTTGCGATCTTTTTGATTTTCTTCAATACTTCTTTGGTATAAGTGGGATCCCCATCAACAATGATGTGCATAAGGGATCTCTGCATAGGTTTGTATCCGATAAAACGTAAAAATATATCTTCTTTCCCACCATGAAGACCACTCATATGAAATGATATGTCCGTCTCTTCTGGATCTTGGATCCGGAAAAAATGTGGTTTCCCGAATCCACCTTGCATGACTTCACGCATGGTCTCAACAGCCTTTTCAAAGTTTTTAAAGATAAAGGATCCCTTCGCTGAATTTTCTGAATGGTATCTTCGAATTTTTAAAGTCGCTTTTGTAATGACACCAAAACTTCCTTCGGTACCAAGAAAGACCCGATACAGATCTGGTCCAATGGAAGCAGCAGGATATGCTTTTGATTCAAATTTACCAGCAGGAGTGATGGCAGTTAATCCAAGTAAGATGTCTTCAATTTTCCCGTATCCAGTGGATGCCTGGCCTGCCCCTTTCGCAGCAATCCAACCACCTACAGTGGAAAATTCAAACGATTGAGGGAAATGACCACAGGTATAACCTCTTTCATTCAAATGTTTTTCAAGTTCTGGTCCATACACACCCGCTTCGACAGTGACGGTAGAATCAATTGCATTAAATTCAATGATTCGGTTCAGGCGTGATAGATCGAGGGAGATTCCACCTTTGGGAGCCTGTAACGCTTTTGTGACCGTAGAACCCGCGCCAAACGGAATGACAGGAATTTTATTTGCATTTGCAAGAGCTAAGATCTCTTCAATTTCCTTTTCATTCTTCGGAGAGACTACAACATCAACAACATCTGTCACCTCACCCATTCTGGCTTTATAAATTTCTGTATAAAATTTCCCAATCGAGTGTCTCGCACGGCTAACATCATCTAACGTAACATTGGCGTTCCCCACAATTTTTTTTAGTTTTGTTACAATCGTAGAATTTAGTTTTGATTTTCTTAACGGTTTTAGAGGGAGCTCTCCTTTCGGGAGCGATGATTTAAATTCTTTTGCAACGGGGAATTGATTGTTTAAGAAATCCAATGTGTGCGTGGGAAGTTTCTCTTCCACTTCTGGAGATCCCCATTTATAGATGTTTCGAGTTTGCATAGTTATAACCAAAAATCCTTATTTGCTCCAAATTCTGAACCAAATTCACGAATTGACAACCAAAAAACAGTTTTGTTCGTTTTATTTAACCGCGTAACTCTTTGATGTATTCAGCACGAACGGATGTTAAAAACTCATTGGTAAGTGCTACACCAAATAATCGAGACAAGGTTTCACATAACACTTCATCCAAATCAAAACCAGTTAACAACCATTCGATCAGTTCAAATGTAATATCGAGTGCTGGATTTGGATTGGATGTTGTTTTCCCTTGTGCAATGGCAAAAAGTAGGTTTGGGATTTCTATCGTTCGATTCTCGTTGATTAAATTTCTGATTTCTGTTGGATAAGAGACCATTAACTTCTGTTTTATGGCATTAGGAGTGAACACCATCTGGTCTTCTGTAATGTTCAATGCTTGCAGAAGATGGTTTTTTAAATTCTTTTCGGAGTGATGACTTGTTTGCCATACGAAGAGAATTTTTTCACCCACAAGGGAATCTTCAAATGGCAAAAAAGGATATGGTTTTTTATCCATGTTGTACCCAGGCGGATTTCCTCCTGGGGGGATTCATAACTTTATTTTTTAGGTGGGACAATCGCGTCTTTGCAAGTTTTAGACAAAGTGAACTTCACAACCGTTTTCGCAGGAATGACAATCGCTTCGCCTGTTGCAGGGTTTCTACCTTTACGTTTTGGACGGTTACGTTTCACAAGTTTACCGAGACCGGGAATGACAAATGCACCATTCTTCTTAGTTTCTTTGTATGCGAGTTCAACGAAAGAGTCCAAAAATGCTGCTACATTTTTTTTGGTCATACCAGTTGTTTCAGCGAGTTCGCTGAGCATTTCGGACTTTTTCATTGGGGTAGGAGTTGTTGCCATACTTTGATTTTCCTCTAAACCATTTAACGGTTACACATTATTTACAAAACTACCTGTTTTGGTACAAGATTAAATTGATTTTGGATACAATTTTTCTTAAAATTTCCTAAGAAAATCGTGGTTTTATCAAAAAAACCTTTATTTTCCTAAGGAAAATGGGAATTTCTTCCAAAACTCATGGCTTCTCTCAAATACAAGAAGATCGTTGTCGTATTCAAACGCACTAAATACGAGTTGGATTTGGAAACATATGGATCCATCCAAGCCTATAAAGAAGTCACAAAACACAATCCAGAAGTATTCCAACGCACACTTGAATCTCATGAAAGGCAAATCCGTTCTCGTGAATATCTCAAACAAAATGTATTTCCAAACGCGGACTTTGTCTTTCGTGAACACTTCGCTCCTGAGGAAGGCTCTCATTATGATTTAGTCGTAGCACATGGTGGTGATAATCATTTCACTTATGTGGCTCACTTGGTAGGGAACACACATCTCATTGGATGTAATTCTGACCCAATCTCTTCTGTCGGTGCACTTCTTGGTTTCACTGCAGAAGAATTGGGGGAAGCGGTGAAACAAAATTTCAAACTGACCAAACTGGAATCATGGTCTTTACTTGATACAGAAATCATTTATCCCAACGGAACCAAACTAAAAACAGTTCCAGCCATTTGCGAACTATCGATTCGAAACAATAGCCCTGATCTTACTTCAAGGTTTTGGATCCAATACCAAGAACAAAAGGAAGAACAAAAGTGTTCGGGTCTACTTGTATACACTGGAGCTGGATCTACGGGTTGGATTAGTTCCTGTTTTCCTAAAAAATTCCCTCCTTTCGGGAAACATGAGCCCTTTTTTCATGTTTATTCCAGAGAAATTCGGGTCAAATCGCAAGAAACAGAGTTTTCCTTGGCAGATTTTAGGGCTTTGGATCAAGTGGAAGTTATTTCCGAAATGAATGGTGGTTTGGCTGTGGATTCTCTCACGGAGAGGCATTATCCGTTTCCACCATATGCAAAAGCGATCATTCGGTTATCGCCTGAGAAATTATTTGTAGTTGTTCCACTAAAGAGAGGGGAATCCATGCAGGACTTACCATATGAAATAGAACAAAAGCGTATCAATGGAACTGTTATCGTTCAAATCAAAGGGAGAATGGAATCTGGACCACTGGATCGCATCACACAAACCATTTTGGATGAAATGGTTGGAAACGATCGGAAACATTTGATCCTTGATTTTTCTGAATTACGATACATTTCCAGTCTGGGAATTCGAATGATCTTAGATGTGAAGATGAACCTTCAAAAAAGAAATAAGGAAATGGCTTTAGTTGGTGTGACAAGTTCCATCTTACAAGTTTTTCACTTATTGGGATTATCCAATGCATTTCAATTTTTTTCAGACCGTGAAGAAGCATTAAAATCTTTTGAGGAGCCATCTAAGCCCTAGATGTCTCCACGAATTTCCGTTTGGATTTCCAATTCGGTTTTCGTATCCTTTTTGGTCATTTCTATATTATATTCTCTAATACACTTAGAAAATAAATCACTACAAAAAGAGTCTTCAACCCTCATCAACGAGAAGAACAGAAGTTTTGCGAGAGTTCAGGAACTTTCTCGGGTCAAAAATCAATTCCCGATTGCCTACCAATGCCACTATAATTTTGGATTGAGTGATGGATCACTCTTTGAATCGACAGAGAGAATACCCTACTCCATCTACAAAAAACTCAGATTAGGTGATTCAATTGAGATTTATAAAAAAGAACTGATGATTTTAGGGAAACAAACTGCGATTTCAAGAATTCTGGGGAATGATGAACCACTCCCCTTACTTGAGAACTTAGAAAAATATTTTAGGTATAGCTTTTACTATTTTTTTGTCTTAACAATCTTTCTCTTCTTCCTTAGGGTTTCGGAATGGTTATTTCAAACTTATCCTTCCCAGAATAAACCAATTGAGACTGACGTGATTGTTGTAAATAATTCTCAGGATTCACATCAAAAGTAACAAAACACATATATTTATCGTATTTTACAATGTACATAAACTCCATATAGTTTAAGTGAGTATTTTGAGTCATAAACCCTCGTAACCACTTACTTTCCCGATAAACCCTTTCGTATTGGATGTTAGTCGCATCAATTTTTTTGATTGATTCTGCTGACTCTTTTGAATAATCACGACTCATGATTTCTTTTTTTAGCGTCTTAATCAGGTTATACTCAAGTTTTGCTTTATTAGGTGGTAAATTTTCAGGACGTGTTTTATAGTAGTACTCGAATAATTCTTTATCTTGGCCTTCTTTGGCATCGTGATTCTCTTGGTTCACGTCGGTAGGAGTTGTTTGTGGTTTAGTGTCCTGTGCAGAAATTGAAACAACTGCTAAACTGAACATTAGGGTAATCAAAAGGTATTTTTTCGAGAGTTCCATACTTACTAGTATCGGTTTTTTCAGGTAAATTTCAAAATAAAATTTTCGGTTTTCAAAAAGAGAAACAAGGTTCAAAACAGTTCTATCATGTCGATTCCCCCACTCATGACTTTCCAGGAAGACTTCCTCTCTGGGAAATTAATCACCAAGGAATATGTCCATTTTTCGGAGGCAGATTGCCCCGAACTTGACGTATGGATTGGGCGAGTGGTCAGGAGCATTTCCCTCGAATTCTTGCACGAAATCCTATTTACCATTCTCAGCGAACTTTTAGTGAATGGATGTAAAGCAAATGGGAAGCGAGTTTTTTTCTCGGAACAGGGGTTAGATTTATGGAATGAAAAGGATTACGCCAGAGGAATTCCATTATACAAAGATGAATTTGGACACAATCGAAAACGTATATTTTCCTCCCTTGAGAAATCGAATTACAACATCTCGCTCAGCACAATGTTCAAAGAAGAGTTCATCGAATTCCGCGTGCGAAACAATGCAAAAATTCTACCCGAAGAAAAAAATAGAATCTTAAGACGAGTAGAAGCTTCCATCAAATACAAAAACATCAATGATGCTTATCGTGAATCTGTAGATAACGAAGAAAGCTCTGGACTGGGGATTGTTCTAATCCACATTCTACTTCGAAATTCAGGCATCCCCAATCAATTTTTCGAATTAGTCACCGGTGAAGATTACACAGAAGTCATCATTCGGATTCCAAAACAACTCATTCCAAAAGAAAACCAAACACGGATTAAAGAACTATTAATTCGAGAAGTAAATTCTCTTCCTCCTCTTTCAGCACAAATCAACAAACTGATTCTCATTGCAAAAAAAAAGGATGTAACATTTCAAGAAATCGCGATAGAAGCGGCCAAAGACCCTGCCATTGCTGCAGAAATCATTAAAATTGCTAATTCTCCATTGTTTGGAGTCCACAAATCGATTGTATCGGTATTCGAAGGCGTAAAACGAATCGGTTTAAAAAACTTGGAATCCATCTTTCTCACATTAGGTGCAAAAAAAATACTAAACTCTCGTTATGCGAAGCAAGTTTTAGTATGGACTCATTCTTTCAAAACATCTATGTATGTAAAATTTCTTTTGGAAGAGAAACGTAAACACATACAATTATTGGAAACGGCTACCATTGCTGCACTATTACATGATTTGGGAAGAATGGTATTACTATCCCTTGACTTAAGCCAAGTGAACCAAATTCGAGTCCTTCGAAGTGATGACAATAATGAAATCTCGGAATGGGTTGAAGAATACACGGTGGGAACTACACATTCCGAGATTGGTTTTTTGATCTCTGAAAAGTGGAACTTCCCGGAAGAAATTTTGGATGTGATTCGATTCCATCACAAACCTTGGCAGTGCAAAACAAGGAACAATATATTATGCCAAATCATATACCTGGCTGACATCCTCGCCAATATTGGGAAAGGGAAAGGGAACTATTTCACTGTCGAACCAGAAGTACTTGAGTATTTTGAAATTCGATCAGAAAAGGAATTTCGAGAAATGCAAGATCGATTTAAACTCAATTTTGAGGCACATAGAGAAGAATACCAAAATCTCTTTGTATAATTATGAACTGGAAACAACTACTCACTCTAGAAGAAAAAGATTTGTTAGATCCTAATTTGGCTGACGAGCTCAATTTGGTCGGTCACCCAGAGTACCCATTTATCTCTAACTTACCACCTGAGGAAACCTTGGAAATATTAAAAGAATTTGTTATGGCAGAAGGTCATCAAGTGAACCTAAAGAATTTGTTAAGTTATGCACCAATTTTGGAAATCACACTTGTGAAAAAAAACTTACCGTCAATATACGGATAAGAATCCTTCTCCAACACATCTCTTAGCCTAACAAAACTTCCAATTCGCTAGGGGGCGCCTCGAATCAATCCAATATTAGAACTTCATACCTACAATCGACCGCGCTATACGCTCCAATCTTTCCCCATTTATTTTTGATTCATAAAAGTTTCTCAAACGGAAAGGATTTCCGCTACTATCGCTGGCGCGAGAACACGTATCAAATAATATGTAATGCACTGCTACAGTCTTTTCTAGGTGATAAAATTTTAGATGATGAATGTGAGAGGTTTCTATTTCACCCAGGTTTTCATTTGTTTCAATGAACAATACAATTCAGAATGTTTCACATCGTTTTGATTCTTATGATTTTGCAAAAGAAATGACAGTTCCATCTCATCCTCTTCGATAAAATTCACTTTTTTAAAAGTGATGAGAGCAGTTTCCCACATCGATGATAGGTCATTTGGTTTTCGCTTCGGATTGTTAATTTTTATTGTATTACCAACTTCCTCCCATCGCAAATTAAACTCTCCCCGATCAACTTCCTCAATTCTTAAAGTACCGTTAGACATAAAACGTAAACTTGTATTAGGAGGAATCAATAGAGTTGTATGCTTGATACAAATTTTTGCAATTTTCAAAATCTGAGAATCATTCAGATGAGTACTGATATTACCATCTGCGTTCTTTTCCAGATCGATTAAAGTATTCAAATCCGATACTCTATCAAAAGAAAGAGTAGAAAGCAAATTTTCTCTTTCGATTGGTTTAATGCATCCTGTTATTAAGTAGAAAACAAAAAAAATAACAGAACCTTGAAGCCTCATTTTTATTTGACTTCTTTCCCAAGTTCGGTGCTGAATTCAATTTTTTTGGCTACTGATTTTTCCATGCTGGTAATCAATAATTCATTTGTTTTGGCCAAGCGATCTGCCATAATCGAAACCATTTTCGCAGCAAATTTAGGATTTTTGACCAAGAAGTTTTCTAACTGTTGTTTACTTTCAATGACAGCGAGTTCGCAGTTTGTAATGGTCCTTGCGGTCGCACTCCTTGGGTTGGAGCTAAAAAGAGCCATCTCTCCAAAAAAATCTCCAGGTTTCATCAAAGCCAAACGAGTTTGACTGTTATTCACAGTAAAAAAAATTTCGACGTTCCCCTGTAAGATGATGTACATAGCATTATTCAACTCCCCTTCTTTGAAGATCCTCTGATTGGGTGGAATGTTGAGTTTGCTCATAAAATGGTGACTCCTATATCTATTTTTGGCTATTTTCTCTAAAATCTGAATTCATTTTCCTTTTCTCCCTGAAATATAAAATGAAAATGCTCTAAAAGGACTTACGCATTATGGAATGGGAATTATTAGGGATCATACTAGCGGGCATGGTGGCATTTACATGTTATTTTTTCAAAATACCGTTACCTCTACCAGTCGCGAACACCTCAAAAGACATAAGAGAGGATCGCTTTGATATCCTACGTGGATTTTCTATGATTGGAATTGTTATGATTCACATACATTCCTATTTTCAATTTTTCCATCCTGCCGATTCTCAGATCATTCAAAGTACTTTATTTTTCTCAAATTTAGCAAGATTTTCTGTTCCAATCTTCATTCTGACATCCGCTATCTTCTTAAGAAAAAAACATGGATATTGGACTTCCAAATTAAATCACTTAATCATTCCTTATGTTGTTTTTTCAATATTGGGATATTTGATAAAATATAAAGACTATCAGCTTTTTGAATTCTTTGAATTTTTACTCTTGGGGAAAGTATTTACACCTTTTTATTTTGTACCGCTTTTACTCCAATTTTACATGCTCTTTTTCATATTCGATAGTGTTTTCACAAATGAGAAATGGCAAGACTCGTTATTACTTTTAGCGTTTCTTACAAATTTTGGATCAAATATAGGAATATTCGATTCTATTCTCCCAAAACAATATCATGCAATCTCTATATTGAATTATATATTTTTCTTTGTATTAGGAATTCGAATCGGGAAGAATCAAATAGAAAATACACAGGTCTTACAAAGAACTAAATATATTTTTTCAGTTTATTTAGTCGTTTTTATCGTACTACTCATCATAAACAGTTTCATTTTTGAATATGATCTCAAAAATCACCATACAATCTACCCTATCTTTATGATGATTTTCTTTTGGAACTACTTGAATCAGTTCAATCGAAGAGTGACAAAAATTCTATGTTTCATAGGGAATCAAAGTTTATATATTTTCCTGTTACACCCATTTATCATTCATTTTATGCACAGTGTTGATCCATACATATTCGGAGGACCAACACTTGGTTATTTTTTCACGCTGGTCCTGAATGTTGGAATACCGTCGTTTGCTGCCTTTATAATCCAAAAGGGTAAGTTTTTATATCAATCACACCGCTTGACCTAATGGATACAAAAGCTTTTGCATATTCGACCAATACATTGGCAACGTATGTTAATCGGTTTCGAATGTATTCATCATCCTTAGTCTCAGGATTCTCGGAGTTTAGTAGAGATTCTACATGGCGAACAATAACATGATCAGGAACATAAACAATACGTGTATTTTTATAACTGGACATTCTTAATTCTGCATTAGGATAACTTCCACCCATTCCACTGGAGACAGTTACGATCAATCCTGGTTTATGAGAAATGTCAACACCTGAAAGATATAAAAAAAAGTTCTTCAGTGCAGGGCTTGCCATACCCGCATACTCTGGTGTAACAAATATGTAAGCATCTGACTTATTTAAGTCTTGGTTGAATCCATTCCACAAATCCTTCAAATCAGACTTCTTTTCCCACATGGAAGGATCCCATATAGGCAATGGATTACCGCCTAAATCAAGTATGCTGGTTTCAATTTCTTTTTTCTCCAGTACCGTTGATAAAAATTTTGTTACCTTTAACGATTGAGAATTCTTTCTATGACTACCGCAAACTAGTGTTATTCTCACTTAGGCCCTCCTCCTTGGTTTTTGTTTCCCTTATAATGAGATTTCTTCTTATTTTTCCATTTTCGACTATTATGACCTGATGGTTTTGAATCACCACGTTCCTCTTTCTTCTTCTGTTGATGATTATGATGCTGTTTTTTATCAGAAAAATTTCGCTCTTTTTTGTTTTCACGTTCTCTAGTGAACCTTAATTTCTCATCACCAAACAGTTGTATGTATCCAAAGAGAAAAGACGCTAAAATACCATGAATTTTTTCCCATTGTTTTTTATCTAATTCCCCAAAAACTGGATGTTCCGAAAAGGGACCCGAATGTAACTTAAAAGCTGTTAATGCAGTTTTTAATCGTAATTGGGCAGAATCAACATCTCCGAGATCTTTTTGTGGGAATCCAGGGATTTGATTTGTTTTCGTATAATATCCCTTTGAGATCAGTTTAGCAAATTTATATTTTCCTAAAAGTTTGTTGATTGTTGTCCTTTTAGTCGTATAGCCAACTCCCTGGATCGATAACTCAATAGATTCCGCTAAAAAATCAAATACTTGGGACAAGGTGATGTCAGATTTTTGCTTCTTTTCACAGGAGATAATAATAGATAATTCTCTTTCAATATCATCTATAGTTTTTAATTTTAAGACTGATTTCATGTTCCCTCTATTCGTTGATACCATACTTTTTTTTAAGAGAATTTAGTTCTTTTAAAAAGTTTTCCCTAAGTTTACCGTTAAGTTTTCCAATGTTTATACTCACCTTGGATTGGCCAAAAGCATCTCGGGGTGAAACGATTTCACCCCCCCTATTCTCTTTTCGTTTCAAAAGATCTTCTAAATTCTTAACTGAAAGTGGCTTCCCACTAATCATTAATTCCATTACTGATTTTTGGTCTAATCTGGCAATGCTACTCAGTTGTTTTACATACCTTTCGCTATAACCAAGTAGTGTCGAAACTTCATCAGCAGTTTTTTTCTTTTCTTTGCGTAAGTATTGAATGGCTTTTCCAACTTCCCAAGGATTTAAATTTTTCCTTTTTTCGTTTTCTGCTAGCGACATTTCATAACAAACATCTTCATTAGCATCCGTAATAATTGCAGGAATCTCTTTCCAGCCTAGTTTTAAGGCGGCGCGATATCGTCTTTCCCCAGCGACGATTAAATATCTACCTTTTTCCTTTCTAACTAGAATTGGCTCAATCAAACCTAACCTTTCCATCGAAGGTACCAAATCTGAGGTATCCTCTTTTCCGATTAGTCTTGGCTGATTTGGGTTAGGGAAAATTTGATTTAATTCAAGATGTGATGGATTCTTCTTTTTTTCAGAATAGGCTGAAATTAAATCTAAGGCTTGAAATTCAGTTTTTTTGGACATTGATTTTTTCCTTAACCTCTGATGCTAACTCGCGGAAATTCTTCATGGTAGTTAAATCTATTTTTGATAAAAAACTCATTTTCGCCTGTGCCTGAGGAATTGACTCTCTCCTTTGGATGACCGTGTCAAAAACAGGGAAATATTTTTTAACACCCTCTGCTAATCCAGCAAGAGCTTTCTGCCCTTCAAACTGGTTTAGTACTGCGCCCAACAATTTAAGACGTTGGTTTGCTTTACGTTGAATCTTCTGAATCGTTTCGTATAAGTCTCTTATCCCTTGTAAACTAAATGCCCTGGTTTGGATTGGCACGAGAATATAATCTGCACAAATCAAAGCATTCTCAAGAATCAAACCCAAGGATGGCGGGCAGTCGATGATTATATATTCATAACTAGATCGTAAAGGTAAAATTGCTTCCTTCAGTAATTCAAAATCATCTCTTTCATATGGTGTTGTGAGGTTTGCAAGCTCTAAAGTTGAAGGTAGTAAATCAAAGTTTGTAGAAATATTTCTAATAGCAGGCTCGATATTTTTAGGTTTTTTGCCCCTGTATCCAAGGTAATCCATCACAGAAGGTACATCTTCACTGATAAAAAGTTGCGTTGCGTTGGCTTGAGGATCCCAATCAATCAACAATACTTTGTGGTTCTCCGCTAGTGCTTCCGCCAAATATAAACTAATGGTTGTTTTCCCCTCCCCTCCTTTCTGATTTGAGATGGCTATCACGTGACTATCGTATCCTTCTGTGTTTGCTGATTCAAAGTATTTCGTCAAAACGGACTTTTTGAATTGTCCTGATTTCGATCCGGGTATCTTTAAATCGAAAACTCTCAATTTGAATTCTTCAAGACTGAGGCCAACAAATTTGGCTGCCTCTTCCAAATCAAAGACTGTATCTATGTTGCCCATAACCTACCGTAAAGATCGCAATTCCGAAAGAGATGTCAATTGAATTATGTCTCTTAGGGGTGAAATCATTTCACCCCTAAAAAAGATTGGTTCCAAAACCATACAATTTAACTGGCACCCCAAAAGTAATCAAAGGACTCAAATTACGAATTTACAACATTGAGGTAATTTGGAACCTGAGTTGGTGCCAAAATTTCTCAGTTTTCCCATCCTTTTTTTAGTTTTTTTACTCCTTTCTATAGAGACAAAGGCGGAGATCATCTGGGGACCATCTCTCGAGAAATCCGGAGGAGAATATATATTTGAAACTGGGAACAAATTTCCAAACTTATCGGGAATCAAAGGAGGCTCACGAATCTCATTTCCTAGATCATTTACAATGTTTGGCATCCAAGGAATTTATACCAAGGATAGATGGGAAATAAACGGAAAGTTAAAAACAACAGGATGGAGCCAAAAATCCGGTGAGGCGCGCGATGAAGATTTTCTACTAGGGACCATATCAACAGAAAATGGAACAAATATCGCTACTCGAGAATGGAGTTATAGAGATTCTGCAACAGTATTTTCTGGTAGTAGAAACTTTGCGGATGGAAAAGGTAAATCCACGATCGTTGAAAATCGAATTGAACTCTTTGGTAGATACTATTTTCAAGATGCAAATCCCGATTATTGGAAGAATGGCTCCGGGTTCTTCCTATCAACTGGTGCACGTTATTCTTACTTCAAATACCTCCTATATGATGTGAATCAATACATTGAAACAACTCCAGTATTTTATGCTCCAATTGGAATTGGATTAAGTTTTTCAAATAATTTATGGGAAGTATTTTTCGGAGGTGGGTACCGATATTCAAAAGACAGTTTTTATATTGATTTAAGTATGATGCCGTCGATAGGCAGAATCAAAACAAGAGACTTCCATATCCAAAGATCGATTAATTTCTTCTCTGATAACTATGGTTTTGGCTGGGCATCCAAAATTGAGGTTGGTTATAAATTTTACCCAACATGGTTAAGTTACCTAAGAATCAATCACAGACGTTTTTTTTCCGAAGGGAGATTTACTTCACAAGGAGGTCTTACAATTGCAGACTTGTCTTCCAATTTGGTACCAGGATTTAAATCCCATATCAACATAAAAGATTTCACAATTGAAATTGGAGTGCTCAATAAATTAGAATGGGGAAATGCTGGATCCACAAAAAAAGCAGAAGATTCATCTGAGAAGGAGACAATCGCACCTAATGAATCCAATTGAGATCGAAAGAAAAATCACTAGAGGTAAAAATATTTCTTTAACTGTGTATCAAAATGGGAAAGTCATTCTAAAACATCCCGCCAGAATGCCCAAAATTCAAATTGAAAACTTTCTAGCTGACAAAGAACTTTGGATACTTAGCAGACTTGAAAAAATCCCAAAAAATATTCCAAAAGCGCTGAAATTTGAAGAAGGAGAATTCATACACATTTTTGGAGAAAAAGTAAAAATTCATCTAAATGAAAAGAAAACCTTTCTAAGTCAAAATAGCCTTTTCATCAGAAAAGAAAAATCAGAAACAATCAGACGAAAGAAATCCAAACAATTCTTAAAGTTACTATTATACGAAAAAATAAAACCAATGATTGAAACTTATGAGAAAATCCTGAATACCCAAATTAAAAAAATAACAATCAAAACAATGCGTTCTCTGTGGGGAAGTTGTAATGCGAAGAACTTCATTTCACTCAATCTAAGTTTAGTACATTGTCCGGATTCAATTATACACTACATTTTGCTTCATGAAATCGCCCATACAATTGAACACAACCACTCATCAAATTTTTGGAAAATTGTAAAATCAGTAAATCCAGATTATCGAAATGCGGAAAAATGGCTAAAGGAAGAAGGTAAAAATTATATTTACTACTTAAATTAAATGAAAGAAAAAATCAAAGTTTTGTTCATCTGCTTAGGAAACATTTGTCGATCTCCTGCTGCACAAGGTGCTTTTGAAAATTTAGTTAAAAAACAAAATAAAGAACATTTATTTGAAATCGATTCATGCGGAACCTCAGGATATCACGACGGTGAACTGCCTGATCCAAGAACAAGAAAAGTAGCTCTAAATAGGGGAATTCATTTAACACACAGATCCCGAAAATTAAGAAGGATTGATTTAATCGATTTTGACTATTTATTAGTAATGGATGAGAACAACTTTCAAGAAGTAATGAGTCTAACTACTGAAGAATCCATCAGAAAGAAAGTATTTAAATTTGCGAGCTTTCGCACTGAAATAGGACCTGATATCGTACCTGACCCTTATTATGGTGGCGAATCTGATTTCGAAAAAGTGCAAGATTTGGTAGAAGATTGTTCTGTCGGATTTCTGAAATATTTGGGAGTATGATCCATGACAAAGGCAAGGAAAAAAGTTGTAGTGATCGGGGCTGGCTTTGGTGGATTACAAGTAATCAAATCACTTGCAAATAACAATCAGTTTGAAGTCCTCGCAATTGATAAAAAAAACCATCACTTATTCCAACCTTTACTCTACCAAGTTGCTACAGCTGTTTTATCTCCTGCAGACATTGCTATCCCAACGAGATCAATCACCACAAACTATAAGAATGTTAAAATACTCTATGGCGAAGTAACAGACATAGATTTTCAAAAAAAAGAAGTCAAATTTCAAAACAATATCGAGAAGTATGACTACCTTGTCATCGCTTCTGGCGCCAAAACTAGTTACTTCGGAAATACCAACTGGGAATCTAAAACATTAGGATTAAAAAATCTAAAAGATGCACTAGCAATCAGAAGACAAATCCTCTTATCCTTCGAACAAGCGGAACTCATTGGCGATTATGAAAAGGCAAAAAGCCTAATGCATTATGTGATCATTGGCGGTGGTCCTACTGGAGTAGAACTAGCAGGATCTATCGCGGAGCTTTCACACAATATCATTCGAAAAGATTTTCGAAATATAGATTCTGGAATGACAAAAGTTACCCTGATTGAAGCTGGACCTAAACTTCTGAATGCTTTTAGTGACTTATCTAGTCAATTCACAAAACAAAAACTTGAAAGTAGGGGAGTTGAAGTTCTAACCAATTCCCCAGTTATCGATATCACCGATTCCGGAGTGGTCTTAAAAGATAGAACCATTGAGTCCAAAACAATTATTTGGGCAGCAGGAGTGGAAGGCTCTGAATTAGCAAAAAAAATTACACTTAACAAAGATAAGGCGAACAGGATTTTAGTAGATGAATTTTGCCGATCACTCGACTACCAAGATGTATTTGTAATTGGAGATGCTGCTAATTTTTCAAAAAATCTATCAAGGCCACTTCCAGGAGTCTCTCCTGTAGCGATGCAACAAGGTAGATATGTAGCAAAGTTTATCCTAAATTTGGAAAAAAACAAAAAGACTGCCTCATTCCAATATTTTGACAAAGGAATTATGGCAACCATTGGAAGAACAGATGCTGTTGCGGAATTTGGTTCGATTCGATTGAAAGGACTTTTTGGATGGCTTGGCTGGTTGTTTGTTCATTTGGTTTACCAAGTTGGATTCAAAAACAAAATGAGTACACTTATCAGCTGGGTATGGAGTTACTTAACCTTTAGAGCAGGATCAAGACTGATCCAAGAAGAAGTTACAGATCCTTCAGTTAGATCGTAAATTGAACTGATTCTTTTTAGATTCTGAAATACATTTACGATAGGAAAATTCTGTATTACCGACCCAATACAATGAGTTTGATTCCGTAACACCAGATGCCGTGTGCTTCTGTAAAATAGGGATCATATATAAATAACCATTTCTTTTGGTGATTTCACACTCGTCTCGAATTTGATCTTCTCTAGAAAATTCATTACAGCCTTGAAACCAAGCAAAAACTAAAAGAAAAAATATACGGTTTGTCATTTGGTTTTGTTTAATAAATCTTTAATTTCATTGTACTCATTCACTTGATTCACTGAACAATTTGCTAAATGTTCTTCAATAAATGCAAGATCAGCTTCTGCTTTTTTGATTTGAGCAGATTTATATTCAGGCTTATGGCTTACTTTTAGTATGATATCACCAGAATATCCAGTATCCCCATTTGCCTCTAACAGAATGGATCTTGCTCTTTTTAGATAAAAAGGTAGGATAGAATGTACAGTCGCATTATTTCCAAATTGATTGATACCAAACGATAAATATGAAATTTTTTTTCGATGAATGGAGGTAAGTTCTGACTTTTCAAAACAATCTGCCAATGATTGACATAGGCTACTCGATTTTGATTGGCCATAAAGAGGAAAAACAAAACACAACAAGATTCCAATTCGAATCAAAAACATAACAGAAATACAATCAGATGGTAAAAAAGAATCAAGCCTAAATCATTCAGTTTAATGTTTACATTCTAATGCTTTAGAAAACTCTTTCATTATGTTGCCGATTTCGATTCGCACCAAATTCCACTCAATCGAGGGGCTGGAGTGGGGGAATCCGCAAGGAACTCCTATTTTATGTTTTCATGGCTGGTTGGACAATGCCAACAGCTTTGCACCTCTAGCAAAATTTTTTCCTGAGTATCGTTTTATTTCAATCGATTTCCCAGGTCATGGAAAATCGAGCCATAAGCCAGAAAATACTGTATACTACTTTGCAGAATATGCATTAGAAATTGTTTCAATTGTTCAGAGCTTAGGTTTGGAAGATTTCATTTTGATGGCTCATTCAATGGGAGCCGCCATATCTACATTAGTTGCAGGAACAAATTTACTAAAAATCAAAAATTTAGTTTTAATCGAAGCACTTGGCCCACTGACAAATGTTTCACAATCAGCACCTGATATCATGGCTGAAGCGATCAAACAAATCTTACACCCAAGAGGCAAAAAAGAAACATACTTCCCTGATATGCAATCAGCTGTCTCAATTCGACTGAGAGCTGGAGATATGAAGGAAGAATCGGCTTCGTTACTCATGGAACGAGGGATTGAAAAAACACCACGTGGATTAAAACCAAGACGGGACATTCGGCTTCACTTTAACTCTTTTTTTCGATACACTGAAGAACAAGTTGTATCTTTTTGTGAAAGAATAGAATGCCCCACTTTACTTGTATTAGGCGACAAATCAAACTTTCCAATTGCACAAAATTATGCCAATAGGAAATCTGCGGTCAAAAATCTATCCGAAGTCATCTTAAGTGGTGGGCACCATCTACACATGGACCATCCAGAGAAAGTAGCACACGTCATTCATCAATTTTTAAACGATTCAAATTCAAAGGATACATAATGAGTTCACCTATCGAAAATCCATCTAGACACGGATATGAAATTCACCATGACACGTGTTTTGGCTGTGGAAAAGAAAATCCTCTCGGGCTTATCGCCGATTTTACCTTTCACGATGAAACGGGGGAAGTCAACTTTACATATAATTTCAAAAAATTATACAACGGTGCGCCAGGTTTTGTTCATGGTGGAATTTTATCCACAATGTTAGACGAAGCAATGGGAGGACTGTGTTTCCATCTAGGTTACATAGTAATGACAGATACAATGAGTTTTAAATTTCATAAAGCCACACCTGTCGAAACCGAGTTACTGATTCGCGCCTGGCCAATCAAAAAAGCAAAAAGGAAAGTATTTTTGGAATGTGAATTAACTTCCCTAAATGGTGAAATTTTATACGTAAAAGGGGAGGGTGCCTTTCACATTCTACCACCTAGATTTTTCTCCGAAAAATTGACAGGTGGAAAAATAGCGATTGCGAACGAATTATTATCTGTTAATAAATTGAAACGAGCACATCTCTTCGACAGGATAGAAACATGAATCGAAAATTGTATTTAATTTTGATCACAACACTCGTGATCCAATGTTCCGGCGCATCGATCAAAGACGGGTCAGGTGACCAAGAATTTGAACTCAAACTAACGAAGGGCAAATGGATCAGAACAGAACGATTCAAAAATTCCGGCGGTATTCGAGCGGTGGGAGAGGTGAAAGCAGAGTGTGGTGGAGTTAGATGTACGGAAGACCAAGTTGCAAAGTTTGCACCTCCAAAAATTAAGTCACTACCCAAACATGGGATGTGGGAAGAATACATTCAATTTGAACAACCAGGTTCTACTCCTGAAAATCCGAAATTCAAGTCCACACTCGATCAAGTCGGGGAATACATTGATGGAAAAAAAACTGGAATTTGGAAAAAACCTGATCCTGAGAATCCGCAAAAATTCATCGCAGAAACTCCTTGGATCGATGGT
Organism: Leptospira sp. WS60.C2; assembly: GCF_040833955.1. Taxonomy (NCBI): domain Bacteria; kingdom Pseudomonadati; phylum Spirochaetota; class Leptospiria; order Leptospirales; family Leptospiraceae; genus Leptospira; species Leptospira milleri. The sequence continues at coordinate 20,132 of NZ_CP162134.1, read as the reverse complement.
AAAAAGGAAGGTATAGCAAAAACCTTCGACAAACAAGGGAATGTGACCTCCGAAACAACATATGTTGATGACAAAAAAAATGGACCTTATTATCGAAAAAATAATAAAGGGGAATGGATCGAAAAAGGTGCCTTCAAAGAAAATGAAGAAGAAGGAGAATGGACTTATTACTATGTAGGTGCAGATGGAAATGGAGTTAAAACAAAAGTTTCTTTCGCGAATGGATTAAAAAATGGATTAGAGATTAATTATTATAAAGATGGTGCAGTTGAATCGCAAGGAAATTATTCTGCAGATGTACGCACTGGACTTTGGAAGATGTTTGGTAGCAAAGGAAATCTACTTGCCGAAGGAAACTATTCCAAAAAAGAAAATTCAGAGAACCTAGACATCAAATATGAAAGAACTGGAATTTGGAAAGAATACTATCCAGATGGAAAATTATTTGGAACAGGTCCAAGAAAACATACTAGAACAGGTGAATGGAAGTTCTACTATAAGAACGGTCAAGTAGCTTATCACGGTACTATGGCAAACGAAAGTATGTTAGAAACTGCTAAAGTATATGACCAAACTGGAAAAATCTTAGGAGAAGGAAAAATGTTTTTCTCACTCGTAAAAATCGATGAAGAATTACAGGATCTAAAACTCAATTATAAACCAAGCATCCCTTATACATACTTCTATCCATCTGGCAAAAAAAGAATGGTGATCCGCTCTACGGAAGATGCAACTGAATATTCCGAGGATGGTCGAGAGTTAGGAAAAGGACCTGTAGAACCGCAAGGTAGAAAAATGGGATGTTGGACAATCGGTGGTAAAACAGAATACTATATGATTGATAAACCAATGCCAAAAATGACTGCTTCACAATGCAAATAGACAAAGAACAAATCCAAGAAATATCCGACCAAGTGAAACACATTCGGTCGGAATTAGCTGAATCCATATCGGGGATGACTGATGTCATCCAATCTTTGTTTGTTGGCCTGGTTGCCAATGGTCATATCTTACTGGAAGGTATGCCTGGTCTTGCGAAAACACTTGTCGCAAAAAACTTAGCATCTATTATTGATGCAAAATTTTCAAGAGTACAATTCACCCCCGACCTCTTACCAGCAGACTTAATTGGAACTAATATTTTTAATCCAAAAACTTCTTCTTTCGAAATTAGAAAAGGGCCAATCTTTACCAACGTATTACTCGCTGACGAAATCAACAGGGCTCCTGCAAAAGTACAATCTGCACTCTTGCAATGTATGGAGGAAAGACAAGTTTCGATTGCCGATCAAACATTTGATTTATCTCCTCCCTTTTTTGTCATAGCCACCCAAAACCCGATTGATCAAGAGGGAACATACCCACTCCCTGAAGCACAATTGGATCGATTTTTATTCAAAGTAAATGTGGGCTATCCAAATTTTGAGGATGAAGTCGCAATCCTTCACCAACATGGGAACGTTGATTTTGAACGGAAATCTCCCAAAAAATCAATGAAACCTAGAGACATTCAAAAGATCTCTGAAATATCAAATCATGTATTTGTAGATCCCAAACTATATTCCTACATTGTTCATTTAACAAGAAACACTCGCCCAGAATCAACCTCTGACACTGATTTAAAGAATTTTCTTTCGCATGGTGTAAGCCCAAGAGCAAGTATTGCTTTGCTAAAAGTAAGTCGCATTAATGCTCTATTGGAAGGAAGGATTTTTGTCATTCCAGAAGATATCCAAAGATATTTTCCTGAAATTGTAAAACATCGATTACATCTCACGATTGATGCGATCAGCGAAGATGTTAGCATCAATTCCATCATTAAAAGGATATTATCAGTCACGGAAGTGCCCTAAAATGCTTGACCCTGAGTTGAAAAGGTTACTCCAAGTTTTACAATGGGAATCAAAAAAGAAATTCACATCAAACAGGAGAGGTTTGTTATACACTTCCGATCGTGGTAGAGGCCTTGATTTCAAAGAAGTAAGAAATTATCAATATGGGGATGACATTCGTTATATTGACTGGAATGTAACATCTCGAACAGGTGAACTTCATACAAAGGAATTTTATGAAGAGAAAGATGCGACAATCATTATATTTATTGATTTTAGCCAATCCATGGATGCAAATAAAGCTTCTACTTCGTTCCAATTGGCTTTGTTTTTATCTCTTTTACATATAAAAATAGGAAATCGTATATTTATAGTTAGTTTTTCTGACTGTAATCTATCCTCTAACAAATGGCTAAAAACCGAAACTGAGATTCTCACTTATTTCGAATCTCTAAACAAACAAAAACGAGGTTATCGAACTCACTATACAGAAGCATTCCAATATGCGTATAAAATTCATCCAAAGTATGCAGTGACTTATTGGATCAGTGATTTTAACGATCTCTCAGAATGGACAAAAAACTCACCACTTCCGAAAGTTTGGGATCAGTATGGAGTCTGGATTGAAGATTCGATAGATGAAATCAAATTTCCTTTTTGGTTGAGGTTCTTTCAACCAATCTCACATGAGACTACCGAAATCAGAAAGACAAACCTTACCATAGAGAAAGACACTAGCGCAGCAAAACAATTATTCGGGAAGAAATTAATTAAAATAGATCCAAACCAAAAACTACACAATCAAATCTTACCTCTATTTAAAGTGACAAAGAATGTTTAGATTTGTTATTTTCATACTTGTTTTTATCTCTTCAATCGGTGCTTCACCCAAAGAAACATTGAAACAGGAACAAATTTATGTGGGAGATACCGTTTTATATTCGATCGAATGGGAAAATGATAACACAAGTGATGTCAGTCTCTCAGAAGGAAAATTTTATGAAGATAATTCCCTTCCTTCCTTTGAAATTCTTTCCGTTAAAAAAGAAGAAAATAGAATTAATGCATCTGTTATCTTCTTCACACCTGGGGAATTTTTCCTTCCCACTACATGGAAAGAAAACGGGTTAGAAACTCACTCGAAACTAAAAATCACTGTATTATCTAATTTAACGGGGCAAGAAACGGAAATCGAAGACATTGATCCTCCGATCGTGTTTTCTGGCCCATATGCACTTCGTCTAATTGGATTAATCCTTTTTACATGTTTTAACTTATACATCCTATATGCATTGTATCTCTATTGGAAATCAAAACCAAAGATAGTGGATGCATTGTGGGAAAAAAATCCTAAGCTACCAGAGTCAACCAAAAGACTACATCATTTAGAAACGTATTTAAACTCAGACGAGATTTCGGAAAAAGAACTCATCTTTAAGGTAAGTGAATATTTAAAAGAAGTCTACTCAGAGCAATTCAAGGAAAATCTATTGGGTTGTACTGATTCTGAGTTTTTAGCTATTTTACATGATAAAACTCACATTCCTGATGGAAAAATTAGAGACTTACGTCTTTACTTTCGCACTCTAAAATATACAAAGAATAAACATATTATAAGCAAAGAAGATGCACTAACGATTTGGGAACAAATCAAAAAGGATTTTTTGACCTAACATGGATCAGTTTCAAAGACCTTATCTTCTATTGTTGATAATTCCCATTCTGATTCTATTATTTTTCCAATGGAAACAAAATCCGTACGGCCCAATCTTTTCAATCAAATCGGATCGATTCCAGAAAATCAATGGATCTGTATGGGTCGAACTTCGAAAAACCTTACTTTTAATATCAGAATTATTGGTATATGTTTCCATGTTATTTTTAATTTTCGCTGCTGCAGGACCTGGTTCCAATTACAAACTCGCACCTGATAATACGCAAGGAATTGATATCATGATTGCCTTGGATATCTCAGGATCGATGGTTAACTCTTATGATTTTTTACCCAAAAATAGACTATCCGTCTCGAAAGATTTATTAAAACAATTCATCAAAAAACGAATCTATGATCGCATTGGAATCGTTGTTTTTGCGGGCGCGGCGTATCTCCAGTCGCCACTTTCGAGTGACCGATATGCTTTGGAAGAACTAATCACAGACACCTCAAACGAAGATATCGAAGAGCAAGGAACTGCGATTGGCGATGCTTTGGTTTTATCCACGTATCGACTTAGGAACTCAGAAGCAAAATCTAAAATCATCATCCTACTGACTGATGGGGTTTCCAATACTGGAAAATTAGATCCAGAAACAGCTGCTTATACAAGCCAGACACTAGGTATCAAGGTTTACTGCATTGGCATTGGAAAAGAAGAAGGGCAATACGAGGTAAATTATGATTCTTTGCTTAAAATTTCTTCCAACACGAATGGAAAATTTTTTAGAGCTGAATCACCTGAAGTATTAGAGGAAGTATTGAATGAAATCAATCGTCTGGAAGTTACTTCTTTACCCTCAAAGCCGCTTGAAATTCATGAAACTCAATTCCCAAGTTATGTATTTATTTTCTTCCTTTTTCTTTTCCTCCATCTATCACTCAAAATCTATCCTTTAAAAGAGAAAATCTGATGGAAACGAATTCAATTATATACTTTGGCTTTATCACTCTTTTGCTTGGTATTTTCATTTCTGGTATTAAGTTGTTTGTTAATTTTAAAGCAAAACAGTTTACCAAAGAAAATGTTTCTATCAAAGGAAGACTTTCTCTTGCGAATTCCATTCTGCTACTGATTAGATCCATATGTTTTCTGTTAGCTCTGATTTTTGCGGCACTCTCCCTTTATAAAGTAAAACCAATTGACGTTGAAGCGACGAAAGAATTCGAATCTACGGACATTTTATTCGTGGTCGATGTGAGTCTATCGATGTATGCAACTGACGTTAAACCAAATCGACTTAAAAGATTTCAAGATCTAAGTTTACGACTTTTACCTGATTTAAAAGGGAATCGAATTGGAATCATTGTTTTTGCAGGACAATCATTTTCATTTTGTCCAATGACATCTGATCTTTCCGCTGTTTCCGACTATATACAATCACTAAGTGTTGAAATGGTAGGGACAAAAGGAACCAATCTAGCTGTGGCATTAGAGCGAGTAGGGAAGGTGCGTAAAAAAAACCAGAGCTTCCAATCGACCATCACAGTGATAGTGACTGATGGTGAAGATCATGAAAAACAAACATTACCAAATATCGAAGGTGAGGTCATGGTTTGGGGAATCGGAACAGAGGAAGGAGGTCCTATCGAATTTAGAGAACCAAATTCCGGAAAAGGTGGATTTGTAACATACGACTCAAATCTTGTCGACTCACCTTACGGAGACAATGTGATAGTTTCCAAATTGAATCGGGAACTGTTGGAAGCAATGGCAGAGAGGTATAACGGATCCTATGATAATGTCTCGTTTTACCCTGATGGAGCTTACCGATTGGTTGAGACAGTCAAAACCTTGAAAAAAAACAAAATTCAAAGATTGGAGAAATTCAAAAAAGAAGATGGAGCCCATCCCTTTTTATTACTCTCTTTTCTCTTTATGTTCTTGGAACGCATTCTCTCTATTGGAATTCAAATAAAATCTCCCCTCAAAGCACTCCTTCTTTTTTTCACACTCCTCATTTACCAAAACACTTTAGAAGCTTGGGAATTGGATCCAGGCGGGAATGCGATTCAAAGAGGAACAAAATCTTATTACGAAAAAAATTACAAGGAGAGCGAAAAAGAGTTTTCTACAGCCAAAGAATATATTCAAGACGATCCAAGATTACTTTACAATGAATCCGCAAATGCCTACCAACTTGGTAAATACAAGGAAGCAAAAGAACTATCTGACAAAATCCTATCCCACCCGAAAGCGGACCAAGATTTAAAATCAAAAGCGCATATGACATTTGGAAACATCTATTCCAAATTAGGTGAAAGAGAAAATGCGCTTAAATCATATATGGAGAGTTTAAAACAAAATCCAAACCAAATTTCAGCAAAAAAAAATATTGAGCACCTAACAAAAAAACAAAGATCCAATCAAAACAAAGGCGAATCCCAAGGACAAGGGGGGAACCAAAATGAAAATCCTCCGTCATCTCAAAACAAAAAAGAGGAAAAGGGGAACCCAAGACAGAGTCAATCTGAAATCGATAGAATCTTTGAACCATTTTCCCAAGACTCTATTTTAAAAAATAAGAGGGGAGGTTCCCTTGATAATGAAAAATTTTGGTAAAAAGTCTTTTGCCATTTTTACCTTTTTTCTGTTCAATGTTTCTTCGCTACTAGCAGCGGACGTAGAGTTTTTCTTTCATCCAAACGAATTTACATTAGGTGAAGTTGCAAAACTAGAGGTCAAGGCATATGGAGACAAACCATTCCGAACCTTACAGACAAATATCAAAAAAAATGGTGTTCGTGTTAGGTATGTTGGAAGTGGAACAGAAACTCAAATCATTAATTTCAAGGTATCAAAATCACAAATCATCAACTTCTATGTAGATACAGAAAGGGAAGGGACGTTTCAATTACCTGAAATCACTGTCGAGTATGACAAAAAACAATACACATCACCTCCAATTACCTTCCAAGTAAAAAAAAGATCAAAGAACTCTCAGAATCAATTTCTAAATCCATTTTCTTTTGATATAGATGAGCCAGCTCCAGAAGAAAAACCAGAAGTAACTTTTCATACGAATAAATCCGTCTTTTATAAAGGTGAACCGATTGTTGGTTACTATGTTTTATATTATAACCAATACAGACAACCTTTCTTAGAAAGGGATCCAAACCAATCCATCGCATTCCCCTTCTTTCTCTCGGAAACTTTAAGACAAGTAACCGTACAAATTGAGCCAGAAATCGTAAGAAATCAAATTCTACGAAAAACACTAGTTTTCTCAAAGGAGATCTATGGCCTAACAGCACTTAAGTCAGGCACATATTCCATTGGTAAGACAAAATTTATCACTGGTGATAGTCTTCGGTTCAATTCCTTACAAGAAACAGTCGAAACAACTCCAGCAAAAGTAATTGTAATGGATCTTCCTAAAGGAGCGCCTGTTTCCTTTACAGGTGCGATTGGCAATTTTAAGCTTAATTTGATTCCAACACAAAAACAAGTGCATGAAGCTGAGACTGCTTACTTTGAAGTGATCATCGAAGGGGAGGGGGGATATGAAGGAATTTTGCCCATGGAATTTGATAATGCCAATATCAAATTCATTTCCCAAACAAAATCGAAAACCTTCCAGAAGTTGGAATCGGGTGAATACGGATTCTATTCTAGAGTTAAATATTTATATGGATACCAAATCACAAAACCCTCAAGGGAAAAGATTGACCCATATACGTTCAGCTTCTTTTCTTTGGCAGAAAAAAAATACATCACCTTTTTTCATCCATTCCCTGAGTTTGTTGTCTTACCGAAACGAAAAATGGGACCCCAACCAAACATACCACAACAAAACCGAAACCTAAAATTACCATTCTTGTATTTAGTTTTACTTGCAGGAATTGGAATCATTGGCTACCTCGGACTTAAACGATACATATTTCAAAAAGAAGTCTCCTCTTTCATTGAAATGGTGGAAAGTTTAGGCAAAAAACGAAATTTTTTTCTATCGGAATCCTTGGGAAGAAAGGGCGTTCCTGAGGCAGATTCCTTATGGTTCACGGAGCTCATCAGCAAAGACCAAGGAAAAACATTCGCCGAAATTTACACACATCTATCAAAAGAAGAGCGAAATAGAGTAATTCAAATTAAAAATAAAATTCAATCAAAGGAGTAACGTATGTCAGCTGAAGAAAAAGGTAAAATAAGTGTCGAAACAGAAAACATCTTCCCTATCATCAAAAAATGGCTCTATTCTGAAAAGGATATCTTTTTAAGAGAATTGGTTTCCAATGCGAGTGATGCCATTACAAAACTAAAAAAAATCTCTTTGAGTGAAGAATTTGAAGGAGGCACAGACTACAGAATTGATTTAAATTTTGATGTCGATCAGCGTATTCTCACCATAGAAGACAATGGAATTGGAATGACGATTGATGAAGTAAAAAAATACATCAATCAAATTGCTTTCTCGGGGGCTACCGACTTTGCTAAACAATACCAAAATGCCGAAAACAAAGCAGAAATCATCGGCCACTTTGGACTAGGTTTTTATTCATCCTTTATGGTTTCCAAACAAGTGACCATCGAAACCAAGTCCTACAAAGCAGGACAAACAGGCGTCATGTGGGCTAGTGAATCTGGAACAGACTTCTCCATTACGACCATAGACAAAACCACTCGTGGAACCAAAATCTCATTATATCTAGATAGCGAATCTGGAGAATATTTAGATAAGTGGAAACTCAAAGAATTAATCAAGAAGTATTGTGACTTTTTACCAGTTGCTATTTACGTGCAAGGGGAAAAAGCAAACCGAGAAAAACCACTCTGGTCTGCAGAACCCTCAAAGATCACACCGGAAGAATACAAAGACTTCTATTCTTACCTTTTCCCTTTCTCTGGAGAATCACTATTTCATATTCATCTTAACGTTGACTATCCGTTCCGCTTACAAGGAATTTTATATTTCCCAAAACTTACGCACGAATTAGAGGCTTCTAAAAATGGAATCAAACTATTTTGTAACCATGTATTTGTCAGCGATAATGCAAGCGAACTAATCCCACAGTTTTTAACGATCCTCAAAGGTACAATCGACATTCCTGATTTACCATTGAATGTTTCTAGATCTTACTTACAAAACGATCCATTGGTAAAAAAGATTTCCAACCACATCATCAAGAAAGTGGCTGACCGATTGATCGACGATTTCAAAAAAAATCGAACTAAGTATGAAGAAAATTGGAATGATATATCCATTTTCGTAAAATATGGTGTTTTGACGGATGAAAAATTCTATGATGCAATGAAAGATCATCTCATTTTCAAAAACTCTGAAAATGGATTTTCAACCGTTTCTGAATATTGGGAAAAAAACAAAGAAAAGAATCAGAATAAAATCTTTTATGCAAATGAAACAGAAATGGGATCTGTTTATATGCAACTTCTCAAATCCCAAGGTCTTGAAGCTTTATTAGTGGATTCAAAAATTGATTCTCATCTCATCCAACATTTAGAGACAAAGAATCCAGACTGGAAATTTCAGAGGGTGGACTCCGAACTTGCTGACCAAGTGTTAGACAAAGAATCCAAATCCGAAATCGTAAACGAAGCAAATGAAACGGAATCAAATCGTATTACAAAACTCTTCCAGTCTGCATTGCCAGAAGAGGGAGTTCAAATCAAAGTAGAAGCGCTTAAATCGGTAGAGGTTCCAGGAGTGATCCTTCTACCAGAATTTATGCGCAGAATGACAGAAATGAACTCAATGTTGAACCGTGAAGATACTAAATCATTGCTAAAATCCCATACTCTAATGGTAAACTCCAAATCACCGCTGGTAAAATCCGCCTTACAAGCGTTTGAAGGTGTGAATCCAGAAAAAGGCAAAAAGTTAGCACGAGTGATTTATGATCTTTCACTCCTTTCAGCCAAGGTAATGGACGAAAAAGAAGTCTCAGAATATACAAAAAGAACAACAGAATTTCTTCAGGAGATTTTTTCCTCCTAAGGCAAATTCTTCTCATAATGATTTGGCAACGATTCCAGGAAATGGAATTGTTGCCATGTGATCCAGATTTGTATAACAAGTCGACTCAGCTCCTTACCCATTGTTGTAGCTTACAAAAAAGGTTACTTCGAAGAATTCGGTGTCAAAGTCACACTCCATCTCAATACACACCATAAAGCCATTTTACCTTTACTTGACGCTGGTCGTGTGGAAGCTGGTGAAGTTCCAACCATTGCATATCTCCAGGAAAGTTTTTTAAAAAAATCAAAACTAAAAAGAATCTATAAGGGAATTTATCTCTATCATTCACCTTTATCCTTTTATTCCAGATTCCAATTCAAACCAGAAGACCTAACAAGAAATAAGGCCTACATTCTCCCCGTACCCCATACCAATTCGATAGAAAGATTATTTGCCGAAAAATTCTTAGAAGAATATGCGCCCAAGAATCCAGTCAAAGTGCGTTACATTGACACACCTGGATTTTTGGAAGAGAAAGAGTTTTTAAAACCAAATTGCCTAGGACTCGTATCAGATCCATTTTCAAGCCCATTTCTCAGAAATTTTCAAGATTTTGCCAATACCTTAGACCTACCACTTCTCAAGAATGACATTCTATATCCTTCCACCTTACTGGCATTTAGTGGTGATGCCATTCTTAAAACAGGCAGAGAGGTCTCAGGAGTTTTGCTTGGTGTAAAGAAAGCCATCGAATTTTTACAGAATGCCAACAGAGATTACCATGGGAATTTATGGGAGGATTTGCAACTCTCTCATTTTTATCCACACCTCAGAGTAGGGGAGACTAAGAATTTACTCACAGCACACCCCCTCATTCAAAAAGGTGTCTTCTCATACAAAGGTGACGAGACAACACTTTTCCCTTTATTAAAAGATGTTTACTTTCGGTTAATCCGACGAGTCATCCAACCAGAGGCAGTACAATCAGCTCTAGATTTTGAAGAGATCTTGTCAGCTTTGGAACCTAAGAAAGTGTTTGATGTACGAAAGTTGTCTAGCTTTCAGGAGCCTACAAATGTAAAATTGCACGCTCCATCTCAAATCAATTATCGCAAACTCAATGCTGTTAGACATCTCATTGTGGATGTCAATTCCCTTGTTTTGGACATGCTCCAAGGAAATTACAGCTCACGACTAAACACAGACGAAACACTCCAACTAGATAATCGCGTAAAAGTTCTCGTGAATTCAATGTTAGATTCTTTTAATGCAAAAATTGAACTACAGAGAGAAGAGATCACGGAATTGGAAAATTTGATCTCTATTTTGGAAATCAAACTAGACCGATCCGCAGTTGATTTGCAGTATTCTGAAGAAAAGTATCGATATCTATTTGAATTCTCTAGAGAAGCCATTGCATTAGTAGACGCAGATACTGGAAGTATCTTAGAAGCAAATAATCAATTCCGATCTCTCACTGGATATACACGTGGCGATATCACAAAAATGAATATCGAGGACATCATCCTTGGAAATCAAGTATCCAATCAGTTACGTTTTGGTTCAGACTTATCCTCTGATACAATGTTATCACTACCCGATGTAGAAATCCTGGCAAAAGATGGCTCCAAGCTGGAAGTAGATATTAGTTTTACTTCCATACTTTTATCACCTAAAAAAAGATACCAAGTACAGTTTCGCCCAAATTCGGAAAGAAAAGAACAAGAACGCCTCCAACATGAATTTATCTCCAATGTTAGCCACGAACTGAGAAGTCCAATGACAAACATACGTGGTTATTTAGAATTTTTCAAATCTGACTCCTCTTTGCCGTTTAACAAAGAACATATCAATATGTTAGAAGTCATCGACAAAAATGCGAAACGATTGAGTTTTCTCATAGAGAACCTTCTTAAACTCACAACGTCTCGAGAAAAAGACAACGAAGCAGAAGTCATCGAAATATTTGATCCTGTTCCTGTGATTGAAGATGTTATCCATATGAATTCACACCTAGCAAAGGGAAAGCCGATTGAATGGGAACTATCTCTTAAAAAAGGACTCCACATTCGTGGAATTAAATTTGAATTTTCCCAAATCATCACCAATTTATATGTCAACGCACTCAAGTATACTTTCAAAGGTAAAATCGGAATCTCGCTGAAAGAATCCAACGGCAAAGTAGAGATTATTGTAGAGGATACAGGGATTGGTATTGATCCAACTTACAAAAATCAAATCTTTGATCGTTTTTTTCGAATCCCATCTACAGATAATAAAAAAATAGGTGGAACTGGGCTAGGCCTTTCCATTGTCAAATCTCTAGTCGAAAAGATGTCTGGGGAAATTTTTGTGGAAAGTACGATGGGAGAAGGAAGCAAATTTACAATCTACTTCCCTAAAATCAATGTGATCGTCTGATCACCTTCTTTTTCTTAGGTGGAGTTTTTTTCTTTATAGGTATTTTTGTTTTTTGTTTTTCAGTTTTTTCAGCCGCTTTACCATTCAGATGAGCAGGAATTTTATTTGCATCTAATTGCATTTTCGACAACAAAACAGATAACTCCATCATCTCTCGTGTTCCAAGTAGTTGCATCATGGCAAGTGCTTGATTCATTCCGAGTTTTTTGAAAATTTCTAATACATTCGTGACACCAAAAAAAGTAAGAAGAATTGGCAATTCCTCAAGACCTCTCTGTTTGATCCACTTTTTGCAATCAGCAACAGACAATTCATTTACCAATTGAATGATTGGTTGTAGTTGGACTTTATCGACTAACCAAAGAAAATCGCGCATAGGAATTTCTTTTAACAAAGCGATTGATTTTTGGATACCAAGATTCTTCAACACTTCTACGCTTGCCTCTCGTCCGAGAGTTTTCGCAAGAAGACCTACGTCTTGCGGTGGAATACTTTTCGATACAGTTGCTAAATCAGGAATGGACAAAGAATGAATGAAATATACCAAATCATCGTCGTCATTCTCACGAATCATCTCAACCAGAACTTTTTCTGGGATCTGGTTTACCAATTCAACAACCGTTTCTTCACTTAATTTCTGCGTGAGAAGTATCAGCCTTTCTTTAGGTACTTTTCCAGTGAGCGAAAGAAGTTTTTCATAACCTAAGTGTTTTAAAATTTGAAAGGACTTCTTTGGACCTAGTTTTTCTAGATACTGGTAGACCGTCTGTATGGTAACGAGAACTTCTTTCATTTGCCCCAACTTTGGATACAAACTGTCAGATTCTTCTGAAAATTCCAGAGAAATTCCTTTCAAATTCTATTAAATTTTACAAAATGGGAGTGTGAGACTACGGCAACTCTGGATAACTTTGCTTTTCTTCCTTTTGGGAGTATCTGGCATCATTTACATCAAAACGGCACCCTACAATCACTCTCTTTCTTCATTGATTGGCATCTGGGAAGGGTTTTATGAGATCAATCCAGGACTGGTCGATTCCCATTTTGTGATTTATAAGTCTGGTGGTTATGATGGACAATTCTTCTACCTGCTCGCAAAAGATCTGTTTCATGAACATAATTGGAGTTTGATTGTAGATAGTTTTTACTTTCGATACCATCGGATTGGCTTATCATTTGTGACAGGGATTCTTTCCTATACAATTGGCAGCGAACATTACCCAATCATTACACTCATTGTACTCTTAGGAACTTTTGCTGCATCAGTACATTGTATATTTCAACTTCTCCCCAAAGAATCAAAGTGGCTTACGATGTTTTACCTTCTCTCTCCTTATTCGCTTAATTCCAATCTGCTACTCGTTGCAGATTCTTTTTTTGTAAGCCTTGCCATCATTAGTTATTATTTTTACGCACAAAAAAGATTCTTTTTCTCCTTTCTCTTTTTCCTTTTCACTGTTTTCACAAGAGAACTTGGTGTTCTGTTCTTAGCGCCGATTGTCTTACAAGCTTTCCTTAAAAAAGATTGGAAGCAGGTATTTCTTTTTTCTTTACCTGGTGTTTTGTTTGTCAGCTTTCTCTTCTATGGCTGGCTCCATACACCCAACCATCTTGGAACCAATCCTCTTAGCTTCAAAGACATGACAGATGGACCATTCTTCGGGTTTGTCAAAAGTTTTTTCGATGATGACAAATTCCAATTCAAACTCAAAGAATTTCCAAAACTTCTGTTTTTAGTTTCCTTTCTGTCAACGCTAGCGATTTGTTTTACTGCGATTCGAAATTCATTTGATCAAAATATCAATCTCATCATACCGATCGTTGGTAGTTTACTCGTGATTGCGATTGCGGAACAAGGATATTGGAGGTCGTTTGACAATCTCAGTCGCATGTTTACCTTGATCTTACCGTTTACTCTACTGCTCAAAGATGTCACCAAGAAGCTGAGTTTTAAGATCTTTCTTGGAACTTCTCTTCTTTTGTTTGTTTTTTTACTGATTCGAATATTATTCATCACACCATCAAAGGAATACTTTTTAGCATTATGATTTCACTTGCTTACTCCCCATGCCCAAACGATACATTTCTTTTTTACCATTTGATCCGAAATCCAAAGTATCCAGTGAAAGAAGAACTATACGATGTGGAAAATCTAAATGAGTTTGCCTTCCAAGCCAAATTCCCCGTTACAAAACTTTCCTTTGCTGCGTTTTTTCACATCATAGACAAATACATCTTACTCGAAACAGGATCTGCTTTGGGAAGAGGGTGTGGACCCCTTCTTGTCCGAAAGAAAAATACAAATACCAACCTAACAAACTACAAAAACCTCTACATTCCAGGCCAACTCACGACGGCAAATTTACTTTTATCTCTCTACACAAATGGCACACACAAACCAACACCAATTCGTTATGACAAAATCATTCCCAATCTTTTAGTAGAAGACGATAGTTTGGGAGTCATCATTCACGAAGAACGTTTCACTTATGAAGAACGAGGACTAGAGAAGGTAGTCGATCTTGGAGAATGGTGGGAATCGTCTACTGGATATCCCATTCCACTTGGTGCCATCGCCATCAGGCGCGACCTTCCCAGATCGAAAGCTCTCCAGTTCCAAAAAGAATTACAAAATAGCTTACAGGATGCATATAAAGAACCAAAAGAGATGATGGAATACATCCGTGAAAATTCGCAGAACAAAGAAGATGCGGTAATCCGAGCCCATATCAACTTATATGTAAATGAATTCACAAAACGATTAGGAAAAGAAGGACACGATGCCGTTTCTTATCTATTCCAAAGAGCAATCGAGGCAGGTTTTATCAAAAAACCCGCCGATACTTTACCACTCTTTTTAGGAGAAAGTTAACATACAAAGAATATGACCTTTGTCGCGTTTGCAAGCTTCCATTGCTTTTGCGACAAGCATTCCTGGTTTTAACTTAGAAGGGTCAGCTTTGATGGCATGACCTGAGGATAAACCAGATACAAGTAAGTCGCCAGGATAAATAGGAACTTGTGTTGCATCCACATGAATTTTTGTGATACCGAGAAGTGCAACAAGCACGTATTCCACACCTTTTTCTTTTTTACCAAAGACAACATTTGCATTCGATACAGCCACACCAATCACATTGGTAGAGTAGGGGTGTTTGGATCTTCCCAGAACACCTGTTTCTTCTGTTGCTACCAGTAAATCACCTGGAGTGATCACATCCTTTCCATCGAGAAGGAAATAACGAGCAATACACTCTTCACCGCCATCTTTTGTAATGCGAAGATTCCCTTCAAAAACAGATTCTCCATTGGCATAGATAGCCTTACCAGAACCCGATAATTCATACTCAGGAATTCCTTTCCCATCCACAATGATGGCAAATTCTGATTGCGATACAAAACGTCCACCTGGTGACGTAGTACCGGCACCCAAAACCCCTGCAGAACGTGCCAAGTCTTTTCCCTTTGCAATTCCGTAAACACCAATGGTATCACCAAACCCAACAACACCCGTTCCGGAAGAAACACCGATCACACCTGATCCGTTTTTCGTATTCTTTCCATAGAGAATCGCATCATTTGCTTGTGGAGGAACAAATCCTTTGGAGCTAGACTCTGCTTCTCCCGTGATTTTCAAAAGACCTGTATGGGAATTAAAATCATGTTCTTTTTCGGCATAAGGGTGTGTGTGAGGTTTCGGATCCCTTTTGTCCGAAAGCCTTGGGTCATCCGACAAAACAACCTTTCCGGGGACTGCTTCACCATGATTGGCAAGAAGTACAATCCCTGCTTCGTCAAACCCTGCTTTGGCGAGACGTTTGTCATTACCTTGCACGACAACTCCGGCTTTACTTTCACCAGAATGTGCCAGTTGCACAATGCCGTAGGTTTCTGTTGACGCAAGTTTGAGACGTTTGTCATTGCCTTGGACCACAGTATTTCCTTCTTCTCCACCATTGGGTGCTAATTGTACAATTCCTTTGGAAGTGGTAGTGGCATCGCGAAGACGCGGATCATCTCCAGTCACAACTTTATCAGTTGCTGTTTCACCCGATTCTGCCAGTTGTACAAGACCAACGGACTTTTTCGTGGCAACACGTAGTCGCGAATCATTTCCTTGTACCGCAACACCTGGTCTCGTTTCACCATCTAACGCAAGCTCTACGATACCAGGATGTTCTGTGGAAGCACTGCGAAGTCTTTCATCATCTGATTGCACAACCAAACCTGGTCGTGATTCTCCACTTCTTGCCAATCGGACAAGACCATGGGTTAGTTCAGTGGCGATTTTTAGACGTTTATCATTCCCTTGTACCGCAACACCGGCCTTTTCTTCCCCATCAGATGCAAGTTCCACAATCCCACGATATTCTGTGGTCGCATCACGGAGGCGTCTGTCATTGGATTGAACAACCACACCTTCTTTTACTTCGCCATCAACTGCAAGTCGGATGATACCAGATCGTAAGACAGATGCATAGGGGAGTGGTTCCCTTGTCGGACCACCAGATTCTTTTTTATCAGCACTAGAATAGAGTTCGATTTCGATGACTTCAGTTACGTATTCCTTTTTGTTTGCCTGTTTCTCATCAATGAAGACAATTTTTAAAAATCGCAAGTTGACAGGTGGAAAACGCCACTTATACCATGTGCCAGGTTCTGAGAGAAAGTAATTTTCCTCGTGTAACTGATGCCAGGTGAGATCATCTTCACTGTAATAAACAATAAACCTTTCTGGAAAATTGGTAACTGGATCGTTTTTTGTGAGCATCCGAAATTCTTCAATGCGGTTGACCGATCCCATATCTAAGATCACATACTCATCTGTCGGTTCTTCTTTTTTTTTGGAAGACCAACCATAATCAGGTCTTGTATCAAATAGGTTTTCTTTGACATACAAGCGGTCGAGTTCCGAACTCACTTGGATAGACTGAACACCACTGACTAATATTTTTAAAGGACCAAAACTAATTCGGTTTTTCCCGTTACTAGCTTTTCTTGCAATTTTAGAAATGAATTTGATGTAACGTGCACTCGTTAAGGAAAAAAGCCATTTGGCAGATGTTTTGAACGATTTTCGAAAGGAGGATTCCTGTAAAATTGGTTCCCAATACTTACCGTCGTGCGATAACTCAAAACGAAAGGAATCAGGAAAAAAATCCAATCCATCCTTCCCCGGCAAAAGCTCAATCCCATTAAAAAAGACAACGTCATCAAATTGGAAAATGATCGAAGAAAGAGAGGACTGGTCCTTTTCCTCAAAAAATGACAGAAATTCGTTATTTTTGATTTCGTAGGTTCCCGTCGTCGAGACGGATTGGATGGGCAATGAGTAGGGGTGACTTGTGCGAATTAAATGATCTTTCATGCGCTTCTTTCAGTTATGATTCCTTCCAAAAAATACCGTTTTTCTATTCAGTCTATCGAATTTCACTGACACGTGACCCTTCTTCTTTTTCTGTAAACACAACAAGAACGACAGGTTTCACTCTCTCCGTAAAATACATCTGAATGATTTGCCGCAAATGACCAAGAACGGGAGAGGTGACAATGATCACATTTCCGTCGGTTTCCACTTGGATTTTTTCCAGCTGCCGAAAGGAAGATTCTGTTAATTCTTTTGAAGCCCAGGACAAAAATCCTGCCCAGGAAGCAGAGTGGGGGAGAACTGATTCCTTTCCTTGAAAGTGCTCAGTTTTAAGCATATCTTTTCGTTGTAAACTCACAAGTTCTCTGCAAAGTGTTTGTACATACGAGACATTGGATTCCATATGCAAACTCACTGCTTTTCGATAGGCTTCCAGAGCGATTTCTGGTCCGAATAGATCCACCAATGATTCAAAATCTTTTTTTCCTTCTTTCGTCGCACCAGCGACTTCTCCCATCTCTTTTCCATTGGCTGCGGGTACATGGTTTGTATTGGATATAGTTATATTAATATGGTTAGGGGTCCCGTCAGAACCCCCCTTTGTGACCGAGTTTGATCCCTCAGGGATTCCTGATTCGACTCCCCTGGGGTGTATCTGTGTATCTCCCAGAGGGGTAATTTTGGAACCCTCATAGTGAAAGGAAAAGTGATATCGTGTGGATGTTCTTCCGCTTCCTGGAACTTGGTACAAAAGCCCTGCCCGAGTGAGTTCCTTTTTGGCTGTGACAATCGACTTTTTGGTTTTGAACCCAGTCAGTCGCATCAGAGTTTCTGTATTGGGCCAAACCGGCTTAAAGTTGTAATCACTGAATTTTAGTAAGACGGGGTAAAGGGTCTTTGCCGCATGGGACAACCCTGCCCAGACACCTGAATCTATGATGTCGGTCATCAGACGGATATAGGGATGACGCTGGTCGCTCACAAAGCTCCTCCGTTTTTTCTGCAAAAATGAAACTAAATTTAAGCAAATACTTTGAAGGAGTTGACATTATCTGACATAATGTTAATTATGTCTCATCCAACAACATTCCTTCGGGAAACCCCGACCCCCTGGATTACCAGGGGATTTTTTTATAAGTCGGGTTGGGGCAAAACTCACCCCACACCTTCTCTTTTCAGAAAAGGCGTTTGCTCAAACCAATCAAAACTTTTATTATGTCACATTATTGTCGGATTCTGGCAGCTGTCAAGTTCGTACAGTGTTTTTCCCTATCGGTACTTAAAATTTTTTTCCTAAGTACTTGACTGCTTAGTACATGTTTGGGTTACGCCGAATCACCGTATTTTTTTGATAATTCTTTGCGGATGAATTTGTAGATGTCTCCCAAAAGAATTTCATCGTCAGATTGGATTTGGATTCCAACACTTGTGCGCCGGATTTTATAACCCGACAGAGAGGATGTTTTGACGTTTGCCCCCTCTCCTGATTTGGCTTGTTTGTTAAAGTCCTTTGCGTCCTTGACTGTCTTCAGTGCGCCCTTATGGTAAAGGGTAAGGAACTCATCTAAACTTCCTTTTTTGGCTGCTTGTGCCGCTTGGACGAGCAGGTTTTTGTTGTAAATTTCGTTCTTTTTGCATTTCTCCAAATCTGCCTTCGACATGGAGGTGATGGAGAGGACCTCTGTCATATAACTTCGACTTTTCCCGAAGAGGTCACCCAATTCTTGGTCAGTGTATTGATAGGAATGTTTCAAAAAGAGTAGGGCATCTACCTCTTCATAGGGAGAGAGATTTTCTCTTTGTAGATTTTCAATGACGGCAAGTTTGTAGATTTCTTTGTCGGGTCGGTTTAAAATTTTACATTCAATTTCAGACCAACCTAAGGATTTCGCGGCATGGTAGCGACGTTCCCCTGCGATGATTTTATAACTACCTTCTTTTTCCCCTTTGGAAACGATGATGGGCTGTAAAAGCCCATCTGCCTTTAGGGTCTGCGCCAATTCCTCGATTCCTTTTTTTCGTTCTTGTCTAGGCTGGTGTTCCGACGGTTGGATTTTATCCAATCGAATGGTGCGAATGGTACCATCCAAATTTTCAGCTTGGTAGATATCGGCGAGGGTTCCTAAACGTTTACTTTTTAAGCTCATTTAAAACCTCCTCAATGAAACCTTCATACTCTTGGGATTGCCGGGACGTTCGGTTGTAATCATAAACTGACTTTTTTGCCAAATGGCTTTCGCCGATCGCTACCCCGTCCGAGATTGTGTGTTCAAAAATCCGGAAGTATTTGGTGAGAACAGGTAATATGGTTTTAGTGAGTAGGGTTTGCGGTTTTAGCTGGGTGATGAGTGCTCCCAGGATTTCCAGATCAGGGTTAATTCTTTTTTTAATCGAAGAAATGGTCTGCTGGAGACCCATGATTCCGTCCATGGAAAACTTTTCCGCTTGTAGAGGAATGAGTACGTAATTTGCCGCAACCAAACTGTTCACTGTAAAAATAGAAAGGGATGGAGGGCAGTCAATGATGACAAAATCAAAGTCTTTGAGTCCCGAGAGAGAATCTCTCAAAATATAGGGAGCTTCCACTGAGTTCACCGAAACAGTTTCCATTTCCGCCAAACGCATGCTAGATGGAGCTACCCATAAATGGTTGTTATACGCTGGTGTGATGATATCTTTTAGGTTCGCCGAATTTTGAAACAGGTGAGCTAAGTCTTTTTCCACTGTCTCAGGGTTTAAGAAAATCCCAGTGGAATTTGCCTGGGGATCCATATCGATGAGTAAAGTTTTGAGATTTCGGCGAGCCAATCCCATGGCAAGATTCAAAGAAGTAGTTGTTTTTCCCTCTCCGCCTTTTTGATTTGCAACTGCAATGGTGATCA